>NZ_JBXUGO010000002.1:0-327890 GCF_057180565.1 Serratia sp. HNCC26DJ244 | reverse complement strand
AGGGCGACTTGTCAGCCGTTGTTCCCGAGCAGTGGAGGCGCATTATAGGGAGTTCTCAGTTCACCGCAACCCCTAAATTCAAAAAAAGATCCAACCGTTCAAATAACAATCAAAACCACCATTATCGACTGTTATTTGAGCAATTGATTCGTCATTTGCAGATTATTGCCAATCAAAAGCCCATCTGCCCGTTCAAATAATATAGGGGTGGTAATCCACCCCTATCATTAATCACAATCATTCATTTATTGTTTAGCGACGATATGATCGTTTTCCACATCCAACGTTACTGGTCTGCCTGGAAGCAATTGCCCAGACAAGATCTGCTGCGCCAACGGGTTTTCTATTTCCTGTTGAATTGCTCGCTTCAATGGCCGAGCACCATAAACTGGATCGTAGCCTATTTTACCTAACAGCTCCAACGCTGGTTCCGTCATGTTGACTTCATAGCCTCGCTCTTCCAGACGTCTGTACAAGCGAGCCAACTGGATCTTGGCAATCTGCGCGATATGTTTCTGACCCAGCGGATGGAAGACCACAACTTCATCTATACGGTTGATAAATTCCGGACGGAAATGATGAGTGACCATCTCCATGACCGCTTCCTTCATTTGCGTATAATTCATCTCACTAAAGTGCTCCTGGATCAGGTCAGAACCCAGGTTAGAAGTCATGATCACCACCGTATTGCGAAAATCAACCGTGCGGCCCTGACCATCGGTCAGGCGCCCATCATCCAACACCTGCAATAAAATATTGAATACATCGGGATGGGCTTTTTCCACCTCATCCAACAGAATGACTGAGTAAGGACGGCGGCGAACAGCCTCTGTCAAATATCCGCCCTCTTCATAACCCACATAACCCGGAGGAGCCCCTACCAAGCGCGATACGGAGTGCTTCTCCATAAACTCCGACATATCAATACGTATCATGGCATCGTCACTGTCAAACAGGAACGAAGCCAAGGCTTTACACAGTTCGGTTTTACCGACCCCGGTAGGCCCTAGGAACAGGAATGAACCGATTGGTCGATTAGGATCCGAAAGACCTGCACGACTACGACGAATAGCATTAGCTACCGCGTTCACCGCTTCATCCTGCCCAATCACCCGGGAATGCAGTTCTTGTTCAAGACGCAGCAGTTTGTCGCGTTCTCCCTCCAGCATTTTGGCCACTGGAATCCCCGTTGCTTTGGCCAACACTTCAGCAATTTCCGCATCGGTAACCCGGTTACGCAGCAACTTCATGGTCTTGCCTTCAGCTTGGGTTGCTGCTGCAAGCTGTTTTTCCAAATCTGGGATTTTGCCATACTGCAATTCAGACATCCGAGCCAGGTCACCCATACGACGGGCCTGCTCCAGTGAAATCTTGGCTTGTTCCAGTTCAGCCTTAATATTCTGCGTACCAGTAAGGGAAGCTTTCTCTGCTTTCCACTCCTCTTCAAGCTCAGAATATTCCCGCTCTTTCTGTTCCAGTTCACCACTCAGCATTTCCAGTCGTTTTTTACTGGCATCATCTGACTCTTTATTCAGCGCCTGTTGCTCGAGTTTAAGTTGAATAATACGGCGCTCAAGACGATCAAGTGACTCTGGCTTAGAATCCATCTGCATGCGGATACTGGATGCGGCTTCATCGATCAAGTCGATGGCTTTGTCCGGTAACTGACGATCGGAAACATAACGATGCGACAGAGTCGCCGCCGCGACAATCGCCGGGTCAGTAATCTGAACATGATGATGCAGTTCGTAACGTTCTTTCAGACCACGCAATATGGCAATGGTATCCTCAACGCTAGGTTCCGCCACATAGACCTTTTGGAAACGTCGCTCAAGTGCGGCATCTTTCTCTATATACTGACGATACTCATTTAAGGTTGTGGCACCGACGCAATGTAGCTCACCACGGGCAAGTGCGGGTTTAAGCATGTTGCCGGCATCCATCGCCCCATCTGCTTTGCCAGCACCCACCATGGTGTGTAATTCATCAATAAAGAGAATGACACTACCTTCCTGCTTGGCAAGATCACTCAACACCCCTTTCAGGCGCTCTTCAAACTCACCGCGATATTTAGCACCGGCAATCAACGCCCCCATATCAAGGGAAAGCACTCGCTTATGTTTCAGCCCCTCAGGCACTTCACCATTGATAATGCGCTGAGCCAAACCTTCAACAATGGCAGTTTTACCGACACCCGGTTCACCAATCAATACCGGATTATTTTTGGTACGACGTTGCAGGACCTGAATGGTTCGGCGGATCTCTTCATCGCGACCAATCACCGGATCAAGTTTGCCCTGCTCTGCACGCTCAGTGAGATCAATTGTGTATTTTTTCAATGCTTGACGTTGATCTTCTGCACCTTGGTCATCCACGCTGTCACCACCCCGCATTTGCTCAATAGACTTGGATATTTTATCCACTGTTGCACCGGACGCTTTCAGTAGGTCGGTCAAAGTACCGCGTTCTTCAAGCACCGCCAGCACAAACAACTCGGAAGAAATAAACTTATCGGCTCGCTTTTGCGCCAACTTGTCACAGAGGTTAAGAACACGTACCAGTTCATTTGAGGGCTGAACATCCCCACCAGTACCTTCTACTTGCGGCAGACGAGCCAAAGCCTGATCGATGCCTGTGCGCAGATGCGCAACATCGACTCCGGCAGCCGTTAATAATGGACGAACCGTGCCCCCCTCTTGATTGAGCAACGCGCTCATAAGATGTAACGGTTCAATAAATTGATTGTCGCGCCCAAGGGCTAGAGATTGAGCGTCGGCGAGGGCAAGCTGGAATTTGTTAGTAAGACGATCCAGACGCATAACACCTCCAATATAGGTTGAAATTGCTACTGGAGATCAAATGAGGTCATTCCTCAAATTTTCAAGGTTATTTCAACACTAATTATGAGTACAACGTTATGCATCTGTGGATCGTCCTAGGGTAGTAGGTTATATCACCCAAACCAAACTTGCCAGACGTCCGGTTAATCCATCGCGCCGATAGGAGAAAAAATGACTCATTTCGCTCATAGTGCAACGGTTTCCACCATAAATGGCTAAAATACCAGCACGCTGTAACCGCTGTTTGGCTAAAAAATAGATATCCGCGAGAAACTTTTCACCATGGGGAATAAATGCTGCAGCCGCAGCACGGTCAACCGCAATGAATGCCTCTCTGACTTCAGGACCGACTTCGAATTGACGTGGGCCTATGGCCGGACCAAGCCACGCGATGATCTGTGCTGGCTCAGCGGCAAAGTGTGCAACGGTATTTTCCAACACGCCATTGCATAAACCTCGCCACCCTGCATGTGCAGCAGCAACCTCATCACCCGCCAGTGATGCAAAGAGAACTGGCAGGCAATCTGCCGTCATCACTGCGCACACCTGGCCAACCTTATTGCTATAAACCGCGTCAGCTTGCTTGTCTTGCGGCATTTGTCCATCCAACATCAGGACTTTTGTGCCATGCACCTGTTCAAGCCACAATGGCATTTGCGGCAAACCAGCCAATGCCACCAGCAATTGGCGGTTATGGGCCACAGCCTGAATATCATCACCAACATGATCCCCCAAGTTCAGGGAATCATAGGGAGGTAAACTGATACCACCGAGTCGAGTCGTACTACAGGCTTTAACCCCAGCAGGCAGAGGCCAATCAGGCACAATAAGTGAATTCATTACCAATCCATCTGATCTCTAAATTCTTTGGTGTCAGCTTTTAATGCCTCAATCAACTCGACCATATCCGGTGGCAATGGCGCATGCCATTCCATCTGAATACCGCTGATCGGGTGGTAGAGACGCAACATAGTGGCATGTAGCGCCTGACGATCGAAACCACGTAGCGTATTGATAAATGCTTCGGAAGCACCTTTAGGTGGACGTGGCCGGCCACCATACAATTGATCCCCCACCAGCGGATGACCAATGTACGCCATGTGTACTCGGATCTGGTGCGTGCGCCCTGTTTCCAAACGCAAGCGTAGACGGGTATGCGCGCGGAAGTGCTCCATAATACGATAATGGGTTACGGCAGGTTTACCCATCGGGTGTACTGCCATATGAGTACGTTTAGTAGAGTGACGCGCTATCGGCTCCTCCACGGTGCCCCCCGCAGTCATGGTACCGATTGCCACTGCCTCATACTCACGGGTAATCTCACGTGCCTGCAAAGCTTCAACCAAGCGTGTTTGCGCTGGAATCGTTTTTGCCACAACCATCAAACCGGTGGTGTCTTTATCCAAACGATGGACGATCCCGGCACGAGGTACGTCGGCAATTGCGGGGAAATAATGTAACAAGGCATTAAGCACTGTACCATCTGGATTACCCGCACCAGGGTGCACCACCAGGTTACGCGGTTTGTTAATCACTAAAATATCGGCATCTTCATAGACAATATCCAGTGCAATATCCTGTGGCTCCCAACGAACCTCTTCGTCTACTTGTGCATCAATAGCAACAGTTTCCCCTCCCAAAACCCTCTCTTTAGGTTTATTTGCTGTTTTTCCATTGACCTGCACACGATCTTCCAGTATCCAATCTTTTATGCGAGATCGGGAATAATCAGGGAACAATTCTGCCAAAGCCTGATCTAAACGTTGTCCGAGTTGAGTTTCGGCCACCGTTGCGGTGAGTTGTACTTGTTGTACCATATGTCACTTCTTCATTAACGTTGGGTTTTCGCGGCGATGCCGTTTAATATAATGTACTATTGTATACCGATGTTGTTTCAAGATGCAGATAAGTGGCAACGGAGTAAAGCCCGATAAGCATAAAGCAGTTAATCATTCGGGTAAGTACAGGCAGCCAATACCCCTGAAATTTGAAAGGTAATGGGTATAACTGGTCTTTTGCCGGAAACTTAACGGACAGTTTCCGGAATAACACCTTGAGGATAATCAAAACGTCATGACGCGTATGAAATATCTGGTGGCAGCAGCCACATTGAGTCTGATGCTGGCAGGTTGCTCCACATCCAAAGATGTGGTTCCCGACAATCCACCTTCGGAAATCTATGCTACTGCCCAGCAAAAACTACAAGAAGGTAACTTTAAGGCTGCGATTACGCAACTCGAAGCGTTAGATAACCGCTATCCTTTCGGGCAGTACTCCCAGCAGGTTCAGTTGGACTTGATTTATGCCTACTATAAATCTGACGATTTACCGTTGGCACAAGCCTCGATCGACCGTTTTATGCGCCTGAATCCGACGCACCCAAACATCGATTATGTCATGTATATGCGTGGCCTGACCAACATGGCCCAAGATGACAACGCACTACAGGGCTTCTTCGGCGTTGATCGTTCGGACCGTGATCCACAGCATGGGCGCGCCGCGTTTCGCGACTTTAGCCAACTCCTTCAACAGTTTCCTGATAGCCAATATGCAGCAGATGCTTATAAACGGCAGGTGTTCCTGAAAAACCGTCTCGCTAAGCATGAGCTCTCAGTAGCGGAATACTACACTAAACGTGGTGCCTACGTCGCGGTGGTTAATCGTGTTGAGCAAATGATGCGCGATTTCCCGGACACTCAAGCAACACGCGATGCATTGCCGTTGATGGAAAATGCTTACCGCCAGTTGCAGTTGAATGCCCAAGCAGACAAGGTGGCGAAAATCATCACCGCTAATCCGGTTTAAATATTTACTGAAAATCGAATAGGAGGCGGGCACACTCCCGCCGTCCTCTCACACCACCGTAGATACGGTTTTGTATATGGTGGTTCATTAGTAACGCTGGAACGGATGGGGCTGGTATGTACGATGTTCATCTTGCTGGGCAAGACAGCCACATTGGGGTAGTACCATAGACTCAGGAGTAAGGATGCCGAGTTCGCCATCCTTATCGTACAGTGACTGGATTAGACAAAATCTGCGGCAAAATCTAACCCAACATAGTTTTCAGCAATCGTCGTTTGACCTGCTTGTGACCGCATCAGGTATTCCAACTCAGCCACCTGAATTTTCTGCTCAATCGGGTCATCGGAGAATTTGTGCATCACAGAGGTAAACCACCATGAGAAGCGCACCGCTGCCCAAATACGACGCAGCGCCGTTTCGGAGTAACGATCAAGCAGATCCTGACGCCCCGCCTCATACCAAGCGATCAACGCAGTTGACAGATAGTGCACATCGGATGCTGCCAAATTCAATCCTTTAGCCCCAGTTGGCGGCACAATGTGCCCAGCATCACCCACCAGGAACAAAGAGCCAAAGCGCAAAGGTTCAACCACAAAGCTACGCAACGGTGCAATACTTTTTTCGAATGATGGCCCAGTGACCAGTGTGCTGGCATAAGGTTCTGGCAGGCGAAGGCGCAACTCATGCCAAAATGCGTCATCTGACCACGCTTCCACCTGATCAGTCAGCGGAACTTGCAGATAATAGCGGCTGCGGGTATGAGAACGCATGGAGCACAATGCAAAGCCACGCGGGTGATTGACATAAATTAACTCTTCATGGACTGGCGGAGTCTCTGCCAGCAGCCCCAGCCAGCCAAAAGGATAAACGCGTTCATACTCCCGCAAACGATCCTTCGGTACCGCGGCACGTGATGCGCCATGGTAGCCATCACAACCGGCGATATAGTCGCAGTGCAATACCTGCGGTTCACCGTTGGCGATGAAACTGATGGTGGGTTTATTGTCAAAAAAGCCTGTCGGCAACACATCCCGCGCTTCAAAAATGACTTGGATGTTATCGTCCTGCAATACCTTATCGTACAAATCTTTAGTCAATTCAGTCTGACCATAGACCATGACCTTTTTTCCACCACTCAAACCCGCGAGATCGATCCGTTTGATCTGATGATCAAACACCAGGCTGAAACCCTCATGAAGCAAGCCTTCCTTGTCCATTCGACTCCCCACGCCGGCATGGCGAATGAGATCTATCATACCTTGCTCCAGTATCCCGGCGCGCACGCGCGCTTCGACATAGTCGCGCGTCTGTCTTTCCAATACCACACTCTTGATACCTTTCTGGCTCAGTAACAGTGCCAGACACAACCCTGAAGGTCCTGCGCCAATAATAGCGATTTGTGTTTTCATCACGTTCTCCTCAAGCCGTTATACAACCCACGGGTATACCTGTGATACTTCAAGGGGCAGTCGAGTTGGCTACGCCTAAATACTCGGCTCTTCCTGAGCCTCTCCCCTAATGGGGCCACAGCAATCAACCCGAATCATTTTGGATATAGACGAGATATTTATCAGAAAATCAACCTGTTACTTATCCTGCAATTGCTGTTCAAGTTCATGTAATACTCGATAGCAATCGAGCACTTGCGCCACACTGCCATTGGGCTCACGCCCTTCTCGGATCGCGGCAAAAAATTCGCGATCCTGCAATTCGATGCCATTCATCGAGACATCAACATCAGAAACGTCGATTTTTTCTTCTTTACCGCTGTACAAATCATCGTAACGGGCAAGGTAAGTGCCACTATCACCGATATAGCGGAAGAAGGTGCCGAGCGGGCCATCATTATTGAATGAGAGAGACAAGGTGCAGATGGCACCATTTTCAGCCTTAAGTTGAATTGACATGTCCATGGCAATCCCTAAAGCAGCCGAGATCGGCCCTTGAATGGCATTGGCTTTGACGATACGTGAGCGAGTCTGGTAGGCAAACAGATCAACGGTATGCGCGGCATGGTGCCAAAGAAGATGGTCTGTCCAACTACGGGGCTGCCCCAACGCGTTCATATTGGTACGTCGGAAAAAATAGGTCTGAACATCCATTTGCTGGAGGTTGAACTCGCCAGCAACGGTTCGGCGATAAATCCACTGATGGCTGGGATTAAAACGCCGAGTGTGCCCCACCATGGCGACTTTGCCGGTCACCTGTTGTGCGGCCAGAACCGCTTGGGCGTCTGCCCAGCAATCCGCTAAAGGAATTTCGGTCTGAACGTGTTTTCCTGCCTGCATACAGGCTATCGCCTGAGAGGCATGCAATTGGGTGGGAGTGGCCAGGATCACCGCATCGACCTCTGGCAGGGCCAGTGTGTCCGCCAACTGGGTAGTGACATGGGGGATACCATATTGTTCGGCCACGGCATTGGCAGCATCAAGACGTGCGCCAATCAGTGACACCACTTCCACATCAGGAATCGCTTTAATCGCCTCCAGGTGTTTAATGCCGAAGGCACCTGGCCCGGCGAGGGCGACCTTAAGTGTGTTGCTCATAAGACATTCTCCAAAATCAAGTGACCCACCGCAGTATTAGATGCCGGAACGTGGTAGAAGCGATGTGCCAGCCGAGGCGTCGCCCCGCCAGCCACATCCGCCATGGCACCACGGGCAATCAACCACATCACCAATTCAATACCTTCCGATCCGGCTTCACGTACATAATCAATGTGCGGCATAGTGGCCAACGCCGCCGGATCAGCAATCAGTTGGTCAAGAAAGTGGTTATCCCACGGTGAGTTGATGAGCCCAGCGCGTGGCCCCTGTATCTGATGGCTCATACCGCCAGTGCCCCAGATTTGCACATTCAGATCCTCATCAAACGACGCCACAGCACGGCTGATCGCCTGCCCCAACTGGAAACAGCGCTGACCGGAAGGAACGGGATACTGCACCACGTTCACCGCCAGCGGGATCACTTTGCAGGGCCAGGCAGATGGCTGGCCAAACATCAGCGATAGAGGTACCGTCAGACCATGGTCAACCGGCATCCGATTGACCAGCGTCAAGTCAAAATCATCACGGATCACACTCTGTGCAATATGAGCGGCCAATTCGGGATGCCCATACACAGTGGGCACCGGGCGTGGCCCCCAGCCTTCATCTGCTATCGGGTACTCTGCCGCAGTACCGAGCGCAAAGGTGGGAATGATATCGAGGTCAAAGGCAGTGGCGTGGTCGTTATACACCAGAAAGATCACATCGGGCGGGTTGTCGCGGATCCATGCCTTGGAAAACGCATAGCCATCGAATACCGAGGCCCAATAGGGTTCATGGGCCTTGCCAAGATCCAGGGCTGCACCAATCGCAGGTACATGGGAGGTATAGACACTCGCAGAAATATGGGCCATTACTTTTTCTCCTCCCACTCATGTTGATAACGGTTGCCTTCGATAGCGCGTCCACCGAGGATCATCATGTCACGGTATGCGGTTTCATCCATTCCCGTCATGCTGCCCGCCATTTGCTGAAAACTTAATCCATCTGTGGCACCGATGCGGGCGAGAAAATAAATATTGCCTCCCAAGGCAATACAGCGATTCAGGTCACGTGCCAGCACCGCCTGTTTTTGCTCATCACTCATCGCCCACTCATCAAGATAGGCACGTTCATTCGCTTTGAAACGCGCGCGGTTCTCTGGCTTCATCAAAGAAGAGCAGAACTGGTTAAGCCAGTACCCCTTGCGTGACTGGTCTGCGTCAAAAATGGTGGTTCCTGGAACATCTTGGTACGGTTTATCAAGTGCCATGTCAGATTTCCTCCGGCCAGTAAAGCCGCATCGGGTTATCGACCAGCAGCTTGCGCTGCAACAGTGCCGTTTCTGCAATCAGTGGAATGAAATCCACCAGCAGTCCATCATCTGGCATAGAGTTGTTCAGGTTGGGGTGTGGCCAGTCCGTCCCCCATAGCACACGGTCGGGGAACTGTTCGACCAAGTGCCGAGCAAACGGCACTACATCCCGGTAACTCTGCCGTTCACCATTCAGTGCGGCTGGGCCTGTCACCGACAAACGCTCTGGACAGCTCACTTTTGACCAGATATGCGGATGCTGTGTCATCAATTCGACAAACGCGGAGAACGCCGGCCCATCCACCGGTTGGCGAACATCGGGCCGCCCCATATGGTCCACCACCACCACTGTGGGTAACGCAGTAAAAAAGTCGCGTAACTCACCGAGATCCTGCGCTTCGAAATAAACCACGATATGCCAACCCAGTGGGGCAATGCGGGCGGCAATTTCCTGCAATGCCGCCTTTGGGGTGAAATCCACCAACCGTTTAACAAAATTGAAGCGCACCCCACGCACCCCCGCGGCATGTAACGCTTGTAACGTCTCATCTGACACATCGCGCCGTACAGTCGCCACACCACGGGCCTTGCCATTAGCAGCCAGACAAGCATCCACCATCGCGCGGTTATCCGCGCCATGGCAGGTGGCCTGCACAATCACATTGCGAGAAAAACCCAAGTGATCACGCAACGCAAACAGCTGCTGTTTGCTGGCATCACAGGGCGTGTATTTCCGCTCTTCGGCATATGGAAAGTGCTCGCCTGGGCCAAACACATGGCAATGAGCATCCACACTGCCGGGCGGTAGAACAAAATGTGGTTTCGATGGGTTGGCATACCAGTCAAGCCATCCCGGTGTCTTTTCAAACTTCATGCACTCCCCCTGGTGGTTTTTTAGCGATATCATTGAGTAGTCGGTCCGCTTCGGTTCGCCAATCTGTACTGCGCGCAAAAGCGGCATCAGAACGGGCACCAAAAATCCCTTGCTCAGCCTGATCCGCTATCCACGCCTGGCGTACTACCGTGCCTGATGCCATTGCAGGCTCTAGGCCGATCTCGCTTATGGTGGCAGCCACTTCACGCATCTCTTCTGCGCGGCGGCGTCCATGTTCAATCACCCGCTGAAAGAAATAACTGCCTTGCTGCTGCCAATCAATACTGGGAAACGTCTCTGCCAGTGAGGCCAAAACCTGATCTTCCACACCGTAGGCGCGGGCTGCGGTAAAACTCTCAATCACCAGCGCTTCCAGCCCCTTGATCATCACACTGCGGCACATCTTGGTGGCCGAGGCTACCCCCAGTGTTTCGGACGCCACTTTGGCATCAAACCCCAACGCCAGCAGAGTCGGCAGCATGCAGTGCGCCGCCGGCCCTCCCAGCAGCAGTGGCACTCGGATGCGATACGGTGGGACAGAGGTCATCACCGCACCTTCTACATAGAGGCCACCAGCGCCCTCTATTGCCTTTGCCGCCTGTTGTTTAGATGTTGGCGACGCTGAATTGAAGTCGAGAAACCCAACACCCTTACCGATACCGCCAGCACAAGCCTGTGCTGCGTTGACTGTTTGGTCGGCAGTCACTGCGCAAATAATAAATTGACTGGCAGCGCCCAGTGCAGCGGCACTCTCAACCGCCACCACCCCGTGTTGTTGAGCGTGTGCTAATAGTGCCTGCCCTGCTGTTGCTGGCTGGGAAAATTTGCTGTCATAGGTACACAGTTGCTTTATCCCCCTGGCACGCAGATCCTCCGCCAGAATGCGCCCCACTTCACCGTATCCAAGCAACCCGATGCACCCGTTTTCAATCAATTCGGGCTCCATAGACTCTTTCCCCTGTCGGTCAGTCGATATAACGCAATCCGGCTTTGGTGAGCGGTTCACGCATGTTGTACATATCCAGTCCCAGCACTCCAGAAGCCAGTAATTGCCGCTTCTCTGCCTCTTTCTCTTCACGCTCGTGGGCTTTCTGTGCCACCAGGCCTGCCTTGGCTGAGGGAACCACCACCACACCATCCACATCAGCCACAATGACATCACCTGGCTCCACCAGTGCCCCAGCACACACCACAGGAATATTCACTGAACCCAGCGTGGCCTTAATGGTGCCTTTGGCATGGATGGCACGAGAGAAAACAGGGAAGTTCATCTGTTCAAGATCACGCACATCGCGTACCCCACCATCGATGATCAGCCCCTGAGCACCACGAGCCTGAAAACTGGTGGCCAGCAGATCGCCAAAGAACCCATCCTCACAATCGCTGGTACAGGCAGCGACCAGCACATCACCTTTCTTCAGTTGCTCTGCGGCCACATGCATCATCCAGTTATCACCGGGTTGCAGCAGCACGGTCACTGCGATTCCACACATTCTTGCGCCGGGATAGACGGGGCGCATATAGGGCTTCATTAATCCCACTCGCCCCATTGCCTCATGCAGTGTCGCTACCCCAAAAGCCGATAGCGCCTTAACCGCCTCGGGGTCGGCACGTTCAATACTGCGGTGAACTACCCCCAGTTGATTCAAATTTTTCATCACTTTTCTCCTTCACGAACACCGTGCACGCCTTCAGATTTAGCGGCCTCTATTTTTCAACGCCTGATCCAAGCGAGGATAAACACGACGAACATTGCCCTCATAAATCAGGCCACGCTGTGCATCCGTCAGCGCAGCTCCTTCTATGTAGCGTCGGGTATCGTCATAGTAGTGACCGGTTTGTGGATCAATACCGCGTACTGCACCGATCATTTCTGATGCAAACAAGACATTCTCCACCGGGATCACGTTGGTCAGCAGGTCTATCCCTGGCTGGTGATAGACACAGGTATCAAAGAAAATATTTTTCAGCAGATGTTCACGCAGATCCGGTTTTTTCAGCTCTTGTGCCAGCCCACGGAAACGCCCCCAGTGATAGGGTACTGCTCCCCCGCCATGGGGAATAACAAAACGCAGGGTGGGAAAGTCCTTGAACAGATCAGACGTCAGGCACTGCATAAATGCGGTGGTGTCGGCATTCAGATAGTGCGCGCCTGTGGTGTGGAAATTGCAATTGCAACTGGTGGAAACATGCACCATCGCTGGGATATCGTACTCCACCATCTTTTCATAAATCGGATACCAATGGCGGTCATACAGCGGCGGCGAATTCCAATGCCCACCAGAAGGATCCGGGTTCAGGTTAATGGCGACAAAACCATACTCATTGATACAACGCTCAAGTTCTGGAATACAACTCGCGGGATCGACACCGGGTGACTGTGGCAACATCGCCGCGCCAATAAAGTGATCGGGAAATAACGTCGACACCCTGAAACAGAGCTCATTGCAAATAGCCGACCAGGTGGCGCTGGTGTTGAAATCGCCAATGTGATGAGCCATAAAGCTGGCTCGGGGTGAAAACACCACCATATCCAGGCCACGCTCCTTCAGCAGACGTAGCTGATTCTGTTCAATCGTCTCACGCAGTTCATCATCACTGATGCTGAGCGATGACACTTTCGGCCCCAGATGAGGCGTTGCCAGATTCGCAATCTGCTGGTTACGCCATACTTCGAGCGCTTTAGGTGCAGTGGTGTAATGACCGTGACAATCAATAATCATGTGTTCATCCTGTTCAATTCAAAAATCACTCAATTTGTGGTGTTATCCCTATGTCGCACGCGAATAGGCAGTCACTCTCTCACCGTCAACTCAGACGCCATCGCCACCTTAGCCTGCTGTTGGTCACGTCGTGCTCTGGCTTGTGCGCTGAACTGTTTGATCAACAGCGCAATAGTGGCAATCAATGCAGGGAAGGCGATCACAACAAATATTTCACTGAAATCGAGATGACGGCGCGCTAATTCAGCCACCAGAAATGAACCGGCAATCCCGCCAAAACGCCCGAGACCAAGCATCCAGGCGACCCCAGTGGCACGACCGGCGGTCGGATAAAAAACCGCAGCCAACGCGGGCATGGAAGACTGCGCCGTATTCATTAACGTACCGGCAACAAACACCACCGCCACCAGCAGCCCAACGTTGTGAGCCATCTGACCAATAGCAGCTACGGCCACGGCGGTGAGGGCATAACAGACAGCAATGGTGCGATCAGCGTTAAAGCGGTCCATCAGCCAACCGCAGAACACCGCACCCACGCCACCTAACGGGAATAATGCAGAGATCAGCAATGCGGTTTTCGGCGTCAAACCCGCTTCACGAAACAGGATTGGCATCCAGTTGATCAAGGCGTAGAAGATGACCAACCCCATAAAATAAGTCAGCCATAACATGACAGAACCAACGAGGTAACGGCGGGAGAGGATCACCTGCACACCGCTCTGGGCTGGCAGCCCCTGCTCTGCGGTTACTTCAGTCAGCACAAACGCTTTGGCAGAATAAACATGCGGAGAAATACGAGAGAGGATACTGCGCACACGTTCAACCGGTTTCCCTTTCGCCACCAGATATCGCACCGATTCTGGCAGATAGCGTAACATCACCAATACCAACACTAGCGGTACGACCCCGCCCAACATCAGCACACTGCGCCATCCCCATTGCGGGATCATCAATGACGCCAGGCCCCCTCCCAATGCGGCCCCAAGCGGAAAACCGCAGAACATGGCATTGGTGATCATGGCGCGTCGCTGGCTGGGGCTGAACTCGCTCATCAATGTGACGGCATTAGGCATTGCCGCCCCCAACCCTACGCCAGTTAAAAAACGCAGGGCGGTCAGAGAGTGTAGATTTGCGGCATAGGCGGACGTCAGGCTAAACACGCCAAACAACAACACAGAGACCAGTAGCACCAGCTTGCGTCCGAAACGATCTGCCAACGGCCCGGCTAACAGGGCTCCCGCCGCCAAACCAAACAGCGCTGCACTCAATACCGGAGCCAGATCCTTTTTCTCCAGCCCCCACTCTTGTAGCAACGAGGGGGCGATATAACCAATCGCTGCCGTATCAAAGCCATCCAGTAAAACGATCAAAAAGCATAAAATAAAAGTCAGCCACTGAAACGGCGAAAACCGACTTTGGTCAATAACGTGTTGAACATCAATGATATCTTTTTGCATGAGTGATCCTTTAAAAATCTGATGTTACACGGCGTGCCGCCACTGAAGCGGTTGCTAAGCCGGTTGATGGGCGTTTGCAAAGTGCTTCGTGCAGATAGCGAACGGGTTAACCGATTGCCAAATATACGGATCGAACATCGGATACAGGGGCCCCTATATCGCGCTTTTTCGTGTGGTCAGGGGATAGGTACCATCACCTCCCCCCGCATAATCAAGCGTGCAGTACGCAGCAATGCCGCTTTTTCAACCCGTTGTGGATCATCCGCACTGAGCGCCAGATCGACAGAAAACTCCCCCGAGGGATGTTCAACAGACACCCGCTTGACCGCCCCTTCAGGCAGTTGGGCCACGCCATCCGCTACCGAGCCGGTTAATACACACGCCGTACCAACCGTTACCGCCGCCAGCACACCTATCGCGTCGTGGCAGACATGGGGAATGAAACAACGGGTCGCAATACTCCCCCCATTGACTGGCGGGGCAATCAGACACATTTTGGGATAGGTTTTTTGTGCCACGTCGCCCAACCCCATCAAATAGCCACAATGCAGGCGCAGCGCCTCTAGGCGTGTTTTCAGCTCGATATCCGCATTAAGGTCAGCCACCGACTCGCGGCCTGTGCGGCCAACATCAGCCGCACGCATGATCACCAGCGGCATCCCGTTATCAATACAGGTCACATCAAGCCGCCCCATTCCGGGGAGTTCAATCGAATCCATTACATTGCCGGTCGGCAACAACTCGGCACACACCGAACCTGCGGTATCGAGAAAGTTAATGGTGATGGGAGCCGCCGTCCCTGGGACGCCGTCAATACGGACATGACCTTCATACGCCACCTGTCCATTGGGCGTTTGTACGGTAATGTCGCACTGCATGTCGGTGTTCAGTGTCAATACACGGAAAGTGCTGGTCTCCCCCTGAGGGCTGACTAATCCGGTCTCCAATGCAAAAGGCACCACGGCGGCAAGCATATTGCCGCAGTTAGGAGAGGTATCAACAATCGGCTTATCCGGGACGACTTGTGCAAAAAGAAATGTGAGATCAATGCCCGGTGTTGTGCCTTTGCCAACAATGCCGACTTTACTGGTCAGCGGGTTGCCCCCCCCTAAACCGTCGATCTGGCGACGATCCGGTGAGCCCATTACCGCAAGCAGGATACGGTCACGCTGTTTGGGATCGGTGGGCAAATCCGCTTCGTTAAAAAAAGGACCGCGTGATGTTCCGCCACGCATAAAGAGGGTTGAGATAGGCTTTTGCATAACATCTTTTCCCTTGAGTCGATGACTGATAACACAGCGTTTTGAAACTATCGGCTGCGGAATAACGCACTGATACGCAGCAATGAGGTTATGGCCCAGTGGTGCATAGGGTCATTATTCAGTGTGTAAACAACTTGTAAAATAGGCATTTCAAACTATTAGATATGCTATTTTGAGATAGCGTGACCGAGAGCACAGCAAACGACATCGTCATGCAATTGCAGGAAAAGTGCGGCCAGTGCTAGAGTGACAAAAGGAGCATCAGTATGGATCTGAAACAAATCGAGTATTTCGTCCATGTTGCCGAGTTAGGCAGCTTTACCAAAGCCGCCGTCATGCTGGACATTGCCCAGTCCGCCATCAGCCGCCAGATCCGCCAACTCGAAGTTGAACTGCAACAGTCTTTGTTACTGCGCAATGGGCGTGGTGTCACCATGACCGAAGCAGGGAAAGCCTTGCTGGAGCATGGGCTCGGGATACTTCACCAGGTCGAACGTACCCGCGAGATCGTTAGCAAAGCTAAAGGTGCGCTATCTGGGCACGTTGTTGTCGGCCTACCGCCAAGCCTGTCACGCCTGCTGACGGTTCCGTTAACACGGGCGTTCCACCAGAAAATGCCACATGCTTCACTGGCTATTTGTGAAGGGTTGTCGAGCAATATGCAGGAATCACTGCGTAATGGCCGTATGGATATCGCTCTGTTATACACCCCCACACCGACCACCGAAATCGACATCATTCCGATCAGCAATGAGCCGCTCTATTTGATCGAACGCGCCACGTCTACTCAATCGGATGATGTCGTATCGCTTACGGCACTGGCAGATAAACCGCTGGTGATCCCTTCCAAGCCACATTCCATTCGGATGCTGGTTGAATCTGCACTGGCAGAGCAAGGCTACCACCCGAATATCGCACTGGAAATCGACAGCGTCCCAGCCATTCTGGAACTGGTCTGTGATGGCCTAGGTTGCGCGGTATTATCGCAAATGGCATTGGTACGCTTTGAAAAAGCAGAGCTGCTGCATATGCGGCAGATTGGCTCTCCCCCCCTCACAACCCGACTGGCGCTTGCCACCAGTGCCCGCCGAGCCATGACACTCACTCAACATGCCATGCTTGATCTGATCCAAACACTGATGCAACGTGTGACTTGCCAGCACGACATAGAGGGAACCCCCGCACTAAACGGGGCAATTAGCGTCCGTTAACACCACGAATCGCCGTGATGCGAAACTCGAACGCAACAGTCGGGCAGGATTACTTCACCGAAAGATAGAAAAGATAGAGGTGTGTTTGCAGCTCTGCGGGTGGCGTAACGCGAGGGTCATTGACATATTGCTCAAACATGGAGAAGTCTGCTGGTTCCACCTCACCGTTGGGCAACCAGCCTGAAAACAGCCACGTCAAGCATCACAGCGAAATTTTACTCATAAAAACATAACATTAGATAAATTATGCGAGCCCTTAACCTATCGATAATGCGCGATTTTTTGCCGACACTCAAGTATCAGATAGCGATTTTATCTGTTAAATCACAGATTGAGTTAACTTTGCAAAAAGCGACAAAAATATAAGACTTTTCTCACGCATTTCGTTGGAAAGCGCGGTATGCTGAATTTAACCAAGACGGAAAGACAGAGAGGTAAGTTATATGACAGTCAACATTACCAGCAAACAAATGGATATCACTTCCGCAATCCGTAGTCACGTCGAAGACCGTCTCAAAAAACTGGAAAAATGGCAGGCGCAGCTGATTAACCCCCATATTGTTCTCTCTAAAGAACCGCAGGGGTTTGCAGTAGACGCAACAATTACTACACCTAATGGCCCATTGGTTGCCAGTGCCAAACATGAAGATATGTATGCTGCCATTAACGAACTGATTACCAAACTTGAGCGTCAGTTGAACAAAGTACAACACAAAAGCGAAGCTCGCCGAGCCTCTGCCAGTGTAAAAGATCTCGCTCCGGAAGTGATCCCGGAAGAGAAGTAAACCCAATAAGTAGCCGCTTACTATCGAACGCGCCTCCGGGCGCGTTTTTTGTCTCGCAGTTTTTATTGACAGAGAGAAAAGCCAACGGTTACTTTAAACACTCAATCACACACCTTTGAGATAATGATGAGCCATAACCTGTTCCTCTTCGCATTCTTTTTTACCTTCCCATGAATGGGGGGCTTTTCGTCATATGAGAAAAAGTGCGAAGACGAATAACAAAGCCCCCTGATACTGGGGGCTTTTTTTATGGTGCTTTTTTTTATGGTGCTTTTTTTATAGTTACTTGGCAAAAAATTGCAACCCTGCCCTAGTTCACGCCTCTAGGAGTTATGTGGGGTCGTGGGAACATGAACTCAGCGATAGAATACAAGGCAAAACTGACTATGACTGACAACCCGTTACTGGTACTACGTGAGCGAATCAGCGCTCTAGATATGAAATTACTGGCTCTACTGGCAGAACGCCGGGAACTGGCCATTGAAGTGGGTAAAACCAAACTACATTCACACCGCCCGATCCGTGATAAAGAACGGGAGCGCGATCTACTGAACGCGCTGGTAAGCGCGGCAAAACCTTATGATTTAGACGGTTTCTATATTACCCGCCTGTTCCAGCTGATCATCGAAGATTCCGTACTGACTCAACAAGCCTTGCTGCAACATCAACTAAACCAAATTAGCCAAGACTCAGTACGTATTGCCTTTTTAGGACCCAAAGGCTCCTACTCACATTTGGCAGCTCGCCAATATGCAGCCCGCCATTTCGATCAACTAATAGAATGTGGTTGTCAAAAATTTCAGGACATTTTCACTCAGGTAGAAACGGGGCAAGCTGACTACGCTATTGTGCCAATCGAAAATACCAGTTCAGGCTCTATCAATGATGTGTACGACCTATTGCAACATACCAGCCTATCAATCATCGGTGAGCTCACATTGCCTATTGATCACTGCGTATTAGTGTCAGGAACGACGACTCTACAACAGATAGAAGTTGTCTACAGCCACCCCCAACCTTTCCAGCAATGTAGCCATTTTATTAATCACTACCCTCAGTGGAAGATTGAGTATTGCGAAAGCACTGCGGCAGCGATGGAAAAAGTCGCCAAGCTGAACTCGCCAACGATCGCCGCATTGGGTAGCGAAGCCGGTGGGGCATTGTATAACCTGCAAGTCCTTGAGCATAATCTGGCCAACCAAAAACAGAACATTACCCGTTTCATTGTCCTGGCACGTAAAGCGATTGATGTTTCTGAGCAAGTGCCAGCCAAAACTACGCTGATTATGGCCACTGGCCAACAGTCTGGCGCATTGGTTGAAGCCTTATTGGTGCTGCGTGACAACAACATCATCATGACTAAATTGGAGTCTCGCCCAATCAATGGCAACCCGTGGGAAGAGATGTTTTATATTGATGTGCAAGCTAACTTGCGTTCTGCAACGATGGAAAAAGCGCTGAAAGACCTGGCACCACTCACCCGCTCGTTGAAAGTATTAGGGTGCTATCCCAGTGAAAATATTGTACCGGTTAATCCTGCTTAACTCATGACACTGGGCTAGGGTTCAGTTTTACCGAACACTAGCCCTTTCATTAATATTCTACTGACGATTATCACTCGCCTGACGCAATAGTGAACGGCTCTCAACCAGGAAACGCTGAGCATAATCACCAAACCATTGCTCTACTTTGCAAAAGCTTTGGATAAATGCCTGTTTATCCCCTTGCTCCAATAGCTTAATCGCCTCACCAAACCGCTGGTAGTAACGTTTGATCAAGTGGATATTCTCATCCGACGACATAATGATATCGGCATATAACTGTGGATCCTGAGCAAATAATCGCCCCACCATGGCCAGCTCCAAGCGATAGATAGGCGAAGAGAGTGCCAGCAACGACTCCAATTGCACATTTTCTTCAGCCAGATGCAAACCATAAGCAAAAGTAGCAAAGTGACGCAACGCCTGAATAAAAGCCATGTTCTGGTCATGTTCAACCGCACTAATGCGGTGTAACCGAGCGCCCCAGACCTGCAGTTGCTCGAGTAACCACTGATAAGCCTCAGGTTGGCGACCATCACAATAGACCACGACCTGCTTCGCCACACTGCCAACATCCGGGCCAAACATCGGGTGTAAACCTACCACCGGGCCAGGGTGCACCGCCAACATCGCCTGCAATGGTCGGTTCTTCACCGAAGCTAAATCCACCAAAATGCAATCTTCCGGCAACGGAGGCAGTTGGTTTATGACCTGTTCTGTAACGTGAATAGGGACACTGACTATCACCATCCCAGCATCCGCCAGCAAGCTCCCTGCCTGCGGCCAATCTTCCCTATCCAGCACTTTGACTTGATAGCCAGACAACGTCAGTAACCGGTTGAACAAACGCCCCATCTGACCGTTGCCGCCAATAATCACGATTGGCCGCAACTGCGGACAGAGGGTTTTAAATCCCTTGTCATTTTCACTGGTATAAGACTCACGCATTACGCGGCGCAAGACATCTTCGATCAAATCGGGTGGAACACCGAGACCTTCCGCCTCTTTACGGCGAGAAGCCAACATTGCGGCTTCTCGTTCAGGAACATAAACCGGTAAGCCATAGCGACTTTTGACCTCACCCACGTCGGCCACCAGCTCTAGTCGTTTTGCTAACAGAGCTAACAACGCTTTATCTACTTCATCAATTTGATCGCGTAATACGGTCAGTTCAGCCACCATAAATCACTACTCTCCAATGCGTGACTTCAGCACAGTTCCCAGCTCGTGATGCATTTTCCGCAACAGAGTTTCGGTACTTTGCCAGTCAATACAGGCATCGGTCACCGAAACACCATAGCGCATATCTACCTTGGGTTGCTCTGAAGACTGGCTACCTTCATGTAAATTACTTTCCAGCATGATACCGGTAATCGAACGGTTACCTGCCTTGATCTGCTCAACAACCGACTCAGCAACCGTCGGCTGACGGCGGTAGTCTTTATTTGAGTTACCATGACTGCAATCTATCATTAAGGAAGGATGGAGTCCCGCATCGCGCATCTGTTTTTCACAAGCGGCAACATGCTCGGCACTGTAGTTGGGGGCTTTGCCGCCACGCAGGATCACATGACCATCTGGATTGCCTTGCGTTTGCAATAAACAAACCTGCCCAGCCTGGTTAATGCCGACAAAACGGTGTGCCATGGATGCAGCACGCATAGCATTGATTGCTGTGCCTAAACTGCCATCAGTTCCATTCTTGAAACCCACCGGCATCGAAAGACCAGAAGCCATTTCCCGGTGTGTCTGTGATTCGGTAGTACGGGCACCAATCGCTGACCAACTAAACAAATCACCCAAATATTGTGGGCTGTTAGGGTCCAACGCTTCAGTTGCCAATGGCAATCCCATACCAACTAAATCCAACAGCAGGCGACGGGCAATATGCAGCCCCTCTTCAACGTCAAAAGAACCATCCATATAGGGATCGTTAATCAGCCCTTTCCAGCCAACCGTGGTTCTTGGTTTTTCAAAATAGACACGCATAACAATATACAGTTGATCGCTCAATTCAGCCGACAGGGATTTTAGCCGACGAGCGTAATCCAGTGCCGCATCGGGATCATGGATCGAACAAGGTCCGCAAACGACGAGCAGGCGGTGGTCCTGCCCTTTAAGAATATTGGCAATAGTGCGACGAGCTGTAGCAATTTCATGCTCATCGCTCACACTGAGTGGAAACTGGTTCTTCAGCTCTTCCGGAGTAATGAGTACCTGTTCTGCCATAATATGTACGTTGTTGAGCGCGTCTTTTTGCATGATGCTATTCCCTATCATTTACCGTATGTTTGAGCGTAGTGAGATCATTAAGGATGATGTGCGACTACATTACCACATGGTGTAAAGATTTCAATCCATTTAGTGTAAATTAAATAATCCAGAATAAAATCTACTGAAGAACATCACTCTCGGTTAAAAATCGGCATTCAATAGGTTGTTTTTATTAAAAAAATAAACATCTTAAAGTCACCCAGCAGCTAAGCGAGTCACTATTTTCGTACACTTTAATTTACATCAATGTGTTTTGTACAAGTCATAGTATCCACCTAATGACTCCCCTGTTGTCACTGACAGAAACTTGAATAAGATTGGACATAGGGGTATACAAAAAACAATCTCCCATCTTAATTGCTGATTAAAAAACAATCTGAAGCGAATAAAATTAGCTCGCACGCCAATTAAACATTTGAAATACAATTGCAACACGATTGGCTAGCATTTATTTTTCATTCGTTATTTACCTCTATTTATCACTGAAAACTCCCCCCTCTTAGTGAATAAAAATTGCGGAATCTCACAGTTATCTCACGCCAAATGGATAACTATAACGCTAAAGCGCTCATACCTCTTTCTAGGGGGGCACACAGATAGAATCCGCATAGCCTAGGTTTTTTGGTCAGCGTTAGCAGTTCTTCATTTATTACAAGGGAAACACATGATCACTCTGGAATTTTCAGTCATTATTCTTTGCTTATTAGTCGGTACCCGATTTGGCGGTATGGGGCTAGGCTTAATAAGTGGGATTGGCTTATTCTTGCTTTGCTTTATATTTGGTTTGCAACCAGGTAAGCCTCCTGTTGATGTCATGCTAACCATTTTAGCGGTAATCGGTTGTGCTTCAGTATTGCAAACAGCTGGTGGCTTAAATGTCATGATGCAATACGCCGAACGACTACTGCGCCGCCATCCACAGCACATTACTCTACTCGCTCCCTTTACTACCTGGACACTGACGTTTCTCTGCGGTACCGGTCATGTGGTATACACCATGTTCCCGATCATTGCAGATATTGCCATTAAGAAAGGAATTCGTCCTGAACGCCCAATGGCTGTTGCCTCTGTCGCTTCCCAAATGGCCATCACGGCGTCCCCGGTTTCTGTTGCCGTTGTATCCTTAGTATCGATCATTGCTGCTGGGCATGGTATTGGCAAAGCCTATTCGTTGGTGGAAATACTTGCAATCTCTATCCCGGCATCACTGGTTGGTGTTCTGATGGCGGCATTATGGAGTCTGCGTCGCGGTAAAGATTTAGATAAAGACCCAGAGTTCCAGGAAAAAATCAAAGATCCTGAACAACGTGCCTATATTTACAGTGGTACCGAAACCTTACTTAACCAGACCTTCCCCAAGCAGGCTTACTGGTCAACGGTGATCTTCTTTGCTGCTATCGCTGTGGTTGTTATGCTGGGTGCCTTCACTGACTTACGCCCTTCCTTTGCAGATGCCAAAGGTGCTCTAAAACCGCTGTCAATGAATCTGGTGATCCAGATGATGATGCTGATAGCCGGTGCCATTATCCTGATAGGTTGTAAAGTCAAACCCGCGGAGATCGCTAATGGTGCCGTATTCAAAGCCGGAATGGTCGCTATTTTCTCCGTATTTGGTGTGGCGTGGATGAGTGATACATTCTTCCAGGCTCATATGGGTGATTTGAAGTTGCTGTTGGAAGATGTCGTCAAAAACCAACCGTGGACTTATGCCATCGTTCTATTCCTTGTTTCCAAGTTAGTTAACAGCCAGGCTGCCGCACTGACAGCCATTGCCCCAATGGCCTTACAATTAGGTGTTGACCCTAAAATGTTGTTGGCTTTTTTCCCAGCGGCTTATGGCTACTTCGTCTTACCAACTTACCCCAGCGACTTGGCATGTATCGGCTTTGACCGTTCAGGAACAACCCGCATCGGTAAATTTATCATCAACCACAGCTTTATTATCCCAGGTTTGATCGGTGTATTTTGCTCTTGTATCACCGGTTACCTTCTGGTCACGGCCTTCCTGTAATTACCTGCTTGACGGCAACGGAATATTTCCCGTTGCCGTTATGAGCAGGCTCTTCCCCGCCGTCCTCAAGCTACTGACCCATCACTGCTTTACTCTGCTAAAATCAAGACGTCATAGTAGAAGAAAAGTGAATAAGTAACGGTATAAAATAAAAAAATTAAGCTAACAGAGGCTGTTTTTGTCCTAGAGGGGAACCGATATAATGTGATCGTTATCACTTAATATCACTCTTAACAACTGGATCCAAAATGCTCTCTTCATGCGCTCGTCGCGCCATTCCATTATATTTTAGTTGCTTGACTGCCTTCACCAGTGTTTCTGTCTTTGCTGACAATACTCTTTTTACTGCGATGGACGACCCAGCCACTGCCAAGACACCCTTTGATGGCAATATTCAGGCTGGTTATAACGCGCAATCGGGCAACTCCCAGAACTCCGCGTTACTGGCCAATACCACGATGACTTGGTTTAACAATAATACCGCCTACAGTTTGTGGGGTTCAGCCAATAACACGACCTCTGCCAATGTACGCTCTTCTGAAAGATATCAAGCCAGTGGGCGTACTCGTTACAATCTAACCGACCGTAATTACATGTTTGGTCAGCTAGGCTGGCTAAATGATCGTTTTGCCGGTTATAACTCGCGCACCACAATCACCGGGGGTTATGGTCGTCAGATCTTTAACGACCCAATTCATGATTTGCGTCTCGAATTCGGCCCTGGTGTACGCCATGATGAATACCGTGCTGGTGGTCAAACGACTCGTGCATTAGCTTACGGTGCAGCCAACTATTCCTACAAACTGACTGATAATGCTCATCTGTCTGAAGGTATCTCTGCGCTGGCTAACGACCAAACCACGCTGAATTCGGAAACAGCACTCACGGTCGCTATAAACAGCGACTTCTCCTTACGGCTGGCCTATACGGTAAACTACAACAGCAAGCCACCCGCTTCTGCGCCTAAAAACACGGATACCGCCACCTCAATCACCTTAATGTACGGGTTATAACTTTCTCTTCTTTTTTGTCGTAAGTATTCGGTGGGAATTAAAAAGGAAAGGGGTTGGTATAAAGCCAACGCCTTTTTCTATAGACAAAAAAGCCCATAGTTCTCATTAGGGTATTGGTGTATGGAAGATCACTGACCAGCGGAGGACTGTATAAAAAAGGGGCTTACCATAACGATAAGCCCCTGATAGCTATTAACTTTTGGATGCAGCGTTAGCTGTATCTTAGTTAAGACGCTCTTTGATACGAGCAGACTTACCAGTACGCTCACGCAGGTAGTACAGTTTGGCTTTACGAACGGCACCACGACGCTTAACAGTAATGCTGTCGATTACTGGGGAGTGAGTCTGGAAAACACGCTCAACACCTTCGCCGTTGGAAATCTTACGAACAGTGAATGCAGAGTGCAGACCGCGGTTACGAATAGCGATAACCACGCCCTCAAATGCCTGCAGACGCTTTTTAGCACCTTCAACGACCCATACCTTGACTTCCACGGAATCACCCGGACGGAATGCAGGTACGTCTTGCTTCATCTGCTCTTGTTCAATTTGCTTAATAATGTTGCTCATAATATGTCTCTTACCCTAGGTAAACTGATATATCGGTCTCGTCGAGACAATACTCAGACGTTCCCTTCATGGTTCTGTTACTCGGCCAGATGTTCCCGTTGGAACTCTGCCAGTAACACCGCTTGCTCGTCAGTCAGAGCTAGGCTTTCTAGAAGTTCAGGTCTTCTAAGCCAGGTTCGGCCCAGCGACTGCTTTAAGCGCCAGCGACGTATCTCGGCATGGTTTCCCGACAGTAAAACTGCTGGAACCTCCATCCCTTCCAACACCTCTGGGCGGGTATAGTGTGGGCAGTCAAGCAACCCATCAGCAAAAGAGTCTTCTTCCGCTGATGCCTGATGGCCCAGAACACCCGGTATAAAACGGGCGACTGAATCAATCAGGATCATTGCTGGCAGTTCACCACCACTGAGAACGTAATCGCCGATTGACCATTCTTCGTCAATTTCGGTTTGGATCACCCGCTCGTCTATCCCTTCATAGCGACCACAAACCAGAATCATCTTCTGATTAGCCGCTAACTCGCACACGCCAGTTTGATCCAGCTTGCGCCCCTGAGGTGAAAGATAAATCACCTTTGCGCCCTCGCCTGCCGCTGCTTTTGCTGCAGTAATGGCTTCCCGTAAAGGTTGCACCATCATCAACATTCCTGGGCCACCGCCATAAGGGCGGTCATCCACGGTACGATGCCGATCGTGGGTGAAGTCTCGTGGACTCCAGCACTGCACACTCAGCAGGCCATTTTTTACTGCTCGGCTAGTGACCCCATAGTCGGTGATTGCACGGAACATCTCAGGAAACAGGCTAACAATACCAATAAACACCAGCCAATCCCCGTGTTGTTATTCCATCTGCTTCGGCCATTAAACCAAAGGTCAAAAACCAGGATCCCATTCAGCCTCGATGACCTTGGCTGCGAGATCGACTTTCTTGATAACCTGCCCATGAAGAAACGGAACTAACCGCTCCTTCATGCCGAATGCATCTTTCAGGTTTGCCTGCACGACCATCACGTCGTTTGAACCGGTTTCCATCATATCAACGACTTTACCCAGTTCGTATCCTGAAGTGGTGACTACCTGGCAGCCCATCAGGTCTTTCCAGTAGTAGTCATCTCCTTCCAGAGAAGGCAATTGCTCAGAATCTACAACGATTTCACAATTCGTCAGTAAATTCGCGGCATCCCGATCATCAACACCGTTGATTTTGATGATCAGATCCTGATTATGGCGCTTCCAGTCTTCCAACTCGACAAGCTGCCACTGACCCGAGCGCTGGATAAACCAAGGCTGATAGTCAAATATGTTTTCGGCATTCTCGGTGGATGAAAACACTCTGAGCCAACCTCGGATGCCGTAAGTAGAACCCATTTTGCCGAGTACAATCGGTTGCTGAGGAACCACCGGTTTGAGTTGCTTGCTCATTGCCACCACCGCAACAGATTACGCTGCTTTCTTAGCGTCTTTGATCAGCGCGCTAACGCGATCAGAAACAGTCGCACCCAGACCAATCCAGTGCTCAATACGATCCAGATCCAGACGCAGTGCTTCGGCCTGACCAGATGCGATTGGGTTGAAGAAACCTACGCGCTCAATGAAACGACCATCACGCGCATTGCGGCTGTCGGTCACGACTACTTGATAGAACGGACGCTTTTTAGCGCCGCCACGTGCCAAACGAATTGTTACCATAACATCCTCTTTAGTTAATAAAACAGCCGGGCCCCATTGAGGGACGGGGCCCGGTTGCAATATAAAAAGCTCGAAAATTTTACTCATTTTGGCGCAAAAAGCAATCTAAAGCGTAGATTACTCGGGATTACATTTTGCACTCTGGTTATTTTCAGACAGTTTTCACCGCTAACCAATAACCCGTAAACCGAGCCACATCACCGATGTGGCTCGGTTTTAACGGCCTGGAAAACCCGGAGGCATCATACCCTTCATGCCACGCATCATTTTCGCCATTCCGCCTTTCTTCATCTTTTTCATCATCCGCTGCATATCATCAAACTGTTTTAACAGACGGTTCACATCCTGCACTTGCATACCCGACCCCAGTGCAATACGGCGTTTACGTGAACCTTTGATGATTTCAGGCTTGGCCCGCTCTTTCAGCGTCATGGAGTTAATGATCGCCTCCATGCGTACCAATACTTTGTCGTCCATTTGTGATTTTACGTTGTCTGGCAACTGACCCGCACCCGGCAATTTGCTCAGCATGCTGGCCATTCCGCCCATATTACGCATCTGCTTCAATTGATCCAGGAAGTCGGTGAGGTCGAATCCATCACCTTGCTTCAACTTCTTCGCCAGTTTTTCGGCTTGTTCACGGTCAACCTTGCTTTCGATCTCTTCAATCAACGAAAGCACATCACCCATACCAAGAATGCGCGAAGCCACGCGATCCGGGTGGAAGGGCTCCAACGCATCGGTTTTTTCACCCACGCCCAAGAATTTAATCGGCTTACCGGTAATATGGCGAATCGATAATGCCGCACCACCACGAGCATCACCATCAACTTTGGTTAATACCACGCCTGTCAGCGCTAACGCCTCGTTAAACGCTTTGGCGGTATTGGCTGCATCCTGGCCGGTCATGGCATCGACAACAAACAGGGTTTCTACCGGGTTGAGCGCATCATGAACCTGTTTGATCTCGTCCATCATCGCTTCGTCAACGTGCAAACGACCAGCGGTATCGACGATCAAGACATCATAAAACTTCAGTTTAGCCTGTTGCAGCGCACGGTTAACAATATCGAGCGGTTTTTCTTTGACATCAGAAGGGAAGAAATCAATGCCCACACCTTCGGCCAAGGTTTCTAACTGACGGATCGCCGCGGGACGATAGACGTCGGCAGAAACAACCAGCACTTTTTTCTTCTGTTTTTCTTTCAGAAACTTACCAAGTTTGGCTACGCTGGTGGTTTTACCCGCCCCTTGCAACCCCGCCATCAACACCACTGCCGGTGGCTGTGCTGCCAGATTGAGTTCGGTGTTCACCTCCCCCATAGCAGCGATCAGTTCACTTTTGACAATCTTGACGAACTCTTGGCCAGGCGTCAGGCTTTTGTTGACTTCATGCCCTACAGCACTCTCTTTTACCCGGTTGATAAAGTCACGCACCACGGGCAATGCAACGTCTGCTTCCAGCAAAGCCATACGCACTTCACGCAGGGTATCTTTGATATTCTCTTCAGTCAGCCGCCCACGGCCACTAATATTGCGCAGAGTGCGCGACAGTCGATCAGTTAAATTTTCAAACATCGTCTCATGCTCAACGTAAGAGTCAGGCCGCAATGGCGAAATAATTGCGGCGATTATAACACGAAGTAGCGGCAATCTCTGCTACCGCATTGGAGATTGGTTGGAGTAGGGACGGCTCAACGCTATACTGGTATATTAAACAACCCGATAACTATGTAGATGCTCAATAACGCTATGCTCGTTTTCTCTATTGTGGCTTTGTTAGCCTACCTGCTCAGCCTTGGATTGATCATTCCCAGCTTGCTGCGGAAGAACAGTGCATACCGTCGGTTGGCCCTGGTTTCTGCCATAGTGGCGTTGGTCAGCCATGCCATTGCACTTCAGCAACATATTTTTGCTGTTAGCGCGGGGCAAAACCTCAGCCTGTTGAATATCAGTTCTATCGTCAGCTTGATCATCTGCTCGGTGATGACCTTGGTCGCCTCACGTGATCGTGGCTGGTTCCTGCTGCCCATTGTTTACAGCTTTGCGATGATTAACCTGGCCTTTGTCTGCTTTCTGCCAGGGGAATATATCACTCATCTGGAAGCCAGCCCGGAACTGATGGTCCATATCAGTCTGGCGCTATTCGCCTACGCGACATTGATTATCGCAACGCTTTACGCATTACAGTTGGCTTGGCTGGATTATTTGTTGAAGAACAAAAAACTCGGTTTTACTGCCGACATGCCACCCCTGATGAGCATTGAGCGAAAAATGTTCCACATCACACAAGTCGGTGTGGTACTGCTCACGTTGACGCTCTGTACTGGCTTGCTATATATGGATAATCTGTTTGACAAAGAAAACATCCATAAAACCGTACTATCAACCTTGGCCTGGTTAGTTTATATCGTCCTACTGTGGGGGCATTATCATAAGGGCTGGCGTGGTCGCCCTGTTGTCTGGTTCAGTATTGCTGGTTCTTTTCTGCTGACTTTAGCCTACTTCGGTAGCCGCTTAATCCAGTAATAGATGGTACACTAAGATCAATCCTCCCCAGTTATCTGGGGCTCTCTTTTCCGCTATAGCTATATAAGGAATACTGCGTTGGAGCATGTTTCGACAGGTACTCTCATCTTCATTCTAGTGATTATGATTGTGATTTCCGCTTATTTTTCAGCCTCCGAAACCGGCATGATGACGCTAAATCGCTATCGCCTACGCCATCAGTCCAAACAGGGTAACCATAGCGCACGCCGCGTAGAGAGACTGCTACAAAAACCGGACCGTTTGATCGGTTTGGTGTTGATTGGCAATAACCTGGTGAACATTCTCGCCTCCGCATTAGCCACTATTGTTGGCATGCGTTTGTACGGCGACATGGGGGTAGCAATTGCTACCGGTATCCTGACCTTTGCCGTATTACTGTTTGCCGAAGTACTACCAAAAACATTTGCCGCACTCTATCCCGAGCGAATCGCCTTCCCTAGCAGTTTTCTGCTGGAACCGATGCAAAAAGTCATGTTCCCCCTCGTGTGGTTACTCAATGGTATTACTACGCTGGTGCTGCGTCTTTTCGGCATCCATACCAATGTGCGAGCCAGTGGTGCCGTCAGTAAAGATGAATTACGCACCATTGTGAACGAATCACATTCACAGATTTCACGCCGTAATCAAGACATGCTTATTTCGGTACTGGACCTGGAAAAGGTCACCGTTGACGATATCATGGTGCCACGCAATGAGATTGTCGGCATTGATGTCAACGATGAGTGGAAGTCAATCATGCGCCAACTGACGCATTCACCGCATGGTCGCATTGTGCTGTACCGTGATTCGCTGGATGACTCCATTGGCATGTTGCGGGTACGTGAAGCCTACCGGCTGATGACCGAGAAAAAAGAGTTCAATAAAGAAAACCTGCTGCGCGCCGCTGATGAAATTTACTATGTGCCAGAAGGTACCCCGCTGAGTGTGCAGTTGGTAAAATTCCAGCGCAATAAAGAGAAGGTCGGTATCGTCGTTGATGAATATGGTGATATTCAGGGACTGGTGACGGTGGAAGATATTCTTGAAGAAATTGTTGGTGATTTCACCACTTCCATGTCACCCACCTTGGCAGAAGAAGTAAATCCACAAAGTGATGGCTCGGTACTGATCGATGGCACGGCCAACGTGCGAGAATTGAATAAAGCCTTCAATTGGACTCTGCCCGCCACGGAAGCCCGAACCATCAACGGTATGATCCTGGAAGAACTGGAAGATATCCCAAAGGTCGGCACGCGGGTACGCATCCACCACTATGATATCGATATTCTCGATGTACAGGATAATATGATTAAACAGGTGCGTGTTATCCCCATCAAGTCACTGCAATCCAGCGTACAAAAACAGTAAATCCCAAAGATATGAAAAGCGTGTCTCTGGGATAACTGTTTGAAATGAGTTAGTTTGCCACCAAGCTGCTTTTAACTGTGGTTAGTTACTTGAACATTGCCTGATTAGATATGGAGTGTTTGCAACTTCTCTGGTGATAACGCCAACACTTCATTGTGATTGACCACCACACCACTGTCGAGGATATGCTTGGCAATTTCCTGTGCTTCCTCCAACGAATGCATATGATAAGTACCGCACTGGAACTCATTCAACTCAGGAATTTTACGTTGGTCGGTCACCTTCAGCACATCGCTCATTGCTGCGGCCCAGGCTGCAGCTACACGCTGCTCTGGGGGGGTACCAATCAAACTCATATAGAAACCGGTACGGCACCCCATTGGCGAAATATCAATAATTTCGACACCATTACCGTTGAGATGATCGCGCATAAAGCCGGCAAACAGGTGCTCCAGCGTATGAATTCCACGCTCCGGCATCACTTCCTGATTCGGGCGACAAAACCGCAGATCGAATACGGTGATCGTATCGCCATGTGGGGTCTGCATGGTTTTAGCGATACGGACAGCCGGAGCTGCCATGCGGGTATGGTCTACAGTAAAGCTATCCAATAGTGGCATGTCATCACCTCTTGATAAAAAAACTATTTATTTTGAATTTTTTTTACTACCGATGAAACCTTTTGCAAATTGCCCTGTCTTAATTAACAGAAAGACGCGCATTTGTTATCATCATCCCTTAGTACCAGAGATGTATATTTGGCCACATTGATGTGGCCTTTTCTTTTTTAACCCCCACCGTTTGCCTTCAGAAACTCGTCAAAGGTCAATGTATCACCGGCTTCGATTTCATACTGACGTTGCCAGGAAGACTTCTGCTCCTGTTCCAGTTGTGCTTCAGTCAGGATTTCCAATGGCTCAGACACCAATATCTGGCGATATTGCTCCGCAAGATCTAAACCCACACGACCAATCCCTTCCGCTTTCATCATCTTCAGGATACGCGCAGAAAAGGTCAGTTCTGGATCATCAAAGGTAGCAACCAACTGCTCACACACCTGCTGATACTGTTGATTACCAGCTTCATTATCCAGCACTTCGGCAACGCGTTTCAGATCATAAAACAACGCTTTACCCACTTTATCCAAGGGTTGGCGACTATCATTACAACCGATACCAATAGTTTGCCCCGGTTTACGCCCTTCAAGAATCACCCGATTCCAGTTCTTGCGGGTACATTGCAACTCATCACTGCTCATTTCGGGGGCATCAGCTAAGGTGCACCATATCAAGAACAGATCGAGAAAACGCGCCTGTACCGCATCAACACCGATTGGTGAGAAGGGATTAATATCCAATGAACGCACTTCAATATATTCAACACCACCACGCAACAAGGCATCTGATGGTGTTTCACTGCCCTGGGTTACACGTTTTGGCCTGATTGGAGCATAAAACTCATTTTCAATCTGCAAGACGTTACTATTGAGTTGTAAATAGTGATCACCCTCTTTTACCCCTAACTCGGCGTACTCAGCCGAAGGGGTAGCAATAGCGCGCTTTAAACCTTGCACATAGCTTTGCAGGTCGTTAAAAGTAATGCCCAAATTGCTTTGCGACTTATTGGTATAACCCAGGTCACTCAAACGCAACGAAGTGGCATAAGGCAGATAACACATCCCGCGCCCATTACTCTCAAATGGCAAAGTGGTTTCCCGCCCCTGCAAAAATGAAGAACAGATTGCCGGTGAAGCACCAAACAGATAGGGGATCACCCAGCCAAAACGATAGTAATTGCGGATCAGCCTAAAATAACCAGACGATATTTGTTCTTTACCACTTTCAGCATCTTTAACGCCAGCCCATGCCTGCCAAAACTCCAGTGGTAAAGAGAAATTGTAATGGACACCGGAAATCGTCTGCATCAACGCCCCATAGCGCGTCTTCAGCCCTTCACGGTACAGCGTTTTCATCCGACCAATATTAGAGGTACCAAACTGAGCCAGCTCAATATCCTGCTCAGCATTGATAAAGCATGGCATACTCAGCGGCCACATACGTTCATCACCCAGTTTACGAGCGACATGACGATGAATATCACGCAAGAACAACAGTAAATGATCGAGATTATCATCCACTGGAGTAATGAACTCTAGTAGCGCCTCAGCAAAATCCGTCGTAATCCAATGGTGCGTGAGCGCCGCTCCCAGTTTTTCCGGATGAGGTGTCGTGGCAAGTTTGCCCTCTGCAGTAACCCGCAATGTTTCACGCTCAATACCGCGCAGGATCCCTTTTAATGCATGGGGATGCGCTTCCAACCAGGTAAGCGCTTGTGATACGTCTGGGATCAAATTGACCTCTCGTTTCTAAACTCGACAACTTGTCGGCATTCTGAACCTGCGTTTGAGGCAATCCCCTTCGCTATGCAAGCTATGGAGGCCACTTACGCATCCTTGTTATCTGGTTTACTAAGCTTTCTGGGCCCGCATTCAGTTCTGTTTACGGCACCTTGAGTAAACCTGACTATATATCCACTATATCCACTTGGCTATTGCCACCAGGCAATTCCCTGCAGCGTAATTATGGTAAGTATGATGTAACGCAATGCCTTTCCAACACACAGAAATAACGTAACAAGACCCCATGGCATACGCAACCAACCGGCTAACAAACACAACAAATCGCCCACCACGGGTAACCAACTGAGTAAAAGCGCCGCCGGACCAAACCGTTTCAACCAACCGAGTGACATTTCCGTCCCCCGCTGTGGCTTCAATACCGGCAACAGGCGCCCGATGATGACATTGGTCAACCCTCCTAGGGTATTTCCTAGCGTTGCAGCCAGCACCAACAGCGTTGGAGAAATCGTGCTGCTGGTCAATAGTGCGACCAATACGATCTCTGAATTGCCTGGCAACAGCGTCGCACTGAGGAAACTACTGCCAAACAAAGATAGCGTTGCCAGCGTACTACTCACAGCGTACGCACGTCCACTACCGCCATATTAGCGCTTCTTGCTGCCTGAATACCAAAATCAGCGTCTTCAAACACCACACAATGCTGTGGTAGCACCCCAATCAACTGAGCACAACGCAGGAAGGTATCAGGTTCTGGCTTATGGTGTTGGACATCATCAGCACCAACGATAGCATCAAAATAGTGGAGTAACCCTAAATGGCTCAGCAACATCGTTGCCATCCGGTGTTCACTGCCAGTACCTACCGCCATAGGACGGCGACCATGATAAGATTTCACCACCTCAATCAACGGCAATGGCCGCACGGTATCCAACAACATCCCCTCTGCTACACGATTTTTTTCCGCAGCAAGAGAGTGAGGATCGAGATCCCCCTGATGCGCTGTAATAATCGCCTGAGCGATACACCAAGTGGGTGAACCGTTCAATTTTACGATAGCCATTTCGTCATAGGTCATCCCATAGCGTGCAACTACTTCATGCCAGGCTTGGCGATGCGTTGATTCTGTATCCAAGATGGTGCCATCCATGTCGAAGATCAACCCTTGATAGCCGTCGTACATTGGGACTCCATAAACATAAGTGGAAAGGAGACTACTTTAGCGTAAAGCATGATGAGTGTCGCTGCCAGAGTGTAAGGGATGTCACTGTACAAAATGAGTTGTCACACAGGAGAGAGATAAATTGATGTAACGATGAACAGACTAAGAATGGAGGTAAAGCAACGTTATCCTCCTTTGTGCGACCTTTCAGATAGTATTTATCTGAAGGAGAACACACTTAGAGAGATGTTTATAAGATGGTGCATCCAGGAGGATTACTCAGCGCAAGCGCTTCGCCCTTCGGGCCGTTGCTGAAGCAACGTTATCCTCCTTTGTGAGACCTTTCAGATAGTATTTATCTGAAGGAGAACACGTACACAGAGGAATATTGATAAGATGGTGCATCCAGGAGGATTCGAACCTCCGACCGCTCGGTTCGTAGCCGAGTACTCTATCCAGCTGAGCTATGGATGCATAGAAACTATTTTTGATACCCCAAGGCCAATCTCAACAACTCGACCAGGCGGCTAAAATGGTGCATCGAGGAGGTGCCCTTTGGGCCGTTGCTTAAGCAACGTTATCCTCTTTTGCGCGACCTTTCAGATAGTATTTATCTGAAGGCGAACACTCTTAGAGAGATGTTTATAAAATGGTGCATCCAGGAGGATTCGAACCTCCGACCGCTCGGTTCGTAGCCGAGTACTCTATCCAGCTGAGCTATGGATGCATAGAACTATTACTGATACTGCTGATACCCCAGGGTCAACCTTGATAACACGACCATGTGGCTAAAATGGTGCATCCAGGAGGATTCGAACCTCCGACCGCTCGGTTCGTAGCCGAGTACTCTATCCAGCTGAGCTATGGATGCAAATGGCGGTGAGGCGGGGATTCGAACCCCGGATGCAGCTATTAACCGCATACTCCCTTAGCAGGGGAGCGCCTTCAGCCTCTCGGCCACCTCACCACACGCTTCTTTCGAATTGTGCCTGATCTGCTTTTTAGAGAAGCACATTGGCACTGCGTGGCGCACATATTACTTTCCCCGACTTATAAGTCAAACAATTTTTCCTAACTGATGTGCGTTTGCACAAATCACAGCCAAGATGGATGATTTGACGGCAAAAAAAGCACGTATTCACCCTCTCATCAGGTGATCTCAGACAAAAAAATGAGTCAGAACGTAAAGGTTATCAGGAGAAATATTTGAAGAGGGGGGAGGGAGAGCGTCTCGCTATTTAACGAGACGCTATTGAGAAATCAATAAGTCGTCGGTTGAGACTTTTCGGCCTGGATACGCTGATAGATTTCTTCCCGGTGGACGGACACCTCTTTGGGTGCATTCACACCAATACGGACTTGGTTGCCCTTAACACCTAGCACAGTAACTGTGACCTCATCACCAATCATGAGGGTTTCACCAACTCGACGAGTCAGAATTAACATTCTTTGCTCCTTGAAAGATTAAAAGAGTCGGGTCACTCAGTTTCCCGGCTATTATCCATGATATACAGTGAAAACGTAAGTCAATGGACAACAATAAATGTAAATATACCCATTATCATGTAAGGTACCGAGAAGTTATCTGTGCTTAGTTATTAACCTCATCCATAAGCCCCAACCAGAACTATCGCAAGTCACACTCGCCTCAGCTCAAGATTGATTTAATCCAATAAATCAATAGATTACAAAAACCTACTGGGATGTATACCTTTGCCTTCTACCTATAACTTAAATGAACTTGGGCATAGACTTGCTATCACACCAGACTAATGAATAAGTTTAGCCAACCTAAAAAACTTTGTGCCGATAATTATAACAACATTGCGTTAGCACGCTAATAAATGCCATATCATACAATACGTTATGGCATTTATTGATACTAATTTTTTATAGTCACAGTTTTGAAACCACCCAGGCTTCTATACTGTTTAAAGCCGCAGGAAGGCCACTGATATCGCTTCCCCCTGCCATTGCCATATCCGGGCGGCCACCACCTTTACCACCGACTTGTTGAGCAACATGACCCACTAGGTCACCCGCTTTAACCCGGTCCGTCAGATCTTTGGTTACGCCCGCGATTAGGCTGACTTTACCTTCGTCATGCGTTGCCAATACGATGATCGCCGAACCCAGTTGATTTTTAAGGTCGTCGACCATAGTACGTAATATCTTCGGCTCAACATTATCCAACTGGCTAACCAGCAACTTGACGCCACTAACCAGTTTCGCTTTGCTCGACAGAGAAGCACTTTCTAAGGCGGCTTGTTGATCTTTCAACTGCTGCAGTTCTTTTTCCAAAGCACGGGTACGATCAAGCACTGCACGAACTTTATCGTTCAGGTTATTACTATCACCTTTCACCAAATTTGCAATATTTTGTAACAAATCACTTTGCTGGTGTAGGGTAGCTATCGCCCTTTCCCCGGTCACCGCTTCGATACGGCGAATGCCTGCGGCAGTACCAGACTCACTCTGAATCCGGAATAAGCCAATGTCCCCCGTACGACTCGCATGGGTGCCACCACACAGCTCAGTAGAGAAATCCCCCATGGTTAGCACGCGAACATGCTCATCGTACTTCTCGCCAAACAGCGCCATCGCACCCTTTTGCTTGGCATCATCCAGCGCCATGACTTCGGTCTGTATAAGTAAATTACCGCGAACTTGCTGGTTAACCAGATCTTCTACCGCACGAATTTCTTCTGGCTTCATGGCTTCAGAATGTGAAAAATCGAAACGTAGATACTTATCATTAACCAATGAACCTTTTTGCGCCACATGCTCACCCAAGACCTGGCGCAAGGCCGCATGTAACAGATGAGTTGCCGAATGGTTCAGACGAATGCAATTGCGGCGTGCACTATCGACCAGCGCATCAACCCCCTGATTCAATTTCAGCGAGCCGGAGAGCAATTTGCCCAGATGCCCAATAGCTTGACCATATTTCTGTGTGTCACTCACGGCAAATTCAAGACCCGCTGCTTTCAGCACGCCCTTGTCGCCAACCTGACCACCTGACTCTGCGTAGAATGGCGTTTCATCTAATACCACGACCGCTTCTTCACCGGCCTTAAGCTCATCGACGGGTTTACCATCACGGAATAGTGCCGTTACTTTCGCCAGTTGCTCTACACGCTCATAGCCATTAAATTTACTGGCACCGTCAATACGGATCATACTGTTGTAGTCCGCACCAAAACCGCTAGATTCACGAGCACGGCGGCGCTGAGCCTCCATCGCCAGTTCAAAACCAGCTTCGTCAATCTTCAGACCACGCTCCCGGCAAACATCAGCAGTAAGATCTACTGGGAAGCCGTAAGTATCATACAAACGGAATACCGTTTCGCCATCCAGGGTATCCCCTTGCAGCTTAGCCAACTCATCATCCAACAGCATCAAACCACGTTCCAAAGTACGAGCAAATTGCTCCTCTTCGGTTTTCAAAACCTGCTCGACTTGTGCCTGCTGTCGCTTCAACTCATCAGCGGCAGGCCCCATGACTTCAATCAACGGAGCAACAAGTTTATAGAAGAAGGTCTCTTTCGCACCCAGCATATTACCGTGACGGATCGCGCGACGAATGATACGGCGCAGCACATAACCCCGATTTTCATTTGAAGGAATGACACCATCGGCAATCAGAAATGCACAGGAACGGATATGATCAGCGATAACCCGCAAGGATTTGTTGCCGAGATCAGTGGCGTCAGTCAGTTTGGCTACCGCCGCAATCAGGGTACTAAACAAATCAATATCGTAGTTAGAATTCACATGCTGCAATACCGCGGCAATACGCTCGAGCCCCATGCCCGTATCCACAGAAGGCTTAGGCAGCGGCAGCATGGTGCCATCGGACTGGCGATTGAACTGCATGAACACGACATTCCAGATCTCAATATAACGATCGCCATCTTCCTCTGGGCTGCCAGGAGGTCCTCCCCAGAGATGGTCACCGTGATCAAAAAAGATCTCAGTACAAGGACCACATGGCCCGGTATCGCCCATCTGCCAGAAGTTGTCAGAGGCAAAAGGTGCCCCTTTATTATCACCAATACGGATAATACGCTCTGCAGGCACCCCAATCTGTTTTTGCCAGATATCGAAAGCTTCGTCATCAGTCTCATAGACTGTTACCCACAACTTCTCTTTTGGTAGGTTGAACCAGTTTTCACCCGTTAACAGTTCCCATGCATAGCTGATAGCGTCATGCTTGAAGTAATCGCCAAAGCTGAAGTTGCCCAACATCTCAAAGAAAGTGTGGTGGCGAGCGGTGTAACCCACATTTTCTAGATCGTTATGCTTACCACCAGCACGCACACAACGTTGTGACGTGGTTGCACGGGAGTAAGCTCGTTTGTCCAATCCCAGGAAAACATCCTTGAATTGGTTCATTCCGGCATTGGTAAACAGCAATGTCGGATCATTGTTAGGAACCAGAGAGCTGCTTGCTACAACCTGATGACCTTTACTATGAAAGAAATCGAGAAACGCTTGACGGATCTCAGCGGTGCTCTTGCTCATAATTTTCCTGGAAAGACTAGAGAATGATGCGTGAACCAGAGGAACAACACCCAGACGCTTTCATCGGGTTCACGAACTAAATGTGGGGATAAGATAAATTTTCTTCAGTTGGAAGTAAAATACCGAGTGCGCAGATCAGACAAAATCACGATAAATTGACTGAATTTCTTCTTGAAAGAAACCTCGATAGAGCAAATAACGCAACACTTTGGCCTTCTCTTTCCACTCTACTGGTAGTGGATCACCAAATTTATGCAGCGCAACCTTCCTGGCCAATTCACACCAGTCGATTGGGCATTCAGCCAATGCAGCTTGAACAATTTCCTTCTCAACACCTTTTTGTACAAGTTCTGAGACGATACGTTGTGCACCATATCCCTTACGGCTACGGCTGGCTATAAAGCTATCGGCAAAACGCCGGTCGTCTAGCCAATTATGTTGATAACAATAGGCTATCAGCCGTTCGATCATTGCGGGGTCAATGGGAGCTGTCGGTTCAACAGGACGTTTGGCCGCACCAAACCTGAGGTTTTCTACACTTGGCGGCACCGCAAGTTTGCGACGCAGTTCAGCTTCACTGTGATCTCGCTGTGATAACCAGCGCATCACTCTGCTTATTAATATATTTTCTTTCTTATCGAAAAGTTGGGGAGTAACTTCCTTCATCTACTCTCTCCCGCGACTTCAAGCAATATTGCGTCAAACAATATTGACTCAAACAATATTGCCTCAAACAACACCGCGTCAAACGACACTGAGTCAAACAATAATATTATTGTTAGCAGTTTCAGGCGCCCTGACTACGTAACGCAGTCAGGGACGAGTGAAGATCTATTGAGCAGCTATATACAACTTGAGCATAACGACCAGCCAGAATTAAAACTCTTCGCTGGTTTCTGCCTCATTGTCGTCTACCACTACCGTATTAGCATGAGCTAACACCGGCTCGCCATTGTTGTGCAACAGCAAATCACGCAATCTCTTATCCAGCTCAGTAGCAATTGCAGTGTTTTCTTTCAGGAAGTTACAGGCATTAGCCTTACCCTGGCCAATCTTTTCACCGTTGTAACTGTACCAGGCACCGGCTTTTTCGATCATTTTGTGTTTAACACCCAGATCGACCAATTCGCCACAACTGTTGATCCCTTCACCATAGAGGATTTGGAATTCAGCTTGTTTAAACGGGGCCGCAACCTTGTTCTTCACTACTTTTACCCGGGTTTCGCTGCCGACCACCTCGTCACCTTCTTTGATCGCACCGATACGGCGGATATCCAGGCGGACAGAGGCATAGAATTTTAGTGCGTTACCACCGGTAGTGGTTTCCGGGTTACCAAACATCACACCAATCTTCATACGGATCTGGTTAATAAAGATCAGCAGAGTGTTGGCATTCTTTAAATTACCGGCCAACTTACGCATTGCCTGGCTCATCATACGAGCCGCCAAGCCCATATGTGAGTCACCGATTTCACCCTCAATTTCCGCTTTTGGTGTCAAGGCCGCCACCGAGTCGACAATGATGACATCAACTGCACCAGAGCGAGTCAATGCATCACATATTTCTAGGGCTTGTTCACCGGTATCTGGCTGGGAACAAAGCAAATTGTCGATATCCACACCCAGCTTCTTGGCATAAATTGGGTCCAACGCATGCTCGGCATCAATAAACGCACAGGTTTTCCCTTCGCGCTGAGCAGAGGCAATCACTTGCAAGGTCAAGGTTGTCTTACCTGATGATTCTGGGCCATAAATCTCGACGATACGGCCCATCGGCAGACCACCTGCACCCAATGCAATATCAAGTGACAGAGAACCAGTGGAGATCGTTTCTACGTCCATAGAACGGTCTTCACCCAAACGCATGATGGAGCCTTTGCCGAACTGTTTCTCAATCTGGCCCAGTGCCGCAGCTAACGCCTTTTGTTTGTTCTCATCAATAGCCATTTTTGCTCCTTTTTTGCCATGTTGGGTTGACCCACATCGCCACAGAATGTATACCCATTGCCATTCAAGCTGCTAGGGATTAGTTCAGTTACCGCTACCTATTACTACCTACGACTGCTACCTGAACGTTACTACAACCAGGGAATAGGTTAAGCAGGGAATGCATCTAATTATACTGTATGCTCATACAGTATCAAGGTTAATTTTGCAAAAATTCCTCAAGTACTCTTTGCAGCGAGAAAATCGTTGCTTGCAAGCGGACCGCATCACGATCGCCAGCAAATTGTTTCCTGCACGCCAGTACCCGACCACCACGTTCAGCGAAACCAAACCAGACCGTACCAACCGGCTTTTGCTCACTGCCCCCATCCGGACCAGCAATACCACTGACAGAAAGCGCCAGGTCAGCCTTGGCGGCAGATAAAGCACCCAGCGCCATCTCGCATACCACCTGTTCACTGACCGCGCCATAAACCTCCAAGGTTTCTTTTTCTACCCCTAACAATTCGTGTTTGGCCGTATTGCTATAGGTGACAAAACCACGGTCAAAATAGGCTGAGCTACCGGCAATATCAGTAATCGCCTTGGCTATGCCTCCCCCCGTGCAAGACTCGGCACAAGTGATCCACTGGCCACGGTTTTTTAATCTTTGCCCAACAGTAATACTGAGCTTATGTAGTTGGTTCTCACTCATCATCGCTCCTTGGAGAATCAGGGGATAACCCGGTCATTATTCAAGTTGCAAAAGTGTTGAGCAGCGCTTGCAAAGACAGGGATATATGTGCCTGATTGTAACATTTATCAAGCACTGCTGGTGACTCTGTTAAAGAAATGCATAATGCTTCGCAGGAATGCCATTTCAAACTACCGTTCTAAATGTCAGGCTGATATAACTCAGCCAACATCGCTGCAGCTTGAAGGGTTCCAAGGATAAATTAATGTGGAAACAGACCCGCCAGCCCACTCTATAATGGGCTGCGCTTGAGCTAAAACAGGAAGGCTGAGTGAAAAAAACATTAGGGGTATTCTTTCCACTGTATACCACCACGTTGTTAATGCTACTGGGCGCAGGGTTACTGACAACCTATATATCCTTGCGACTAGCCTCTATCAATGTCAGTGGTACTTTGATTGGCGCCATTGTTACAGCCAACTATCTTGGCCTGGTGATCGGCGGCAAGGTGGGGCACTTTCTGATTGCCCGAGTGGGTCACATCCGAGCTTATGTTTCCTGTGCGGGTATCATTACCGCCGCCGTACTGGCCCATGGTTTGACGGAATACATTCCAGTATGGGTCGTATTGCGGCTGATTATTGGCCTATGCATGATGTGTCAGTACATGGTTTTAGAGAGCTGGCTGAATGATCAATCCGAGTCCAATCAACGCGGTATGGTATTTGGATTTTATATGGCGGCATCTTACCTTGGCATGTCACTAGGGCAACTCGTCCTGATGCTGCAAACCAGCCTGGACATCAGTACGCTATTGCTGATCGCTCTGTGTTTTTCCCTCTGTCTGGTCCCCATCGCGCTGACTACCCGCACTAATGCGCGCCACCTGTCACCAGCCCCCATGGAACTGCGCTATTTTGTCAGCGCCATCCCCAGAGTACTGGCAGCGATGTTGTTTATCGGCATGGCTGTAGGGGCCTTTTATGGGCTAGCCCCGGTTTATACCAGTAAACAGGGACTGAGTACCCAACAAACCGGCCTATTTATGGCCATTGCTATTTTTGCCGGATTGGTGGCCCAGCTTCCGCTAAGTTGGTTGTCCGATCACTATAATCGAACCAGACTTATGCAGATTAACGCATTTTTATTGATTATTGCTGCCTTACCGCTAGCACTACTACCACAAATTGATTTTCATATGCTGCTGATGCTTGGCTTTATTGTCAGCATGCTGCAATTCACGCTTTATCCATTGGCAGTGGCTCTCGCCAATGACCTAATAGAACCAAAGCGTCGTGTTTCGCTTGCTGCTTGCCTGCTGATGGCATTTGGCATCGGAGCCAGCATTGGGCCATTAGTCGTGGGGGCACTTATCCCGTTTTGGGAGGGCAATATTCTCTACGCCTTTATCGCTTTATGCGGCATGTTGATTATGGCCTGCGGCAAAAATATGCCAAAAGCAGGATATCAAAGGGTGCCGGATGCGCCAGTACCCCATTGCGCGATGCCAGGCAGCCAATCCGACGCACCACTTTCCCCGTCATCGAAACCAACCTTTAATGAGCCAATCATTCACGAAACACTACCGACGACAAAACAGGCCCCACTTGAGCAGTGAGGCCTGCTAAAAGAGCAGGCCATTAAAGGCAAAATTCATTGGGCTCAATGCCCACGCCGCGCTCGGCCAACGGCCTCCCCTAATTGCCATACCGCCATAGCGTAGTGGACACTGTGGTTATAGCGAGTAATAGTGTAAAAATTAGGTAATCCGTACCAATATTCATATCGGTTGCCCATATCCAGACGCAACAGGCTGGCTTGCTGATTTCCTTCCAATGACCCGCGAGGCGTCAACCCAGCCGCCGCCAATGTAGCAACCGAGTATTTTGTCTTAAACCCGAAGTCCAGCCCCGGTGCTTGGCCGCTGGCTGGAACGGCGACTGTTGCGCCATGCGTCCAACCGTGAGATTTAAAATAATTCGCTACGCTGCCAATAGCATCCACCGGATCCCAGAGGTTTATGTGACCATCGCCATTAAAATCAACCGCGTAACGTTTAAATGATGACGGCATAAATTGACCATATCCCATCGCCCCCGCGTAAGAGCCTTGCAAAGAAAGCGGATCATCACCTTCTGCACGTGCCATCAGCAAGAAAGTTTCTAACTCACCACTAAAGTATTCAGCACGACGCGGATAGTTAAACGACAATGTCGCCAAGGCATCAATAATGCGAGTTTTACCCATTACCCGGCCCCAACCGGTTTCTACTCCTATTATGCCAACAATAATTTCCGGTGATACACCATAAACTTGCTCAGCACGCTGTAGTGCTGCTTCATGCTGATTCCAGAACATGACGCCTTTTTGGATATTGTCCGGCGTTATAAATTTGCTGCGATAACGGATCCAGGCACCATTTGGACGAGTTGATGGTTGACCAACAGGCGCTTGTTTATCCATCAGAGTCACAACCCAATCCAATTGACGAGCCTGTGCCAAAACATCATGCAATTGCTGGCGCTCAAAACCATGCTCGCGCACCATTTTGTCAATAAAACGCGCCGTCGCCGGATTATCAGCAAAATCACCACTTAATGGATGTATGGCATGTTGCGGTGATAGCACAAAACCACTTTGTGAAATCGAGTTATTAGCAGGAACAACAGGTTCTGCAACAGGCTTAGGTTGACTGCTGCAAGCAGCCAGTAAAGAAAAAAGAGGTAAAAAGGTGACCAGGCAGCGCATTGGATATCCATATAAACCAAGTAAAAGGGATACCTACTATGTTAGAACATTGTCCAACATCGACAAATAGGAATATGCACTCGACCAAGCGACTCAGCTCGCCAATTGAATGTCACAAACCCAACCTACATCACAATTCAAACTAAAGAATGATTCACTTTTCACCAATATGACATTAAATAGCGAGAAAAATAATCTTAGCGGGATATTATATTGCCATAATCCACTAAAATGATTGAGGAATTACCATACTCACCCAGTGAGCGCACTATAATTAATTCGTATTAGGGGATAAATCATCTCCTTTTTTTATCGGCAAAATCGTTACTGTTGCAGCCAAGATCACTGCTGCTTATCAGATCACCGTATACTCTAAATAACACGAGAGGCATTATGAGTAAGCATCTGTTACCTGAACCATCGCGCCGCACGCTATTAAAACGTACCGCAGCCGTTTCTGCATTAGCCATCACCGGAATTGCCGGCATTACCCTGCCGTCTGTAGCCTTTTCCGCCGCGATGACCAAAGAAGAACGCGATAAAATGACACCGGATGAAATCATTGATAGCTTTAAACAAGGTAATATCAGATTTCGTGAGGGAAAAATGCAGCAACATGATTATGTTGCTCAAAAGCAAGCCAGCCAGCATGGGCAATTTCCCGCTGCAGTAATTTTAAGTTGTATTGACTCACGTGCTCCGGCAGAGATCCTGCTAGATGTGGGTATCGGCGAAACCTTTAATGCTCGGGTTGCCGGTAATATTCAAAATACTGATATTCTCGGAAGTATGGAGTTTGCTTGTGCCGTTGCTGGGGCCAAAGTGGTACTGGTTATGGGGCATACTGCCTGCGGTGCGGTTAAAGGCGCAATTGATCATGCCGAACTGGGTAACCTGACATCCCTGCTCCACAAGATCAAACCCGCTATCGATAAAACCGAGTATAAAGGAGAGCGTACCGGTAGCAATTATGACTTTGTCGATGCTGTCGCCAAAACCAACGTTCAAATGACCATTGAAGATATTCGCAAAAACAGCCCGGTACTGAAAAAGCTGGAAGATGAAGGGAAAATAAAGATTGTTGGCAGTATGTACCACTTAAATGGCGGCAGAGTAGAATTTCTCGCCTAAGCGTCGCCTGATTGGTGCGGGTACCATTATACCGCCAAACGCCATTCATCACGGAATGATATCTGCCCCAAGGATGGGACTTTATGCCCCCCAATAACTTGAGTCACATCAGGCCGCTCTCTTATTTATGCAATTTGGCTAATAATGTTTTGCGGGTAATACCCAACTGCCTGGCCGCTTCAGTTTTGTTACCTGCCGTCTTTTCCAATGCAGCTAAAATCGCCTCTTTCTCTAACTGTTCAAGTGGTTGAATTAACATCTGTTTTTCAGACTGAATAGGCAGTGACTCCGCGCACTGGCTAATGCTCAGCGGCAACTCTTTTTCACTAATAAAATCCCCTGTTAGCAGGATCACCCCCCGCTCAATGCTATTCTCAAGCTCACGAACATTACCTGGCCAGGGGTATTTCACCAGTAAATCCATGGCTTGCGGTGTAAAGCCTTTCACCCTCTTGCGATTACGCTCGGCAAACTTGGTCAGAAAATGCATCGCCAGCAAAGGAATATCTTCCCCACGTTGACGTAATGGCGGGAGTTCCACCGTCACCACATTCAGCCGGTAGTAAAGATCCTGGCGAAATTTACCTGCTTCCACATCAGCCAACAGGTCCCTATTCGTGGCGGCAATTAAGCGCACATCCACCGATAATGTTTGGTTACTACCCACCCGCTGGATCTCTCGTTCCTGAATGGCTCTCAGCAATTTCACCTGCATCAATGGTGAAATCTCGCCAATCTCATCCAGAAACAAAGTGCCGCCATTGGCCACCATAAAACGCCCTTCGCGACGCTTATCGGCCCCAGTGAAAGCCCCTTTCTCATGACCAAACAGCTCTGACTCCAAAAGAGATTCACTCAATGCAGCACAGTTGACACTGACTAACGGCTGTTCCTTACGCAGACTATTCGCATGCACGACTTTGGCGATTAACTCTTTACCTGTACCCGATTCACCGCTGATTAACACAGTCGCCTCAGAAGGGGCAATCATGGCAATCATCTCCATCAACTGGCGCATGGGTTTACTGCGCCCGATCATATTCTGATCATCAAACAGTAAACGTTGCTTCAACGCGAGATTCTCAGTTTTCAGTGAGGTATGTTCCAGTGCTCGCTCAAGCGTCAGCCGCAGCATGTCGAAATCCAACGGCTTGGTGAGGTAATCATAAGCACCTGCTTTAATCGCCTCCACCGCAGACTCAACATTAGAATAAGCCGTCATAATCAATATGGGTATCGCAGGATTATAAGCCTTGATGACCTTGAGTAGTGCGATGCCATCCATTTCAGCCATACGTACATCACTCAATACCAGATCAAACGGCTGACTTTTCACTTTCTCGACCGCCTCGAGACCATGATGAGCCACACTGACTCGATATCCCCACCCCGTCATCAATGCCTGTAAAATCGTGCAATGACTGAGGTCATCCTCTACCAGAAGAATTTGTGCGCAAGGCGTTACCATATATTTTCCCTACTGTTCTTTATGTTTGAGCGGGATAATCATTTCAAAACAGGTGCCCAATTGGGGATGGCTGGTCACCGAGATCGTCCCTTGGTGCTCCTCAATCACTTTTTGCACTATCGTCAACCCTAGGCCTGTTCCCGTCGCTTTAGTGGTAAAATAGGGGTTAAAGATTTTTGCCAGTTCATCTGGTGGTATACCACGCCCTGAATCACTCACGGTAATATGTAATTCCCTATCACCCACCGTTTCAACCCCGACTTCAAGCACACCTTCAGTTCCCATTGCCTGAATAGCATTGAGGTATAAATTCAACAACGCTTGAGTGAAATGATCAGGATCGATCTCCACACTGGGTAATGGGCTATGACAACAGTAGCGTAGGGTGATGTTTTTTTGCTGCGCATCCTGATGAATTAATAACAATGAATGCTCAATCACGGCATTAATGTCTGTCGGTTTCAGGCATAAATCGCTAGGGCGTACCAATGCCAACAATTCGCTAATCACCCGATTAAGACGGTCTACTTCTTTCGCCATGACGTTGGCAAGCTCTTGCTCCTCACTGCCCGGCAACGAACGGGCGGCAAAATAACAGGCAAAGCCTTTAATCGAAGAGAGTGGATTACGGATCTCGTGAGCCACACCGGCAGCTAAATCCCCAATCGCAGCCAGTTTTTCTTTACGGCGAATTTCCTCTTGCAGTTGGCGTACTTCTCGCAAATCACGAAAGATAAAAACGTTTCCTAGAAAATGCCCCTGCTGGCTGAGGATATTGGTCACACTAACACTCAACGGCAACATCTGCCCGTCAGGCAATCGGTACTCCATTTCCTGCTCAATAACCGCTAGCCCTTGAGCATTTTTTTCCACCCACTGGTTCCACTCGATGGGCAGGGCCTGCTGGCTTTTCTGACCAACCAAACCTACTGCATCATACCCTAGCATACGCTCAGCCACCGGGTTCACTACTCGGATTTGGTGTTGTTCATTGGTGGTAATCAGGCCAATTGGTAAATTGCTGATAATCTCGCTGGCAAAAGCCTTTGAAGCCTGCAATTGCTGGTTAGAACGTTGATAACGCCGGGCCAAGAACAGCGCGAGTAGACTGACCACACTGAGTAATAATAAAATCGTCAGCAGGATAACGGTATTCCGCATCCCCCTTTCTTGAGCGGCATCCAGCGCCGCAGTATCAAAAGCAACAAAAATGATCGATTGCGGGTCATCTTTAAGTTCATTAACCTCTCTCTGCGCCAAGTGGCGCCCATTCATCATATGACCCGCACGCCCATTATTCCCCCTTAATGGTTTGAAAAAACGATAGGCCTCAAAAGCATTCTGTGGATTATGTTGCGAATTGACCAACGTCGTCATATGCCACTGTTCTGAACCCGTTACGTTAAGTGCAGCGAGCTGTTGTGGGGTATACAACTGACTACCAATGCGTTGAGGATCACTATGTGCCAAGATACGCCCGCTACCATCTGTCAGCGCGATATAGAGCACCCCAGGCTGATAGGCCATCTCTTCCAGCAGAGTCTGTCGCTGATCCTGGTGCCAACGCATCCCCATCCCGGCCCGCGCTCCAGATTCAAAAGAGCGAATCAATACCGCACTTTTTTCACGCAATGTCTGCAGCTCAAGATCTCGCCCACGCTGTAGATCTTTAAAAGCCAATGTGATGATGATCGCGACTAACATTAGCAGTGACCCCATCACCATCCAGCCGGGCAGCGTCGCCAATAACTTCAACTTATTTTTAAATTCTGTTGCCATTAGCGCCTCTTCCCCTAAGGGGCTCAATGGGTAAATATTACCCATACTAGCCATATTGCGAGTAAAAATTACCCACTTTCTTTGAAGTAATCGCCTGGCAAGGAGCGATTGCCCTGCGGCTCATGTTTATTCTTGCCGTCAGACTATCACTGAACTTCCCTTTATAACGCTGCTTGCCTAGCAAAACCGCCATCAATAACGACGCTATAACCATACAATTCCTATGCCAGTTTGATCATGGCACGCGTGTTGCAATACATGTTGTAACACGCATGCAAATGCATCCCTTGATAATCATTGGTACTCAACAGAAGGAATAAATCATGAAACTGAAAAAAGCTTCTTTGGCCGCTATCATTTCTATCGCCATGTTGGCAGGGTTAAGTCAGGCTGCAATGGCACAAAATGGTAACCGTGGGCAAAATATGGCCAATCAACAAGGTATGAACCAAGGTGCAGGTTATCAACCCGGCTATATGGCGAACCTGACGCCTGAGCAACAGACCATCCGTCAGAAAGCATTTAATGACTTCCAGCTTAAAACGGTTAATTTGCGCCAACAACTGATCGCCAAGAAAGCTGAATACAATGCGCTTTTAACCAGTAAGCCCCTTGATGAACAGAAAACGTTAGCGGTCAGCAAAGAAATTTCTGCGCTACATGACCAGTTGTATCAGCAACGTGTTGCCTTAGATACTGAATTGGCCAAAGCCGGTCTCCCTGCCATGGGTCACCGAGGAGGTATGGGTGGAATGGGTGGAATGGGCGGAGGGGGTATGAATAGTGGCCGCGGATGTCGCTAACTGCCCATTATCATTCAAGAACTAGCGTGAGTTTAAGTTGGCGGGTGAATGATCAATCGGTCTAATGAACCTTACGGATGAGGTTCATCATCCCCCCAGAGGCTGCTAACCCTAATGGCAGGCAGCTATGAACCTACTGCCTGCTACGCCAATTATTTTACCTATCGAAATCCTAGCGTGGCGCGAAAACCACCCCATCCCATCATTCCTATTTTTTATTTTATAATCAATTAATTAAGCAATAACACGCCATCAATAAAAGCGGCCAATCCAACAAAAAAACGCCCGGTAACATACGAAAAATCCGAGTTTTTATACTGACACCCTGATATAATTTTTTCTTATGCTACCTGAATAAAATCAAGTTGCTGCCATACTAACTACTAACGGAGCAATCATTGTTCCCTGGTAAAATCAACCTGTTTGGAGTTTATATGACTAAAACAATCGTTGGCATTGCTATTGCTGTTGCTGTTCTTAGTGGGTGTGCCACTAACCAGACCTCTTCTGGCGATACGTTTACTGCATCACAAGCCAGGCAGGCTCATATCGTGACTTATGGCACTTTGGTAACAGTGCGTCCTGTGACTATCCAGGGTGGCAATGGTAATAATACTGCTGGAGCTATAGGTGGTGCTGTGGTGGGTGGGCTGCTGGGTAATACCGTGGGTGGCGGTTCTGGGCGCAATCTGGCAACCGGAGCAGGAGCCGTGGGTGGTGCCATGGTAGGTTCAAATGTGCAAGGTGCCATGAATCGTAGTGCGGGTGTCGAGCTAGAAGTCCGCCGTGATGATGGCGTCAACATCGTGGTGGTTCAGGCGCAAGGATCAACGCAGTTTCATGTTGGCCAACGTGTCGCCCTGGTGACTAATGGCAGTACCACTACCGTATCACCGCGTTAACCGTCTGAGCTATACGCCACAATTTTGATCTGGTTGATGCAAGTTATCGCCCACAAAAATCACAAGGAGGTGATTTCCAGCCGATTCGCGCAGTAGCAGTCGTTGCGCAGGCCCATCAGCTCAATCTCATGGAGCAACTCAATCCCCCTGCCGCTTGAATGATGACAGGTATATGATGGTTCAGGATAGCAAAGTGATCCTGCCTTACGGAATAATCGCGAGTGATCCGGCTCGTTCATTACAATAAAAAAACGGAGTTAGCGTTAAATGTTTATCAAATGGATTAAACGAATTGTCCTGCTGATGGTGCTGTTACTCATCGGGGCACTAGCCGGGCGTATTTATGACACCCAACGTGGGCCATCGCTGCAACTTTGGCACACCTTCGTTCCACATGAAATGCGCGCCAGTGAAATCGACAAAGCCAGTTGGGCTGACTACCTTAAGGTTGAAGACAATCTATTCAAAGAAGTAAAACTGAATGTGACTGACAAACTGGACAGCAGTAAACAAACACCACTGAATCGCTACTATTCTGGTAGCCCAATCTACCCCGAAAAATTTGCCACTAACTGGAACCGTTCCTACACCATGATGCCGGAAGGCAAACCAAAGGGTGTGGTGGTGTTGTTGCATGGCTTGACCGATACCCCTTATAGCCTGCGGCATATTGCTAATAATTACCGTCAGTATGGCTATGCAGCAGTGGGTATTCGTTTACCGGCCCATGGCACCGTGCCTGGAGCCCTGACTGATGTCGCGTGGGAGGACTGGCTGGCCGCGACCCGCCTGGCCGTCCGTGAAGCTAAACGTCTTGCTGGTGATGATGTACCGCTGCATATCGTTGGATTTTCCAACGGTGGTGCGCTGGCGATGAAATATACCCTGGATACCCTTGACGATCCGACGCTGGCAAAACCGCAACGTGTGGTACTGATCTCCCCGATGATTGGTGTAACCAGTTTTGCCCGTTTTGCTGGATTTGCTGGTTGGCCTGCCATTTTCCCCGCTTTTGCCAAAGCAGCCTGGTTAGGGATTGTGCCTGAGTTCAACCCATTCAAGTTCAACTCGTTTCCGGTGAATGCTGCACGTCAATCTTTCCAACTGACCCAAGTATTGCAAAATCAGATCGCCACCGATTCACGCAATAACAAGATGAATGAATTACCACCGATACTGACATTCCAATCCGTGATGGACTCGACGGTCAGTACCCGCGCGGTAATTACTTCACTGTACAACCACCTACCAGCCAATGGTAGCGAAGTGGTCCTGTTCGATTTGAACCAGGCGGTGGCTTTCGGTCCACTGCTCAGAACCACTTCCTATACTGCACTGCCTCGGTTGTTACCTGCACCACCACGCAACTATAAGGCGACCATTGTCACTAACGTGACCTCAGAGACCACCGATACGGAAGCCCGTATCGTGGCAGCAGGGCAAACCGCAGAAACCAGAGAAGCGCTGGGTATCACCTATTTGCCAGATATTTTCTCACTGTCACACGTGGCGCTCCCCTTCCCTCTAAGTGATTCGCTATATGGGCGCTACCCGGATCCGCGCAATCAATATGGTATCAGCTTGGGTACTTTTGCTGCTCGAGGGGAACGTGCCGTTCTGGTGGTCGGGCTGGATTCGCTAATGCGTCTCTCCTCTAACCCTTTCTTCCCTTATATGATCCAACGCATTGATGAGAACATAGGCACCATGCCGGAGAAGTAAGGCTGTCAGTGATAATGACCCGTTCACAAACGGGTCATTATCCGGTGCTCGACCCCGCTTGATATCCCCAAATGGATAAATTTTTTGCCAAGAATGGCGTTAAAACTCACAAACTAAAAAAATTTTATTAGCAATTAACCTTGGGGCCATAACATGAATTTTTATCATCTGCGAATTGCCCGCCCTGTCACCCATCTGGATAAAAGTTGTGAAATGTATTGCCATGGATTGAACCTGCAAAAAATAGGGGGGTTTGAAAATCACAGCGGGTTCAGCGGCTATATGCTAGGACGCGCCGATATTCCATGGCATCTGGAATTTACCGCTTGTCTTGACCATCCGATCTCCCCAATCCCTTCCGTAGAAGATCTTTTGGTTTTGTATATCCCCGATGACATTGAGTGGCAAACAGTTTGCGATAACATGATTGAAGCAGGGTTTTTATGCATTCCCGCTTTTAACCCTTATTGGGATAATCATGGCCGAACATTTGTTGACCATGATGGCTACAGAACTGTTATTCAGCATCAAACTTGGCAATCGTAATTAAGCCTCGTCCTTGAGGCTTATCTTTACTGCCAACAGCAACACGGGCTTATTGAACGCCTAATGGCCACCGAGCAGCAACTTAGGTGATAACAGCTTAATGCCCAGTCTGTTTCAAGTAGGCCTCACGTGCCGCATAAGCCGTGTTGGTAAAGTCAGAAAAGACACCATCAATACCCGCTTGGAAGAACTTGAGGTACTCCTGCTTAGGATCGCCATGATAAAGGCCGGCAAGGTATTTCGGCTCATCGCGGAAAGTAAAGACATGAACGAACAGACCCGCCTGGTGAGCGTCGCGGATGACATTAGTCGGTTCGACACTATTCACATCGGCCAATAAGCCACTGTAAGGTTTACCCTCTTTCCCTTGTTCCTTCCAAGGGGAAACTTTCAACGCCATCAGTTGAGGTTTCCACGGGCCAATACCGTCCGCGTAGGTTTTGATTTCCGCCAGTCCTTCAGGGGTGAGCATCGAACCAAAGTAAGCCGGGTTACCGGCCAGCGTCCAACTATAAGGGCGTCCGCTGACAAAAGTAGAAGAGTCATTAGTGTTGTAAATCATCTCGCCGGTTCGATAGTTCACATCGTTACCATCAATAAGCTGCACCACTTTCGCTTTCAACCCTTTGCTACGCATATATTTCAGGCTGGCAGGGTCGAAGCTTTGCACGTAGATCGCCGCATCTTGGTGATTAAGTTTATTCTTCTCAATCACTTTGATTATTTCATCCTCGAACGGGTGGCTTCCCGGCTTACCACAACCATTGGCGATCGCCTGAGCATTATTCCAATAGGGGTTTTTACTTTCCGGGTAGACAGATATCTGGCGCCCTGTGGCTTTGCTCTGTGCGTTAGCAATATCGATCACTTCCTGGAAAGTCAGCACTGGATACTTGCCATTATCCTTCGAAGGCCGAAGATCACGCGCATCGTAGGTGGTACCACCAATCCACCTTTTCAGTTCTGCCACCGTGAAGTCACTGATTGACCAGTCATTGGTATGGTCCTCACCATCCACAATCAACGACTTGAGCACCGACTTAGGATCCTGCGGGTCTGTCAGGTCGGTCAAATAAGTGCTCGGGCCACTCTCGGCGGTGGCTGGCCAAGCAACGTTCACCGCTACACCTGGTACAGTACGTTTACGAGCGGCTACTTCAGGATTCGTTTTGGCAACGTCGGCAATATTGGTGTTATCACTCAACCAGGGATTATGACGGGCGACCAATACACAATCCTTGGTCATATGCAGGTCTAACTCCAATGAATCCGCCCCGGCCTTCGCCGCGGCCTCATAAGCAGGCCCCGTCTCTTCTGGGAATAATCCAGGTAGACCACGGTGACCAACCAACAATGGTGCTTTCCCATCAAGTGTCGGCAGTGAAGAAGTACCGAAAGCTGGGTATATTCCCCCTGCTAGCGTTGCGCCGATAAACAAGGATATTAAATGTTTTTTCATTTCCTAATCCTATTAAAATCAAATAAATGGAATCAAATTAATACTTATCGATTATGAGTGATTTGAACGGTTCCCCCTGTGACGACTTTGCCGCTTATCCTGGTTATTAGGTTATTCAAACAACGAGTACATCGTCGCCAGGTGCCAACGTGAACTCAATGGGGGAGAAAAGCTCGAAATCGAGCAATATAGTATTATATATCGCGCATTTTTCTGTGAGCATCACGTTGTTTTTTCGAAAAAGTAAAATTATGAAAGTGACTTATCATCAAGTCATTTAAATTGTGGGTCTGGCAGCAGCTTGAATAAAAATGGCTATCTCATCTGCCTGGACAAAATTGCGGGTTGCCTCGCGGGGTTGGGCAATAATTTCAAAATCAGGCACATAACCTCGTATTGTTCTGATAACCTCAAGCGGTGAACAATCAAGACACAGATTGCAGCAGTAAACCTGTGGGTGAATGACGATGATTATCAGTGATAAGATTCGCCTTTGGTTGCGGATTGGATATAAAACATGCCCTGGCACGGTTTAGCATGAGATATCACTGATTGATTCAAATCTACGCCGCCATGTTCACCCGACCTAGCTGAGAACACAACAGACTGATTAAGCGAGTTTCCTCAAATATGAAAGAGTCATTTGATACGGACTTCACCGGCCATACACCAATGATGCAGCAGTATTTGCGTCTTAAAGCACAGCACCCAGAGATCCTGCTGTTTTACCGCATGGGGGATTTCTACGAGCTGTTTTATGACGATGCCAAACGCGCTTCTCAGTTGTTGGATATCTCACTGACCAAGCGAGGCGCTTCAGCAGGTGAGCCCATTCCCATGGCCGGTGTTCCCTACCACGCGGTAGAAAACTATCTTGCCAAGCTGGTTCAGCAAGGGGAATCAGTAGCAATCTGTGAACAGATTGGCGACCCAGCCACCAGTAAAGGCCCGGTTGAACGCAAAGTGGTGCGCATCGTTACCCCGGGCACCATCACTGACGAGGCCTTGTTGCAGGAGCGGCAAGATAACTTGCTGGCGGCTATCTGGCAAGATGGCCGCGGTTTTGGTTATGCCACCCTGGACCTCAGTTCTGGGCGTTTCCGCATTGCCGAACCTGAAGACCTGGAAACGATGGCTGCCGAATTACAGCGCACCAATCCTGCTGAACTGCTCTACCCAGAAACCTTTGAGCAGATGGCGCTAATTGAATCACGTCATGGTCTGCGCCGCCGCCCACTGTGGGAATTTGAACTAGAAACGGCGCGCCAACAATTAAATCTGCAATTTGGCACCCGCGATTTGAGTGGTTTTGGTGTGGAGCAAGCGCACCAGGCTCTGCGTGCCGCTGGTTGTCTGCTGCAATATGTTAAAGATACCCAGCGTACTTCACTGCCCCATATTCGTACTATTACCATGGAGCGCCAGCAAGATGGGATCATTATGGATGCGGCTACCCGCCGCAATCTGGAGATCACCCAAAGCCTTTCTGGTAGCAGTGAAAATACCCTGGCGGCCATTCTTGACCGCACCGTCACGCCAATGGGTAGCCGCATGCTAAAACGTTGGTTACATATGCCAACGCGCGATAGTGTCGTGCTTCACCAACGCCAGCAAGCCATCACCACACTGCAGGATCTCTATGCCGATTTGCAGCCACCACTACGGCAAGTGGGTGATCAGGAGCGTATTCTTGCTCGTCTGGCGTTGCGAACCGCCCGTCCGCGGGATTTGGCCCGTATGCGCCATGCGTTTCAGCAGTTGCCCAGTATCCGCGCAGTGCTGGAAAACTCGTCAACACCTTATGTGCAGCAGCTGTTGTCACAAATTGGTCAGTTTGACGAATTACAAGCGCTACTGGAACGCGCCATTGTTGAAACGCCACCGGTGTTGGTACGTGATGGCGGTGTGATCGCCAGCGGCTATAACACCGAGTTGGATGAATGGCGTGCCTTGGCAGATGGCGCCAGTGACTATTTGGATCGGTTAGAGGTGCGTGAACGTGAGAAGCTGGGCTTGGATACGCTGAAAGTCGGCTTTAATGGCGTTCACGGTTATTATATCCAGGTGAGTCGAGGGCAAAGTCACTTGGTGCCGATCCACTATGTTCGTCGCCAAACACTGAAAAATGCTGAGCGCTACATCATCCCTGAGCTGAAAGAGTACGAAGACAAAGTGCTCACTTCGAAGGGGAAAGCACTAGCTATCGAGAAAGGGCTCTATGAAGAGCTGTTTGACCTGCTGTTACCCCATCTTGAAACATTGCAACAAAGCGCTGGCGCGCTAGCTGAACTGGATGTTTTGGCTAACCTGGCAGAGCGGGCTGAAACAATGAACTATGCTTGCCCGACCATTAGCGAACAACCGGGTATTCACCTTACCGAGGGGCGTCACCCGGTGGTAGAGCAAGTCTTGAGTGAACCCTTTATAGCCAACCCGGTTTCACTCTCGCCGCAACGCCGCATGTTAATCATTACTGGCCCAAATATGGGGGGTAAAAGTACCTATATGCGCCAAACAGCATTGATTGTCCTGATGGCACATATCGGTAGTTTTGTACCGGCAACCAAAGCGATTATCGGCCCAGTCGATCGCATTTTTACCCGGGTTGGGGCCGCTGATGATCTGGCCTCTGGCCGATCCACGTTTATGGTGGAAATGACTGAAACCGCCAATATTCTGCATAACGCGACCGAAAACAGCCTGGTACTAATGGACGAAATTGGCCGGGGCACCTCCACTTACGACGGTCTTTCTCTGGCTTGGGCCTGCGCTGAAAACCTGGCTAACCGCATCAAAGCCATGACACTGTTTGCTACCCACTATTTTGAGCTAACCACCCTGCCAGAGAAAATGGAAGGTGTGGTCAATGTTCACCTGGATGCTCTGGAACACGGCGATACCATCGCCTTTATGCACAGTGTGCAAGAGGGGGCGGCCAGTAAAAGCTACGGCTTGGCCGTGGCTGCATTGGCGGGAGTTCCCCGGGATGTGATCAAACGCGCTCGTCAGAAATTGCGCGAATTGGAGATGATTTCTAGCCAAACAGCGACTGGGACGATAGACGCCACCCAAATGACGTTACTGAATGAAGAGGTCTCTCCCGCCGTCGAGGCATTGGAAAAGTTAGACCCGGATACCCTGTCACCTCGCCAGGCGTTGGAATGGATCTATCAGTTAAAAAAACTGGTCTGAGCCCAGCTTTTCACTATGACGCTTTAACTATGGAGCTTTAACTATGACGCTTTAACTGATGGCGTATAGAGCATCACTGCCCCGAACACCTTTCTAGCGCCCCAAAGACCTTGCTAGTGCTTAGTGTGTTAAGGGCCAAAAAAAACGGTGAGCATCATACTCACCGTTTCTATTTTGATGTCACTGTATTTATTCGCGGAACAGAGCTTCAATACTCAAGCCCTGCATCTGCAGGATTTCACGTAAGCGCCGTAAACCCTCAACTTGGATTTGACGAACACGCTCACGGGTTAAACCAATTTCATGCCCCACGTCTTCCAGCGTTGCCGCTTCATAACCTAACAAACCGAAACGACGAGCCAACACCTCACGCTGTTTAGCGTTCAATTCAAACAACCACTTAACGATACTTTGTTTAATATCATCGTTTTGCGTGGTGTCTTCTGGCCCATTCTCTTTCTCATCTGCCAAGATATCCAGCAGAGCTTTTTCAGAATCACCACCCAGCGGCGTATCGACAGAAGTGATACGTTCATTTAAGCGCAACATACGGTTAACATCATCAACCGATCTGTCAAGCTGCTGTGCAATCTCTTCAGCACTGGGCTCATGGTCCAGTTTATGAGAGAGCTCACGTGCAGTACGCAAATAAACATTCAACTCTTTTACGATGTGGATCGGTAAACGGATCGTACGGGTTTGATTCATAATCGCCCGTTCAATCGTCTGACGGATCCACCAAGTCGCATAGGTGGAAAAACGGAAACCGCGTTCTGGATCAAACTTCTCCACTGCACGGATCAGACCGAGGTTCCCCTCTTCAATCAGATCCAACAGTGCCAGGCCACGATTGCTATAACGACGTGCAATTTTCACGACCAGCCTCAGGTTACTTTCTATCATGCGGCGGCGCGCGGGTACATCTCCGCGCAGTGCCCGCCGTGCAAAATAGACCTCCTCTTCTGCGGTCAGCAGCGGAGAGTAACCGATTTCGCCCAGATAGAGCTGCGTTGCATCCAATACGCGTTGGGTAACACCTTGAGACAAGAGTTCATCTTCTGCCAAGTCATCCTCACTGGTTTCTTCCTCCAGCTCAGGTTCATCAAATGACTCAGCCTCCGTGGCATTCTCATCGAAATCTACTTCATCGTGTAACTCATTAACTTTCAGCGTATTTTGGCTCATAAGGCGGCTCCTACCCGTGATAACACGAGCAGAACAGGGTGCATTCTGCCCAATCTATCGCTGCGGAAGATAACGCAGCGGGTTTACGGACTTCCCCTTGTAACGAATTTCAAAATGTAAGCGTACTGAACTGGTTCCGGTGCTTCCCATTGTTGCTATTTTTTGTCCTGCTTTCACTTCTTGTTGTTCCCGGACCAGCATTGTGTCGTTATGAGCATAAGCACTCAAGTAATCATCATTATGCTTAATGATTATCAGATTACCATAACCCCGTAAAGCGTTGCCCGCATAAACTACGCGGCCATCGGCGGTAGCAAAGATAGGCTGCCCCCGGGTACCACCAATATCGATACCTTTATTTCCCCCTTCCGCTGAGGAAAAGTTATCGATAATTTTACCATCAGTTGGCCATTTCCAAGTACTTACTGGTGCACTATTACTGGCGGTACTGCTTGGTACTGTCGCAGTTGGTGCGATAACAGGAGCATTGCTGGTAGCGACCGCCACAGCCCCTGATGCTGGTAACATTTTACCTACATTCTGTTTACTTGAGTTGTCAGAATACGCGCTCGTCGACTGAGAATCAACAGCTGTTGTTTGTATCTGGCTGCTCGAAGGTGGCTTCGGTACGCCGCCTCTTGTTGCATCAGTGGCGGCCAACATGCCACCACTACTCTTGGCAGAACCATTACCAAGCTGAATGGTTTGGCCAACCTCTAAATTATAGGGTTGCGGGATATTATTACGCTCGGCCAGATCACGATAATCACTCCCGGTGATCCAGGCAATATAGAACAGCGTATCACCCCGTTTTACAGTATAAGTACTGCCGCTGTAGCTCCCTTTGGGTATAGCGTTATAACTGCGATTGTAAGCAATACGCCCTTGTGATCCACTCCCCTGACTAGCAGATGTGACAGAGCCACTGCCATCTACGCTACTAATCGGCGCTGAATTTGGATTATTACTCGAACAACCCGCCAACCCCAAACTTAACATCATACAGATCGCCGCTCGGCGCAAAGTAATCATTGGGCTTCCCGTGCTCATGCTCCCCCCACGACAGCAATATAAACGTTATACTCTTCAACCTGCATGTTACCAGCAGACGTTGTCCCCCTGTTGCTTACTTAAGCGAGCTAACACGGCTTCATTACATCACTGTCCCAATGCAATTGGTTATATAACGTTCTCTCAGTTTTAAACAAGTATTTCCCCAGACGAACTTAAATACCCACAATTCCTCTACCAGGGAACTAAAAATTAACACTCACAATGCAATACCCAATCCCACTTCCACGACTATCTTTACCGTTTGAGTGATGCAGGATATAACGACCTGGGCATTGCTATACAATAAAAAAGCCATTTTATTGAAAATTAATATTATTGAAACTCTCTATCCAAGTTCTTTCAAGTGGTCAGCAGATTGATTTCGTGCACGACACAACAACCACTTAACAGTCTAAATGAACAGATAGGCTCAATTACACCAATTCACCTTGCACTAAAGGAACAAATCTTACTGCTTCAACCGTATCAATGGTAAATCCATCGCCACGCCGATGAATACACTGCAACATCTGTTGTGTCTGCCCCACAGGTAACACTAGAATCCCACCGTCATCTAACTGTTGTACCAGCGCTTGGGGAATTTCTGGTGGTGCGGCGGTCACGATAATGGCATCAAATGGCCCCCGAGCGGCCCAGCCCTGCCAGCCGTCACCATGGCGCGTGGAGACATTATGTAAATCGAGTTGTTTCAAGCGACGCTTGGCTTGCCACTGTAATCCTTTGATTCGCTCAACAGAATAAACATGCTGTACCAAATGTGCCAAGACGGCGGTCTGGTAACCAGAACCGGTACCTATTTCCAGTACACGGGAAGTCGGCCGTAAATTCAGCAGTTCAGTCATACGCGCGACGATATAAGGCTGAGAGATGGTCTGCCCGGAACCAATCGGCAGTGCGGTATTCTCATAAGCTTTATGTGCAAACGCTTCGTCAACAAAACGCTCACGCGGAACGTTTTCGATGGCACTGAGCAAGCGTTCATCCCTGATGCCCTGCTGGCGTAATTGCTTCAGCAATGTTTGTATGCGCTTGTTCACCATTGCTCACGAAACCCTGCTCTGGTTAACCATGTTGTCAGCACCTCTTGTGCCCTATAAGCGGTCAAATCGACCTGCAAAGGAGTAATTGCCACATAACCTTGATCGACTGCGGCAAAATCGGTATCGGGTCCAGCATCGAATTTATCACCTGGGGGCCCGATCCAATATAATTTTTCACCATAGGGATCCTGCTGACAAAACACTTTATCGGCAGGGTGTCGGCTACCACAACGCGTTACGCGTATTCCTTTGATTTCTGCCAGAGGTAAATCAGGGACATTAATATTGAGAATTTTGCCAGTGCGCAACGGTTCGCCTAGCAATGCACGTAACAAGCGACAAGTGATGGCCGCAGCGGTGTCATAATGCTGATGCCCATTCAGTGACACCGCTAACGCAGGCAAGCCCAAATGACGCCCCTCCATCGCTGCTGCAACGGTGCCTGAATAGATAACATCATCCCCTAAATTGGGCCCAGCATTAATACCTGAAACCACTATATCTGGCGCTGGATGCATCAAGGCATTAACCCCGAGATACACACAATCCGTCGGCGTTCCCTGCTGAACGGCAATATCACCATTAGGTAATGTGTGCGTGCGCAACGGCACCCTTAACGTTAACGCATTGGAAGAACCACTACGGTTACGATCCGGTGCCACTATCTGTACTTGGGCAAACTCACGCAGCGCTGCCGCCAGCACCTGGATGCCCGGCGCATTGACACCATCATCATTACTCAGCAATATCCGCATCACTGTTATCCTGCTGTATCATTTCACGGACTACGCTGGTCGCAAAACTCCCTGCGGGTAACCAGAAGCGTAACTCAACGGTGGCATCATCCCACCAGTTCCACTGTAACTTCTGTGGGTATAACAGTAAGGCCCGACGGGCAGGCTCAACGCGTTCACGCCTTAAAAGTGTCAGCAACTCCGGCTGTTGTGCTAAACAATGCTGTTCAAATGCCAAGGCTTCGTTGGCAGTACCAGGTTCACCGTCGCCCGGTAATGGCGCGGTAATCATCAGTTCACCCGCGTCCAGACGTTGTTGCAAGGTTGGCAGCTCTTCCTCTTTGGCGACAAACCAACTCCCTCGCCCGGCAAGCTGCAATGCATCCCCGGCCAGCACTTTGCGCTGCTGTTGGTTAGCCAAACGCTGGCTGGTCACTAAGTTGAATAGCGCGCTCCGACTGGCGGAAAGATAGAAACTACGCTTATTACGCTCTTTAACCCGTATTTCATCGTTGGCCCAACGGCGTGCCATAACCAGGTTATTGCCACCATGGCCAAAACGCTGGAGACCAAAGTAATTGGGGACGCCATGGACGGCGATAGCTTGCAGACGCTGCTCCACCTCCTGGCGATCACTGATCTGGCGAAGCACTAGTGTAAAATCATTCCCTTGCAGCGTACCAATGCGCAACTTGCGTAAATGGCGAGCGGTCTGCAATACCTGGCACCCTTCAAGCATAAACTGGCTAAAATCCGGCGAGGCTTTACCCGGCAGATGCAGGCAAAACCACTGTTCAGTCACCGCATGGCGATCTTTCAACCCGGCATAACTGACTGAACGGGCATGAATACCGGCAAACTTTGCCAGGTAGTCAGCGACAAACTGAGTATTACAGCCATTTTTGCGAATATTCACCAGCAGGTGCTCACCTTCACCATCTGGTGTAAAACCTAAATCTTCCACGACCACAAAGTCTTCCGGATTAGCCTTTAAAAGACCGGTTGCCCGTGGTTGACCGTGCTGCCAAGTCAGATTTGCCATATCCATCTTGACCTATTCCTTGACCAACAAGACAACCGCCTCACAGGCAATACCTTCACCACGCCCAGTAAAACCCAGTTGCTCGGTGGTGGTCGCTTTCACATTAACGTCATCCATATGACATTGCAGATCTTCCGCCAGAAAGACACGCATCTGCGGAATATGTGGTGCCATCTTGGGAGCCTGAGCAATGATCGTGACATCCAGATTTCCCAGGCGATACCCTTTGGCACAGACGCGCCGCCAAGCTTCTCGCAACAACTCGCGGCTATCGGCCCCTTTAAATTGAGGATCCGTATCCGGGAACAACTTGCCAATATCACCCAATGCGACGGCACCTAATAGGGCATCGGTCACCGCATGCAGCGCGACATCACCATCGGAGTGAGCCAACAGCCCCTGAGTAAAAGGAATGCGAACACCACCGATCACCAACGGCCCTTCACCGCCAAATTTATGTACATCAAAACCGTGACCGATACGCATCATGCGCTCCTTAGTTGTTCAACTGTGTCAAATAGAATGCGGCCAATGCTAAATCTTCTGGTCGCGTGACTTTAATATTGTCTGAACGCCCGGCCACCAGCAAGGGGTGGTAACCACTATGCTCCATCGCTGATGCTTCATCGGTGACCTCCACTCCCTCATCCAGTGCACGTTGCAGGCAGAGTTTGAGTAATTCCAGTGGGAATAACTGCGGGGTCAGCGCGTGCCATAAATCCTGACGTTCAACGGTATGTGCGATGGCCGGTTGCCCCACCACGGCACGTTTCATGGTATCACGCACCGGGGTAGCCAGAATGCCACCGACCTGGCTGTGTTCGGTGATCGCCAACAGTCGTTCCAGGTCATCAGCATGCAGACAAGGGCGAGCAGCATCATGCACCAGCACCCATCGCGTATTACCCGCCAATTGTAACCCAGCCATGACCGAATCTGCACGCAGTCGGCCCCCCAAGGTAACCTGTACGCGGGGATCCTGGGCAATCGGCAATGTTTGAAATTGATGGTCTTCGGGGCTGATAACCACAATCACCTGGCTAATTCGCCGATGGCGTAACAAAGCCTGGATGGCGTGCTCAAGAATCGTCTGATGACCAATGGTTAAATACTGTTTCGGGCAATCGGCTTGCATACGGCTGCCGATCCCGGCGGCGGGTAAAATGGCAATTACCGGAGAAAAAGGGTCTGAAAAAGGATTCATTTACTGTTATTTTTGTGGGTTATTTGGCGTGGAAGATACCGCACTACGCTTAGCGGGCTCTGAGATCAGACGATAGAAAGTCTCACCAGGCTTGATCATACCCAGTTCATTACGCGCACGCTCCTCGATTGCTTCCTGACCGCCATTCAAATCGGCGATCTCGGCAAACAATTGATCATTACGCGCTTTTAATTTAGCATTGTTGCTTTGCTGAGCAGTGACGTCTTCCTTGAGCCGCACATAATCGTGCACACCATTCTTCCCCAGCCACAGCGAGTACTGTAACCAGCCGAGTAATGCCAGCAATAGCAGCGTAAGTTTTCCCATCTCTGCCCCCTAAAAAACCGACTAATCATCGCACAACTTTTGGTTTGACTCCACATCGAGAGCGGCTTTTCCCCCACGTAGAGGCGGGGGCAATCAACACTCTTGAGTTGAGTAATGCTGGTCACCGCGCATTTTAAGTAACCCGGCCTCCGTTTAACCACCACCAGGGGTTGTGTTTTTATTCAGGTGAGCGTATTTTTATGCATCTAAAGTGCATAAAAAATGCAATCTATAGCCACATTGCTTCAAGGCAGGTAAGAGAGAAAGGGAAGACTAACTACTTGCTCAGCTAAGTCAGTTGGCGACGCAAAGCTCTCTTCCATCACTTGCATAGCAACAGATATACCCAAGTTCAATGAAGTTTGCAGGTAGGCGACAAGGGAGTGAGTCCCTGGGAGCATAGTCAACTATGTGACTAGGGCGAATGAGCGTAGTCAACACCCCTGCAGTTTCATTGGCGATGGGTATAGATAATTTTACTACTCATTATCGGGGATGACTCATGTTAAAACGTTTAGTTCTGATTGGCGCTTGCCTGGCGGCGACCTTTTCTGTTTCCTCCTATGCGGCGACTGAACCAACCTATGTGGTCGGCTCAGGGGGGACTTACCGCCCATTCGAATTCGAAAACAGCAAAAAGCAGTTAGAAGGCTTTGATATTGATATCATCAAAGCCATCGCCAAGGTGGAAGGGTTTCAGGTGAAGCTGGTCAATACACCGTGGGAAGGGATCTTTGCCACATTAAACTCCGGTGATCGCGATATGATCATTTCTGGTATTACCATCACGGATAAACGTAAACAAATGGTGGATTTTTCCCTCCCCTACTTCCCGGCAGAGCAGGCTATCGTAGTGCCAAAAGGTTCTACCGTCGACTCCATCGCGGCACTGAAAACACTCAAAGTTGGCGTCGTTAACTCCAGCACCGCTGACATTGTGGTTTCCGATACCTTGGGCAAGAACAGCACCGCTATCAAGCGTTTCGATAACACACCACTGATGTTGCAAGAGCTGTATGAAGACGGCATTGGTGCTGCAGTTGGCGACGTGGGCGTTGCCAAGTTCTACATAAAAACCCACCCAGAAAAAGAGTTCAAACTGGTCTCTGATGCCAAATTCGAGCGCCAGTATTTTGGTATCGCTGTCGCTAAAGGCAATGATGAGTTACGCAACAAGATCAACAGCGGGTTGAAGAAAATTATCGCTGATGGTTCCTATGCAAAAATTTACCAGACCTGGTTCGACGGTAATGTACCCACTTTACCTGCTGAATAAGCGACCTTAGGTTATCAGCTGTAATTATGCCGACAATCATTCAAGCCGCTGCAACCTGATTGATAGTCGGTATCGTCCCGCAAGCACGACATACCCTATACACTAAATAATTCGAGTTGCAGGAAGGCGGCAACGCAGAGAATCCCCAGGAGCTTACACGGGTAAGTGACTGGGGTGAGCGAGGAAAGCCAACACACATGCAACTTGAAGTATGACGAGTATAATCAGAATATTTTTTAAAAAGGACGTCACCTTGAATTTCCGTTGGGAGATCATTCAGGAATACGCACCATTATTTATGGAAGGTGCCTGGATGACCATCAAATGCACCATTATCTGTGTGCTGCTAGGTACCACCTGGGGTCTGCTGTTGGGGTTGGGCCGTTTAGCTCAGGCGTCACATGGTATCTGGAAACCCGTCCTGCATTATTGCGTTCAATGGCCGGTACGTATTTATATCAGCGCTTTTCGCGGTACACCGCTGTTTGTGCAGATTATGGTGGTTCACTTCGCACTGGTACCGCTATTTATTAACCCGCGTGATGGCTTACTGATCAACAGTGGCCTGATGAGCGCCGACTTCGCCCGTATGTTACGTTCCGAGTATGGTGCTTTCCTCTCGTGCGTGGTGGCAATCACGCTCAATGCTGGCGCATATGTTTCTGAAATCTTCCGTGCCGGTATTCAGTCAATTGATCGCGGTCAGATGGAGGCTTCCCGCTCCCTGGGAATGAGCTATGGTAAAACCATGCGCAAAGTCATCCTGCCGCAGGCATTCCGCCGTATGCTCCCCCCATTGGGTAACAACGCGATTGCCATTGTGAAGGACTCCTCTCTGGCTTCCGCCATTGGTTTGGCGGACCTGGCTTATGCGGCACGCACCGTTTCTGGTGCCTACGCAACCTACTGGGAGCCCTACCTGACCATTTCACTGATTTATTGGGTCATCACCTTTCTGCTGTCATTAATGGTGCAACACATGGAAAAAAGGTTCGGTAAAAGTGATTCGCGTACATAACCTGCAAAAACAATTTGGCGAAAGCCATGTGCTGCGCGGTATCTCCTGTGAGATCGCGCCCAATGAAGTGGTGTGTATTATCGGCCCTTCAGGCTCAGGTAAAAGCACCTTTCTGCGCTGCATTAATGCACTGGACACGCTCTCAGGTGGTGAGATCGATGTGAATGGTTTTGCCATTCACAGCCATAAAACCAACCTGAACAAAATGCGTGAAAGTGTCGGCATGGTATTCCAACGTTTTAATCTGTTCCCTCATATGACGGTGTTGGAAAATATCATTATGGCGCCCATGGAAGTGAAAAAGCTGTCCCGTGAACAAGCAATAGAACGGGCTGAAGTGCTGCTGCGTAAGGTGGGTCTGCTGGATAAAATTGATGCCTACCCCAGTAGCCTCTCTGGCGGACAACAACAGCGTGTCGCCATTGCTCGCGCCTTAGCGATGGAACCGAAAATCATGCTGTTCGATGAACCCACCTCCGCTCTCGATCCTGAGTTAGTCGGCGAGGTATTAGCCGTAATGAAATCTTTGGCCCATGAAGGCATGACCATGGTCGTGGTGACTCATGAGATGGGTTTTGCCCGTGAGGTTGCTGACCGTGTACTGTTTATCGACCAGGGAATTATTCAGGAAGAGGGTTCACCGCAGCATATTTTTGGCAACCCGACCAATGCACGGACTCAAGCATTTTTAAGCAAGGTTTTGTAATCTTTAACACTACGCTGTCATCTCAGGGGCGCGCACTAAGCGCCCTTTCTCTTACCAGCCACTCAACAAGCTAAAGACCCACCAAAATAGCCCTAGCACTACGATCCCCGTCAATAATAGCGTGAAGACCACATGCCCCCGTAACAGGATACTGAAAGCGATACCCAGTAGGACGGAAAGCGGCATTAAGGAAAGAAAAAACGGCCATGTATAGAGCAACAAGAACAGTGTGTTAGCACCATAGACCATAAAAGGCACAGCAAAAGCCAACCAGTAGAAAACAAATCCACTGATGCCCCCCAGAAAAAAATAAGCGGGCTCTTCTTGCTCCTGTTGTGCCGCTATCAATATCGACATCGGCGTGACATTTTGCATACGCTTCCCAAGTTATTTATCTGCGATATCCATCACTACCCAGCTGAATATATAGCTACAGCTTGAATAAACGTCTAAAGACGCATGGCAAAAAACACCATGCCCTTTTTAAACTTAAGATCTGATAATAGCCTGACGGCGTAATACGTCTAATAATTGCTCAGTCAAATTTGTAACTAATTGTTTGCCATCCAGATGCACCTCAGGTCGTTCTGGTACCTCATACATCGCATCAATACCGGTGAAATTTCGCAGTTGCCCCGAGCGTGCTTTTTTATACAAGCCTTTTGGGTCACGTGCCTCACAAATTGCCAACGGCGTATCGACAAATACCTCAATGAAACGCCCCTCATCCAGCATATGGCGCACCATCTCTCGTTCGGCTCGATGCGGGGAAATAAACGCCGTTAAGACCACCAAGCCAGCATCCACCATCAGTTTGGCAACCTCACCCACCCGACGGATATTCTCGCGCCGATCCTGGTCAGAAAAACCCAGATCACTGCACAAACCATGGCGCACATTATCGCCATCCAACAGATAGGTACGTACCCCCAATTGATGTAGCGCTTGCTCCAGTAACCCTGCGATGGTCGATTTGCCGGAACCTGACAGGCCGGTAAACCATATAACCAGCCCTTGGTGACCATGACTGCTTTCACGTTGAGTGCGTGTGACGGCATGTGAATGCCACACGATATTCTCATCATCACGCCCGGTGGCTGCTCTTGGCCCTTCAACCATGTGAGCTCCCCTTAAGCAGGTCACGTGCCCCCCAGTGAGGAAAATGCTTGCGTACCAAAGCGTTCAATTCCAACTCAAAGGCACTGAACTCCCCCGTCACGACTGACTTAGCCTGGTGTAACGCTTGGCGCACCAATCCGGCCCCCACCGTGACGTTGCTCAAGCGGTCAATGAAGATCAAGCTGCCAGTATCATGATTCTGCTGATAGCTATCCAATAGCAACGGTTCATCAAAGGTGAGTTCCACCAGCCCAATACCATTGAGCGGTAATGCATCAACCTGATGATGTACCAAGGAGTTAATGTCCACCTGATGGTGAATACTCTCAACACGGGCACAGGTCTTCTTACCCGCTATTTTGACATTAAAGCGTTGACCCGCCTGTAAAGCCTGCTCCACCATCCACACCACATCCACCAACGCACTTTGCACCGGCTGTAATGTTTCACTCGCATCCACCAGCAGGTCGCCACGGCTAATGTCTATCTCGTTTTCCAGTACCAGCGTAATCGCTTCACCGGGTATCGCCTGTTGCAGGTCGCCATCAAATGTCACGATACGTGCCACGGTTGACTCAACCCCTGAAGGCAGCACCTTAATACGCTGCCCCACATGCACCACACCGGCTGACAGCGTGCCCGCATAACCACGGAAATCGAGATTAGGGCGGTTGACGTATTGCACCGGGAAACGCAACGGTTGATTCTCACGGTCACTCACCACATCAACGCTTTCCAGGAGCGCCAACAGGGTTGGGCCTGAGTACCAAGGCATCCGTGCGCTCGGTGTGGCGACATTGTCACCATCCAACGCTGACAGCGGCACAAATTTAATATCCAGATCATCAGGTAAGCGTTGCGCGAAAGTCAGATAATCCTGTTTAAACTGTTCAAAGATCGCCTCACTGTAATCCACCAGATCCATCTTGTTCACCGCCACCACCAAATGCCGGATGCCGAGCAAAGTAGCAATAAAACTGTGGCGTCGCGTCTGATCAAGCACGCCTTTGCGCGCATCAATCAGCAGGATAGCCAAATCACAGGTGGAGGCACCGGTAGCCATATTGCGGGTGTACTGCTCGTGCCCCGGTGTATCGGCAATAATAAACTTACGTTGTTCGGTAGAGAAATAACGATAAGCGACGTCGATGGTGATGCCTTGTTCTCGTTCTGCCTGCAGGCCATCAACCAGTAAGGCCAGATCGAGTTTTTCGCCCTGAGTCCCAATACGTTTACTGTCAGTATGCAGTACTGAGAGCTGATCTTCGTAGATTTGGCGGGTATCGTGCAGCAAACGACCAATCAGGGTGCTTTTGCCGTCGTCGACACTGCCGCAAGTCAGGAAACGCAGCAAGCTTTTATCTTGTTGAGCATACAGATAGGCTTCTACTCCACCCTGTTGTGCAATTTGTTGTGCAATCACATGATTATTCATCCGGCGGTTCCTCAAAAATAGCCTTGACGCTTTTTCAACTCCATCGAACCGGACTGGTCACGATCGATCATACGCCCCTGTCGTTCGCTGGTAGTAGAAAGCAGCATTTCCTCAATGATTTCCGGCAGGGTCTGTGCCGAGGAGTCCACCGCCCCGGTTAATGGCCAACACCCCAAGGTACGGAAACGCACCATCCGCTGGCTGATCACTTCACCCGGCTGTATGTCGACGCGATCGTCATCCACCATTAATAACATGCCATCACGCTCAATCACCGGGCGCGGTTTCGCCAGATAAAGCGGCACGATCTCGATCTTTTCCAGGAAGATGTATTGCCAGATATCGAGTTCTGTCCAGTTTGATAACGGGAACACCCGGATACTCTCACCCTGGTTTATCTGACCGTTATAGTTATGCCATAACTCAGGGCGTTGATTTTTCGGGTCCCAACGATGAAAACGATCACGAAAAGAGTAGATCCGCTCTTTAGCTCGGGATTTTTCTTCGTCACGGCGCGCCCCACCAAAGGCAGCATCAAAGCCATATTTGTTCAGCGCTTGCTTCAGGCCTTCGGTTTTCATGATATCGGTATGTTTAGCACTACCATGAGCAAAGGGGCTGATTCCCATCGCTACACCATCGGGGTTTTTATGCACTAATAGCTCAAAACCGTACTGTTTGGCAGTACGATCGCGGAATTGATACATTTCGCGAAACTTCCAACCGGTATCCACATGCAGCAACGGAAATGGTAACGAACCAGGATAGAATGCCTTACGTGCCAAGTGCAGCATCACCGAAGAGTCTTTGCCGATGGAGTAGAGCATCACCGGATTGGCGAATTCAGCAGCAACCTCACGGATGATATGGATACTTTCCGCCTCCAATTGCCGCAAATGAGTGAGTCGTTTTGGGTCCATAACCGCTCCTTAAATAGATTGCCTTACTGCCTATACTCGTCATACTTCAAGTTGCATGTGTGTTGGCTTTCCTCGCTCACCCCAGTCACTTACTCGTGTAAGCTCCTGGGGATTCTCTGCGTCGCCGCCTTCCTGCAACACGAATTATTTAGTGTATAAACCCGATTAATCCCTGCCGTTATGCCAGCTCTTTGGAAGAATTGACCACATCAACATAATCTGACCGGTGGTTTGAGTTGACGTTGGGGTCTTCTGGCTGCAGTGTGAAAAAGTCCGCCTGCGCCGCTTGATGTCCAAACCAGGCGATCTGATGATGTAATTCCACCACTTCACCAATCACCAATAACGCCGGTAGGGGTGCCTGTTGAGCCAATTGCTCCAGTTGCTGCAAGGTACCAGTCTGTACCTGCTGATCTCGGCGTGTCCCGCGGCTAATCACCGCCACTGGGGTATCAGCACCACGGCCATGAGTGATCAAGTTACGGCTGATATCGGCGGCTTTCAGGGTGCCCATATAAATCGCCAAGGTTTGATGGGCCCGCGCTAACGCTACCCAATCCAGGCTATTTTCATCCGCACGGCAATGACCGGTAATAAAGGTCACGCTTTGTGCGTAATCACGATGAGTGAGTGGAATACCGGCATAAGCCGTCGCCCCCACTGCGGCAGTCACCCCGGGCACCACCTGGAAAGGAATACCAGCAGCCGCAGCAACTTGCAGCTCTTCCCCACCACGGCCAAACAGGAAAGGATCGCCCCCCTTCAAACGCACCACGCGTTTCCCTTGTTGCGCCAGCGTAACCAGCAAACGATTAATCTCGTCCTGAGAAGCCGAGTGCGCACCAGCACGTTTACCGACACAGATACGTTCCGCATCACGACGAACCAAATCCAGTACCTCTTGGCTCACCAGGTGATCATAAAGCACCACATCTGCCAGTTGCATCACCTGTAAACCACGTAAGGTCAACAAGCCCACATCACCGGGCCCAGCCCCCACTAAGGCTATTTCCCCTTGCTCTTGTTCACTCCCCTGCACAAAGGCGCTTAGCTCCTGCTCCAATTGCTGCTCAGCTTGCACAACCCGGCCCTGAGCCACCAGCGAAACAAAACGGCCATTAAACAGCTTTTCCCAAAACCGGCGTCGGTGACTAAAAGAGGCGACTTGCTGTTTTACTTTACCACGTAATTTCCCCGCCAATTGAGCCACGCGCCCCAAGCTGGCAGGCAGTAATGCCTCTAATTTTTCCCGTAGCATGCGGGCTAAGACGGGGGCCTGACCACCCGAAGAGATGGCCACCATAAGCGGAGAACGATCAATAATTGATGGAAAGATAAAGGAGCAACGGGGTTGGTCATCAACCACATTGGCCAACACACAACGTTTGTCTGCTTCGGCAAAGACTTCGGCATTGAGTGCATTGTCATCGGTGGCGGCAATTACCAGAAACACCCCATCCAATTGCGAGGGGGTAAAAGCCTGCCCCAGCCAATAAATCAGCCCTTGCTGATAAAGTTGCTTAAGTTCGGCAGACAGCTCCTGGGCAACCACATGGATTACCGCACCGGCACGTTGAAGCTGCTCCACTTTACGCGCAGCGACCGCACCGCCCCCCACCACCAACACCGGACGTTGTTTGAGATCAGCAAATAGAGGTAAATAGTCCACAGTGGCCTTTGCCTATAACAAAAAGATAGTGTGACTATACGGAGTGAGATTTGCTCGATGAAATGACTAATAAGTATGAGTAGTTCCATAATGGAATATACCGGCAAATTTATTTAAATGAGTAACGGTGAGTTGTAAATTGAATAACCCTAGGATGAGTAACAGCGCAACTTGCACATTGGCCACAAAATTAATAAACACATAAATTGTGTAATTCGCCATCACGTCCCATACTGAACTTGCAAATATATTGGCTCCACCTCTGTTACAGAAGGATTTTTCGGTATGTTTTTCCGCTTATGCCTGAGAACCGGGCTGTTGTTAGCCGCTTTCAGCGGTAGTGCCAACCTGTATGCGGCCCCTGATAAAGCCCACAAAGAAGTGCCGCTGGGTCAGTTTGCCGCTAGCCAGATACGTTATATCGCTACCTACTTTCCTGGTCGAATGGCTGGCAGCCCCGCCGAAATGCTTGCGGCAGATTATCTAAAACAACAGTTTACAGAGATGGGCTACCCAGCTGATACCCGCACCGTTGACGACCGTTATCTTTATACCAACAAAAACCGCAGTGAAAACTGGCATAAAATTACCTTTACCTCGGTCATTGCGGCCAAAAACGGTGATCAGCCCAAGCAGATCATTATCATGACGCACTTTGATACTTATACCCCGGTCAGTGATGATGACGTGGATAATAATCTGGGGGGGCTGACGTTACAGGGTGTGGACGACAATGCCTCTGGCGTCGGTGTGATGCTTGAGCTGGCTCACAGACTTAAAGATATCCCCACCACTTACAGCCTACGTTTTATCGCGACCAGTGGGGATGAGCTCCATTTGTTGGGGACCAAAAACTACCTGCAACGGATGTCGCAGGAAGAGCGTGAAAATACCTTGCTGGTGATTAACCTCGACAAGTTGATTACCGGGGATCGTCTCTATTTCCAATCCGGTGATAACACCCAACCGGATATCATTAAGCAATCCCGTGATCAGGCACTAAACCTTGCCCACCGCTACGGCATTGACGCCGCTCTGGTTCCTGACGGCAAAAACAGTCAAAAAGAGCATGATCCCAATAAAGAACTGTTTGACCAGGCAAAAATTCCTTTCCTATCCGTAGAAGCCACTAACTGGTTACTGGGGGCAAAAGATGGCTATCAGCAGCGGGCCATCAGCCCAAGCTTCCCACAAGGGGTCACCTGGCATCGTCTGCAATATGATAATTTGCAATATCTGGAAACCCATCTCCCAGGGCGGATTGAGAAACGCAGCCACGACAGCGTGCAGATCCTGCTGCCTCTGATTAAACAGCTAGCACAAGCGCGGCCAGCAGCGGGGGTTCAGGGTAAGAAGGTGAAATAGGGTTATATCAGCTCTGTGCTGATACTGTTACAGCACAGAGCGATAGCTAATCTGGCAGGCAGCTGTGTGCCGCGCTGAATATAAATCAAGAACCGCGCTAATGGTAAATCGGTTGAGTCAGAAGGATGCCTGCTTCACGTTCTTAGCGGATCAGCGGTATCTTTGGTTGGATGCTAAGGGCCAGGAGCGGACATTGCTGATATCACAATGTGTTAATCACCGGGAACAGGTAAGTCAGTTGGTGATGGGATTGAGTTGTCAAAAATGGTCGCCCGCCATTACCGCCAGAGGGGATTCTTAACTGTACACACTCTAAGTTACAGTTGCTTCAGTCTGTTTTTGGCAACTAAACGAGAATCTAAACCCGTACGTCGAGATAAAAGCTCACATTAAGTGTGTAACAAAGAAACAGACAAAATGTGATAAAGATCAATATTCACAAATTTTTTTTCTGTATGTGTCAGAATTATATTGGAAAGTTACACAGTTTTTCGCCTACTCTCGCAAGATGCAAAGTACAAATATGGCAATTAATCCCTAAAATGAAAAAAAGGAATTCAAATGATAAAATGTTTTCTTTCACATAGTTCAAAAGACAAGGACTATGTACGAGTTGTTGCTTCAGGGCTTCGAAATGAAACTAGAATTTTCGATGAGCAGACTTTTGAAAAAGGCATGTCCCCATCAGAGGAAATATTAAAGGGGCTAGATGATACATCTCTTTTTGTTTTATTTCTTTCTGATTCTGCATTAGAGTCTGATTGGGTGAAAGAAGAAATTCGTTTGGCAAAGAAAAAGGTAGAGGATGGTCATCTACAACGTATTTATCCAATTATAATAGATGACAAAATAACTTTTACAGATCCAAGGATTCCATCCTGGATGAAGGAAGGTTTTAATATTCAGCCAATTCGGAAGCCTAACGTTGCAATTAGAAAAGTTAATGCTCGACTACGAGAGATTGCATTTAAAACTCATCCTGCATTGAAAGAAAGACAAAAAATATTTGTGGGTAGGAATGATAAAATGACTAATGTTGAGCAACGTTTTGATGACTTTGATAAATCACCTCCAGTAGTTTTTATTGCTTCGGGCTTGGATTCAATTGGCCGTAAATCTTTTATGAAGAATGCTCTTATAAAATCTAATGCTATAAGAGAGTCTTATGAATTTCCTGTAATACAAATCGAGTCTTCAGATAGCATAGAAGACTTTATCTTAAAAATAGACGATCTTGGATTATACGATATTGGTAAAATTCATGATTTAATGACCACCTCAATAAGCGATAAAGTTAATATTGCGGTAAAGCTCATAGAAGGAATTATAGAAGAAAAGGAACGAATCCTAATTGAAGATAAAGGAGCCATAGTTCAACCTGATAGTACAATTGTAAGTTGGTTTGTAAGGGTTACAGATCATATTAAACATTATGGGCACTTGACTTTCTGTATAGCATCTAAGTTTAGAGGTAATAAAACATTTTCTTATGGAAATCCAGAGTATTACTTTGAAGAAATTCCTGAATTGAATACTCAAGAAAGGCGAGGGCTTTTGAAAAGATATGCTACATATAAAGGTTTAGATTTATCTCCTGAAGATCTGCGTTTTTTCTCAGACCTTCTTTCAGGTTATCCAGAACAAGTTCTTTTTGCCGTGGATAGTATATCGGACACGAATCTTTATTCAGTAAAAAAAGACTCGCATTTAATAAGAGAATATGCTGATGATAAGGCAAAGGTAATAGTTGAAAATTTTTCTCATGATCAGCGTAAGTTAGATTTTTTATATTTCCTTTCAAAGTTTGAATTCATTAGCTATGAGTTCCTTTTTTCATTAGTAGATGAAGTGGAGTTTTATCCAATCACACAAAGCTTCATAAATATGTCTGTATGTGATCAATTAGGTGTGAATAATGATTATATCAGAGTAAACCAAGTAATACAGGATTACATATCAAGAAGTAAGTTTGGAACTACCAGTGAATATGATGATGTATTGAGTAAGCATATTAAGAACTTCATTGAGGAATATACAGACGATAATAGAGACATATCGGACTATATTTTTTCCATTCAGGAGGCTATAAAAGCCGGTAAAGATATAGATAGTCGAGTATTAGTTCCTTCGTATTTTGTAAAAACAATAAGGTCATTATACGAAAAAGGTGGATCTTCGAACTATAAAGAAGCAGTGAGATTAGCTGATCAGATTCTTTCAAATTCTCAATATATGCATTCAAATGTTATAGAGCACATATTATTTATGAAATGCCAGTCTCTAGCAAGACTGCATGATCGAGAGTTTTTTAATGCAGTACGATATGTTCCTGAACCAGAAAGTTCATTTCTGCATGGTTTTTATTTTAGAATAACACGCCAACGTCCTCGAGCAATTGAGAGCTATAAGCGAGTTTTAAGGCAAAGACCAAACGATTACCGTTCCAAAAGTGAATTGGTCTTGTTGTATTTACAGAATGATGAGCACGAACTTGCTTTGGGATTGGCGAAGGATGTTTATGAAAGGCAGAAAAATAATCCAATAAATGCTAATAACTATTTAAACTGCCTTTTTTACAAAGATGATTCACATATTGAACCAGGCTTAGTAGAGGAAATACTTGAACGACTAAAATCGAATCAAGCCCAACGCGCACAGGAAATTTATTGCTCCGCTAAAGCTAAAGCACTTGCTAGGTTTGATAATAAAGTTGAAGAAGCATTTACCCTAATTGAAAACGGGATCATGGATTTCCCTGATATAAAATATCCCGTTTTAACGCTCTGTGATCTAGCTATACAATATAGAAGAATTGATAAGTTAGAGTATGCTATTGGAATTCTTGAAAAAACTGATTCACCTAAATCTCAAACATACGGAAGTTTTATAAGGTTTAAAGCTATTTGGTTAACTTTAACTTCGAGATTTGATGATGCAGTAGGTATATGCAAACGTGAGCTAACAGAACTCACTTCTGCAGAGATCGAACAATTTATTGAAAAACTAAAACAGTACTTGCCTAAATCATAATAAATATAGGAAGAGGTTTATACAGATAAGCCTCTTCTTCAATCCTAAATTGCTAAATTATCAATAAAATGAATGTTGCATGCTACATTCTGACATCGAATTTTATCGATTATAATGAAGTTGGAATATTATCAAAAATCATACTGATTACTATATTATTGGTAAACATCCGGTCTTCTCACCTTGCCGTAGCTATTAACCCATTTCATTATTCTCGACATTGAATAGTCTGCCGGAGAATAGACTATGAAGTATACCAAAGAGGTAAATGTAATGGATAGCTAAATTTGACCACTTTAACAGATATGTTAATTTCCTCTCCTCGCTCATAGCGGCCCTGTGACAGCTATGAACGAGAAACTGACGATACGACCTTCGAATTTGCAAATACTGTCCACTAAAACGAAGGTGTTACTAATAGGTCAATATGTTAATGTATGGGCGCAAGTTATAACTGTGATCAATTGGGCAAAATCACAATCTAAAATTGTGTTTAGAGGATACTATGGGCGTTGAGTTTCACATCACAAGAGCTGAGTTTTGGGCAGATAATGACGAAGCCCAAATAACACATGATGAATGGCTTGCTTACATCAATAGCGATGATGAACTCAGTATAAATGCTAAAAACGGCGATTATAATGCACTCTGGTCAGGGCCATCACACTATGATGAGCCATGGCTTGACTGGAGTGCAGGAAACATTTACACCAAGTGGCCTGACACAAATCTGTATAGAAAAATGTTGCAAATTGCGAAGCACCTCAACGCCCGAGTAATGGATGACGATGGTACGATTTATAGCGATGAATCACACTGGGAGTACGACCCTTCAAGCAGGCAGTAATGTCCGCTTCGCTCAAAGCCAACTGCCACACTCGATTATCTGCCACCCGAGAAAACTATCAGGCCAAGTCTGAGCTAATAGAAAAAAGAATAGAATTAAGGAGGTTCCCCCCAATCTCACTTGCCTATATCAGGGGACTCCCGCTCCATTTATCCCTCATGTAGCCCACATTCGCGTTTCAGGCCAAAGAACCGGGTTTCTTCTTCACTCATGCCCGCTTCCCATTTACGGGTGGTGTGGGTGTCGCCCACGGAAAGGTAGCCCTGTTCCCATAGCGGGTGGTAATTCAAGCCATGTTCGGTCAGATAGTGATAAATCTGGCGGTTATTCCAATCGATAATCGGCAGGAATTTAAATACCCCGCGCTGTACCGCCAATACGGGTAGATTGGCGCGGCTATCTGATTGTTCACGGCGCAAACCAGCAAACCAAGTCTGTACCCCCAGTGTTTTTAGCGCGCGGTCCATGGGTTCCACTTTGTTAAGCTGATTATATTGTTCAATCCCGCTCACCCCCTGCTCCCACAGTTTGCCGTAACGCGCCTCTTGCCAGGCGGGCGACTGTTCAGCTCGGTATACCTGCAAGTTCAGTTGCAACTGGTCAGTCAGTTGGTCGATAAACTGATAGGTTTCCGGAAACAGATAGCCGGTATCGGTTAGGATCACCGGAATATCCGGCTTAATGCGAGTGACCAGATGCAAGCACACCGCCGCTTGAATACCGAAACTGGAGGTGAGCACAAATTCACCGGGCAAATGCTCTAACGCCCACGCCACCCGCTGCTGTGCAGACATCTGTTCCAACTGGCCATTGACGACCGCCAGTGACAATGCCTGCCCAGATTTTGGTTGGGCATTTAACGCCGCTAAATTGAATTGAACCATGTTGCATACCTCCAGAGACCATCACTCTACCCTTCATCCTTCAAGCTGCTTGGGTGTTAGCTGCATTTACTCGCCTCATCCCTGAGGCTCGCCCGTATCGGGGCCGCTGCAAGCAGCGTTCAAATCCGCTCCTGGCGGATTTGTCTGTCACCCCAGTCACATAGTCAGCTATGCTCCTGGGAATTCCATCGCTGGCCGCCTACAAGCAACTCGAATTATTTTGGGTACAAATAGTTACGCCTAATCGTGTTACAGGTGGTTATGATGCAGGTTAGCTGACCGTGGAGCGCATGGACGCGCGATACGAGCCCCCAGGGAGGGGTTCACGGCGTGTCAGCGTTCCGCATCATACCCACCAGCATCAGGCTCGGTTATTTAGCCCAAACCGCAGTGTACTCTCACCTAAATGAGTACAATCACCCAAGTTAATCCCAGAAATCCCGCGCAGGATCGACGACTGGCCGCACAATACCGCTTCGCACCGTGAAGTCACCAAAACCTTCCCCTAGCGTGCGCTCTCGTGCCCAACGACCTACCAAGTCATCAATCTCTTGCAGGATATCATTTTCATTAATGTTCTCGCGGTACATGCGCGGAATGCGCGTTCCTTCACGGTTCCCCCCTAGGTGGAGGTTATAACGACCAAGGGCTTTACCCACCAGGCCAATCTCCGCCAACAGTGCTCGGGCACAGCCATTTGGGCAACCGGTAACACGCAATACAATATGCTCATCCCCTACCTCATGCTGCTGCATGATGCTCTCCACTTTGGTGATAAATTCCGGCAAGAAGCGTTCCGCCTCGGCCATCGCCAGTGGACAGGTGGGATAAGAAACACAAGCCATCGAATTCTTGCGTTGCTCACTGATGTCGTCGTCGAGCAGGCCATATTTACGCGCCAACGATTCGATCTGCGCCTTTTGCTCCTCTTTTACACCCGCCACGATTAAATTCTGGTTGGCGGTCAAGCGGAAGTCACCTTGATGAACTTTGGCAATCTCGGCCATCCCGGTTTTTAGTGGGCGGCCGGGATAATCCAGCAAACGGCCATTTTCGATAAATAACGTCAGATGCCACTGATTATCGATCCCCTTTACCCAACCGATGCGATCACCACGCCCAGTAAAATGGTATGGGCGCACCGGCTCAAAGGTGATGCCTGCCCGTTTCTCTACTTCAGCGCGAAAAGCATCAACACCAACACGCTCCAGTGTGTATTTGGTTTTGGCATTTTTACGATCGGTGCGGTTCCCCCAGTCGCGCTGGGTCGTCACCACCGCTTCCGCTACCGCCAGCGTATAATCCAACGGGATATAACCAAACTCACTCGCCGTCCGGGCAAAGGTATTTTTATTGCCATGATCGATAGACAAACCCCCACCCACCAGCAGGTTAAAGCCCACCAGCTTGCCATTTTCGGCGATCGCCACAAAGTTCATGTCGTTGGCATGGAGATCAACGTCGTTTTGCGGTGGGATCACCACGGTGGTTTTAAACTTGCGTGGCAAATAAGTGTCACCGAGGATTGGCTCTTCATCGGTGGTGGCGATCTTTTCTTTATCTAACCACACTTCGGCATAAGCACGAGTTCGCGGTAACAGATGTTCAGAAATTTTCTTCGCCCATTGATAAGCTTGCTGATGCAACTCAGATTCCACAGGGTTGGAAGTGCAGAGCACATTGCGGTTAACATCGTTAGCTGTCGCCAGCGAGTCCAACCCTAAGCGATTGAGCAACTGGTGAGCAGATTTCAGGTCACCTTTTAAAATGCCGTGAAACTGGAATGTCTGGCGGTTGGTCAGGCGAATGCTGCCATACAGTGTATTTTCCTGTGCAAACTTGTCGATACCTAACCATTGCTGTGGCGTGATAATGCCCCCAGGTAAGCGGCAACGCAGCATCATGGCGTGGCGTGGTTCCAGTTTTTGTTCGGCACGTTCAGCGCGGATGTCTCGATCATCTTGCTGATACATGCCGTGGAAACGGATCAATAAAAAGTTATCGCCAGAGAAGCCGCCCGTCAGGCCATCAGTTAAATCATCGCTAATGGTGCCACGGAGGAAATTACTCTCTTTCTTCATGCGTTCGGCATCAACCAATTTGCCTGTTACCTGTACAGGCCCAACGTGTTTATCATTCATCAGTACACATCCCGCTGATAACGGCGCTCTTGGCGCAGCTCACTTAAAAATTCATCTGCCTGCTCGGTATCCATCCCACCGTGTTCGGCCACCAGTTCTACCAAGGTCTCTTCAACGTCTTTCGCCATATGGTTAGCATCGCCACACACATAAAGATGTGCCCCTTGCTGGATCCAACGCCAAACTTCAGCCCCCTGTTGACGCAATTTGTCCTGCACATAAACCTTATGCGCTTGATCACGGGACCAGGCCAGATCAATTCGGGTTAACAGCCCTTCTTTCACATAGCGCTGCCATTCAACTTGATATAAAAAGTCTTCGGTAAAATGGGGATTACCAAAGAACAACCAGTTATCCCCTTTGGCACCCACCGCTTCGCGCTGCTGCATAAAAGCGCGAAATGGCGCGATACCGGTACCCGCGCCAATCATGATCATCGGTATTTGTGGATCTGCGGGCAGGCGGAAATTGTCGTTATGCTCAATGAACACCCGCAGTTCTGCTTCCTCTTCCAGGCGATCCGCCAAAAAACTAGAGGCACCACCCGCACGGGCACGACCATCCACCTCATAGCGCACCACCCCGACGGTAATATGCACTTCGCTTTCATTTTCTGCTTGTGAGGAGGCGATAGAATACAAACGCGGTGCCAGTGGACGCAGTAAACCAACCAATTGCTCCGCTGCCAGATCGACAGGAGCCTGACGAACCATATCGACGATCGGCGTAGAATGTGCGTAGTGTTGCAAACTGGGTTTATCCGCCAGCAAGCCTATCAACCGCTCATCTCGCGACAGCGCGGCGTACTTTTCCACAATCGGTGCGGTGTTCTGTGTCAGTTCAAAATGGTGCAACAAAGCATCGCGCAGTGATTGAGTTTTCCCTTCTACCGCCAGCAACTCATCGCCACTCAGCCACAACAGTTGCAGTAGTTCCTCCACCAGCGCGGGATCGTTATCAAACCAGACACCCAGCGCATCCCCCGGCTGGTAACACAAGCCGGAACTACCCAGATCAATTTCGATATGGCGAACATCCTTACTCGAACCGCGCCCGGTAATTTTTTGATTCAGCAGCAATTCTGCCGTCAATGGGTGTTGTTTATCATAGGGGGAAGTGGTGGGTTGAATGCGCGCATCACCGAGCGGCGTAACAGGAACCAGCGTTCCCGCTGTAGCACGAGCCTGCAGGATGGTCACAATCTGTTGACGCCAAGCGACGGCCTGTTGCTGATAGTCCACATCAGCATCAATGCGATCTAGCAAGCGTTCTGCACCCAGTTCCGCCAGTTTGCCATCAAAATCTTTACCAGACTGGCAGAAATTCTCATAAGAACTATCCCCCAGACCAAATACCGCAAAGGCCGTTTCAAGCAACTTGGGCGCTTTTTTTGAATGCAGGTATTTATGTAGTGCCACCGCTTCTTCTGCAGGGTCGCCCTCCCCTTGAGTCGAGGCTACGATCACCAACAGCCGTTCCTGAGTAATCTGTTTGAACTTATAATCACCGGCATTCACCAAAGTGACGTTCAGCTTGGCTGCCAATAGGTCGTCACGCAGTTGCTCCGCCAGCCGGCGTGCGTTACCGGTTTGCGAGGCAGAGATCACGGTGATACTGGCGGCTTCAGCTGCCACTGGCACATGAGCCGCACTCTGCGCTTGCGGATTCACCAAGCCCCATAAATAACCGGACAACCACGCCAACTGTGTTGGTGAGTATTCACTAATCGTCCCCTGAAGGCGCGTCAACTGTTCCGCTGACAGTGGCAGTAAAGATGTTGCAGAAACCTGAGTCGTCATCGTGGTATGGATATCCTATGCTTAGCCAGTATCAGCTGTTTCATTGTCATTTTTAAGGCTTTATCCTTAACAGACCGAGGGAAGTCTGTAAAGTTACCCAGCTCCATCGCAATGACTAAATAAGTGATAGCAATAAATAATAACCAAAATGACTATATAGCAGGCGCTATGGGATGAGCCTCAGGGGAACGCCGAATTACGAGCCCCCCAATATCTTGATTAAACGTTGAATATACGGTGACGGACACACTGCCTATTTAGTATTAGCCCTGTCATAAAAACCTTATAAAACAGAAAAATACCCCCTCCACTGACATCTATTGCTATCTATTAGCATCGTTATCACTTAAGTGAGTTTGATAGCTATCATTACCCCCAAACAGCAAGAATGAATTGCTTTCATATTGCGGTGTAACATTTATGAAACAATTGCTCACTATTATAAGAATCAAATTTGTTTATGGTATCTACTCGCAGGAAGCTAACTCCATGAAGAATAATCCGAATCAATTTAACGACCCTACACTGAGCAATCCTACTCGCCGCAAACTGTTAATCGGTAGTGCCAGCGCTATTGGCATCACCCATTTTCTCGCTGGTGGTGTACTCGGGATGACTGGTGAAGCGCTAGCAGCTGACTTACCAACCAGTAATCTATTGGGATTCAAAGGCATTGCCGCTTCCACCGCAGATGAGGTGGTTATTGCCCCAGGTTACAAAGCCGAGGTGTTGATCTCATGGGGTGACCCTTTGGTGAATGGCGCTGCCGCATTCGATGCCAACGGTGGCAACAGTGCAGCCGACCAAGAAAAACAGTTCGGTGATAACAATGACGGTATGAGTTTCTTCCCAATTGATAAAAATCATGGCGTGATGGCGATCAATAACGAATACGTCAACGAGCAATACTTGTTCGCCCACGGTGGCACCCAAGCCACCAGCCTGGACGATGTACGTAAATCCCAAGCCGCACATGGTGTGTCTATCGTTGCGGTAAAACGCATTGGTGATAGCCAACGCTGGCAAGTTGAGCGTCCTTCGCGCTATAACCGCCGCATCACCGCCAATACTGAAATGCAACTCAGCGGCCCGGCTGCGGGGCATCCACTACTGCAAACTGCAGCCGACCCCTCTGGCCGCCGTGTCCTAGGTACACTCAATAACTGCTCCAACGGCAAAACCCCTTGGGGCACCTATTTGACCTGTGAAGAAAACTTCGAAACCTATTTTGGCACTCAGCAAACTGATTACAAAAATACGCCAGAGCAAAAACGCTATACATTGAAGGCCAATGAGCCAGAACGTAACTGGTCAACGTTTGACGAGCGTTTCGATGTAGTGAAGAACCCCAACGAGCTCAACCGATTCGGTTGGATTGTTGAAATCGATCCGATGAACCCGAAATCTACCCCCATAAAGCGTACTGCTCTGGGGCGCTTCAAACACGAAAATGCCGCCGTGACGATAGCCAAAGATGGCCGTCTCGTAATTTATATGGGTGACGATGAGCGCGGGGAGCATATTTACAAGTTTGTCTCCAAAAACAAGTTCGATAGCGCCAACCCGGCAAATAACAGCAACCTCTTGGATGAAGGTAATTTGTACGTGGCTCAGTTTGACGGGGACAGCAATGGCACTCCGCTCAAGGGCACAGGACGTTGGATTGCTTTGGAGTTTGGCAAAAATGGCCTAACACCGGAAAATGGTTTCAAAGATGCAGCGGAAATATTGATTTTCACGCGCAAAGCCGCATCACACGTTGGCGCAACCAAGATGGACCGCCCTGAGTGGATAGCAGTCAATCCGCACGATGGCCGTGTCTATTGCACCTTGACCAATAACAACAAACGTGGCGAAGCTAACATGCCGCTCAACGCGGCGAATCCTCGCCCCAATAACGTTTATGGTCAGATTATTCGCTGGAATGAAAGTGGCGATGCGACAGCCGATAATTTTACTTGGGACATGTATGCACTGGCTGGCAACCCACTAGCCCATCCGCAAGGCGTTAACCGTGGCACCCCAAACATTACGGAAGATAACACCTTTAACAGCCCTGACGGCCTGGGATTCGACAGTGCTGGCCGTTTGTGGATCTTAACCGATGGTAAATACAGCAACAAAGGTGATTATCTGGGGCAAGGCAATAACCAGATGCTGGCGGGCGATCCGCAAAGTGGTGAGATCCGCCGCTTTATGGTCGGGCCAAAGTCATGCGAATTGACTGGACTCACCTTTACTCCAGACTATAAAACGATGTTTGTTAACGTTCAGCACCCAGGGGAAGAAGGAGACTCTCACTTCCCGCATAATAGCCCACGTCCACGCTCGTCTGTGTTAATGATTACTCGTGAAGATGGTGGCGTGATCGGCGCTTGAGGATTGGCTATTTAACATATACCCAAGTTCATTCAAGTTGCAGGACAAAACGCAGTGCGTTTTGAACAGTGCTTGCGCTGGCTCCGAAGGAGCGAGGCCCCAACGGGGTGAGCCTCAGGGAAGAGGCAAATAATTGTAACCAACACCGCCGCAGCTTGATTGCTGAATGGGTATAGATGGCAACGGGAACCGCTTTCCAGTACTATTCGACAGTTTTAAATCAATAAGGCTGGGTCAATGGTCACTACGTTGTTTAAAGATTTTCAGTTTGAAGCCGCACATCTCCTACCTCATGTACCAGAAGGCCACAAATGCGGCCGCCTGCATGGGCACTCTTTTACAGTGCGTTTAGAAATCACTGGGGAAGTCGATCCCCACACTGGCTGGGTAATGGATTTTGCCGAGCTGAAAGGGATATTCAAACCGATTTGGCAGCGCCTTGATCACCATTATTTGAACGATATTCCAGGGTTGGAAAACCCAACCAGCGAAGTCCTCGCCGGTTGGATCTGGCAGCAACTGAAGCCGCAACTGCCAATTCTGTCGGCGGTGATGATCAAAGAGACCTGTAGCGCTGGCTGTGTGTACAAAGGTGAGTAAACCGATGTCAGTAACTCATTGGGCTGTAAGGAAATAGCCCATATGGGCTAGGGTATCAGGCAATATTGAGGTACTTGTGCGTCTGCATTGAAAGCCGCCAATTACGAGCAATACAGGTTTCAATACATAGACGCGTTGCTTCTTCCTGCTGGCTGATGGGTTGTAAAGCGATAATACGCCGCTTTTCATCCTGCAAAGCCGCCAGCAGTTGATCTAATGCTTCAATATCACGTTCACGCCCAACCGGATGTTTGATCTCATCGGCTCGTATCAGCGCCTGTGGCAAGACCTGCAAGCCACCACGCATCTTCACTTTTGGCGAAACCGTCACCCAGGTATTAGGCGAACAGAGAACCTCATAAGTACCACTGGTTTCTATCTGGCAACTGTAACCCTGGCTCTCGAGCAAGGTGGTCAGTGGTATCAAATCATAGATACAAGGTTCCCCACCCGTAATAACGATATGGCGAGCGGTATAACCTTGCTGTTGGATCAACATCAGCAATTGTTCAGCACTGGCACTGCCCCATTGGCGGCTTTCAGAGGGTTTCAGCAGAATTTGCTGCATATCCACTTCCTGATGTGCTTCCTTTTCCCAAGTATGTTGGGTATCACACCAACTACACCCCACCGGGCAACCCTGCAAACGAATAAAGATAGCAGGCACTCCAGTAAAATAACCTTCTCCCTGCAAAGTCTGGAACATCTCGTTAATTGGGTAGAGCATGGCATTCTCAATGTTGGCAAGGGCAAAAAAAGGGATTATTGCAGATCCCGCCGCGATGACCAAACCGGATACCGGTAAACCTTGCTCGAATGAGATCAAGCTTGGCTATCCGCAATATGTTGGCGCTATTCTTCGGTTTAATTGTAATAACTATGTAAATCCATTGTGACTTAACGCTCAAAAACGACACTATTTTAACTGATTTTTGCAGTTCATCTCACTATTTTCCTCGGTTAAAACGCCTATTTCATCATCTTTTAATAATTTAATTATTTGATTTTAAATTAAAATAATTTTTTGTTGCTTATTTTTACGCCTACACCCCTCATGGTTGCATATGCTTGTACATACAAGTATATGTTAAGAAGCCCACCGCATTGTTATGGCTTGGTGCTGCTATTCACCACCAGGTCGTGGAATTTGTACCGATACCTAAGTTCATTCAAGTTGCAGGTCGACAGCAACGCAACCAAGCCCCGACCATGGGTCAATCCCATGAACGAGGCAAGCCAACACTGCTGCAGCTTGAATGGCGACGGGTATAAACTGCTAGAGGAAATAGCTGTGACGACAAATAACAAAATTCGCAACGTTGATATCCGTGCACCACGTGGCACACAATTAAACGCTAAAAGTTGGCTGACCGAAGCGCCACTGCGTATGTTAATGAACAATCTCGACCCAGAAGTGGCAGAAAACCCCCATGAGCTGGTGGTGTACGGCGGCATTGGCCGTGCTGCCCGCGACTGGGATTGCTACGACAAAATTGTTGCAACGCTTAAAACACTGGAAGATGACGAGACGTTACTGGTGCAGTCTGGCAAACCGGTAGGCGTGTTTAAAACTCACAGCAATGCACCACGCGTGCTGATTGCCAACTCGAACCTGGTTCCGCACTGGGCGACTTGGGAGCATTTCAACGAACTGGATGCCAAAGGCCTGGCGATGTATGGCCAGATGACGGCGGGCAGTTGGATCTACATTGGCAGCCAGGGCATCGTACAGGGCACCTATGAAACCTTCGTGGAAGCGGGACGCCAACATTATAATGATAACCTCAAAGGGCGCTGGGTATTAACCGCCGGTCTGGGTGGCATGGGCGGCGCTCAGCCACTGGCAGCAACCTTGGCGGGTGCCTGTTCACTGAATATCGAATGCCAACAGAGCCGTATTGATTTCCGTTTAAAAACCCGCTACGTCGATGAGCAAGCCAAGGATCTGGATGATGCATTAGCACGTATCAAGAAATATACCCAAGAAGGTAAAGCCATTTCTATTGCCCTATGTGGGAATGCAGCAGAAATTTTGCCTGAGCTGGTTAAACGTGGCGTACGCCCGGATATGGTCACCGACCAGACCAGTGCCCATGATCCGCTTAATGGTTACCTGCCAGCCGGCTGGAGCTGGGAAGAGTATCGTCGCCGTGCACAAAGCGAACCCGCAGTAGTGGTAAAAGCTGCTAAACAGTCAATGGCCACACACGTTGAAGCCATGTTGGCGTTCCAAAAAATGGGCGTTCCAACGTTTGACTACGGCAATAATATCCGCCAAATGGCGAAAGAAATGGGGGTCAACAACGCCTTTGATTTCCCTGGCTTCGTCCCGGCTTATATTCGCCCGTTGTTCTGCCGTGGTATCGGCCCATTCCGTTGGGCGGCGCTCTCCGGTGATCCGCAGGATATTTTCAAGACAGACGCGATGGTGAAAGAGTTAATCCCTGACGATGCACACCTCCATCATTGGTTGGATATGGCCCGTGAACGCATCAGTTTCCAGGGTTTGCCAGCGCGTATATGCTGGGTTGGTCTGGGGCAGCGTGCCAAACTTGGCTTAGCGTTTAATGAAATGGTACGCCGTGGTGAATTGTCTGCGCCTATCGTGATAGGTCGTGACCATCTGGATTCAGGATCAGTTGCCAGCCCTAACCGCGAAACCGAATCAATGAAAGATGGTTCTGACGCGGTCTCTGATTGGCCATTGCTCAACGCTTTACTTAACACCGCCAGCGGTGCAACCTGGGTTTCTCTGCATCACGGCGGTGGCGTCGGTATGGGCTTCTCCCAACACTCCGGGATGGTCATTGTTTGTGATGGCACGGATGAAGCCGCTGAACGTATCGCTCGTGTGTTGCATAACGACCCCGCGACCGGGGTAATGCGCCATGCCGATGCTGGTTACGACATCGCTATTGACTGTGCTCGCGAACAAGGCCTTAACTTACCTATGGTAGCTGCAACTCAGGGGGCTAAAGCATGAAATCATTGACGATTCGCCCAGGCAAAATGACCCTAGCCGAATTACGCCAAGTTTATCAACACCCGGTCTCACTGACTCTGGATGACCATGCCTACGGTGCTATCCAACAGAGCGTGGCTTGTGTTGAACGCATTGTGGCAGAAAACCACACCAGCTATGGTATCAACACCGGTTTCGGGTTACTGGCTTCCACCCGTATCGCCCGTGCAGATTTAGAAAATCTGCAACGCTCCATCGTGCTGTCACATGCTGCCGGCGTTGGTGCTGCAACCGATGATAATCTGGTTCGCCTGATTATGGTGCTGAAAATCAACAGTCTGTCTCGTGGGTTCTCAGGTATCCGTCTGGAGGTTATCCAGGCGCTGATGGCATTGGTCAACGCCGAAGTCTATCCCCACATCCCATTAAAAGGTTCTGTTGGTGCTTCTGGCGATTTAGCACCCTTGGCGCATATGAGTCTGGTGCTACTGGGGGAAGGTAAAGCCCGTTATCAAGGGGAGTGGTTACCAGCGACTCAGGCACTTGCCAAAGCGGGGCTGAAGCCCTTAACACTGGCGGCCAAAGAAGGCTTGGCGTTATTAAACGGTACCCAGGTTTCCACCGCTTTTGCACTGCGTGGCTTGTTTGATGCTGAAGATCTGTATGCCGCAGCCACCGTCACCGGTAGTCTTACGGTTGAGGCCGCATTAGGTTCACGCAGCCCATTTGACCCGAGGATCCACCAAGTCCGTGGTCAACGTGGCCAGATCGATGCAGCTGCGGCTTACCGCCATCTGCTGGGCACACACAGTGCCATCTCTAACTCACACCAAAACTGTGACAAAGTACAAGACCCTTATTCTCTGCGCTGCCAGCCACAAGTGATGGGTGCCTGCCTGACTCAGATCCGTCAAGCGGCAGAAGTGCTGGAGATTGAGTCCAACGCGGTTTCCGATAACCCGTTGGTCTTCGCTGAGCAAGGGGATGTGTTGTCTGGGGGGAATTTCCACGCTGAACCGGTCGCGATGGCCGCCGATAATCTGGCGCTGGCCTTCGCCGAGATAGGTTCCCTCTCTGAACGTCGGATCTCTCTGATGATGGACAAACATATGTCACAGTTACCGCCGTTCCTGGTGGAGAATGGCGGCGTGAACTCTGGCTTTATGATAGCCCAAGTGACTGCAGCGGCGTTGACCAGCGAAAACAAAGCGTTGGCTCACCCGGCCAGTGTCGACAGTATCCCTACCTCTGCCAACCAGGAAGACCATGTTTCGATGGCACCGGCTGCCGGTCGCCGCCTGTGGGAAATGGCGGATAACGTGCGCGGTATTCTGGCGGTGGAGTGGCTGGCGGCCTGCCAAGGGCTCGATTTCCGTCAAGGTCTGCAAACCAGTGAGGGGTTGGAACAAGCTCGTCGCTTGCTACGAGAACACGTCAGCTTCTACGATAAAGACCGTTTCTTCGCCCCGGATATCGAGGTGGCCAGTCAACTATTAATGACCGGCCAACTGACCGCTCTGGTCCCTGCCAAGTTACTGCCTAGCCAGGCGTAACCTCTTTAGGCTGTATCCTGCTGCAATAGAGAGATACAGCCTATTTCATTAAAATAGAAAACCCGCCAAATACTGCGGCGGGTTTTCACTTAACTATCTACTTAACTCTCTACTTAACTCACAATCAAAGACTGATTACTGACCTTTAACTTCTTTCAGGCCATTAAACGGTGCACGGTTACCCAGTGCTTCTTCGATACGGATCAACTGGTTGTACTTAGCCACACGATCAGAACGGCTCATAGAACCAGTCTTGATCTGACCTGCTGCTGTACCCACCGCCAGATCAGCGATAGTCGCATCTTCAGTTTCACCTGAACGGTGAGAAATCACCGCAGTGTAGCCGGCGTCTTTAGCCATCTTGATAGCAGCCAGGGTTTCGGTCAGAGAACCGATCTGGTTGAACTTGATCAGGATAGAGTTAGCAATGCCTTTATCAATACCTTCTTTCAGGATTTTGGTGTTGGTTACGAACAGATCGTCACCCACCAACTGGATTTTGTCACCCAGCACTTTGGTCTGGTAGGCAAAACCGGCCCAATCAGACTCATCCAGACCATCTTCAATGGAAACGATTGGGTATTGCTTGGTCAAGTCTTCCAGGAAGTGAGTAAACTCTTCGGAGGTAAACGCCTTGTTACCTTCGCCAGCCAGGACGTATTTACCATCTTTATAGAATTCAGAGGCTGCACAGTCCATCGCCAGAGTCACATCTTTACCCAGCTCATAGCCTGCCGCTTTCACCGCTTCGGCAATTACTGCCAATGCTTCTGCGTTAGAACCCAGGTTTGGCGCATAGCCACCTTCATCACCCACTGCGGTGTTCATGCCTTTGGCCTTCAGCACTTTTGCCAGGTGATGGAATACTTCAGAACCGATACGTACCGCTTCTTTCAGGGTTTTTGCGCCTACTGGCTGAATCATAAACTCTTGGATGTCGACGTTGTTGTCGGCGTGCTCACCACCGTTGATGATGTTCATCATTGGCAATGGCATAGAGAATTTGCCTGGAGTACCATTCAGTTCAGCAATATGCTCATACAGCGGCATACCTTTAGAGGCAGCTGCTGCTTTGGCGTTAGCCAGAGAAACCGCCAGGATAGCGTTAGCACCGAATTGAGATTTATTCTCGGTACCATCCAGATCGATCATGATCTTGTCGATGTTCGCTTGATCGCTAGCATCTTTACCCATGACTGCCTGAGCAATTGGGCCGTTTACTGCAGCAACGGCTTTCAGCACGCCTTTACCCAGGAAACGCGACTTGTCACCATCACGCAGTTCCAGTGCTTCACGAGAACCAGTAGATGCACCTGATGGCGCAGCAGCCAGACCGACAAAACCACCTTCCAGATGAACTTCAGCTTCAACAGTTGGATTGCCGCGTGAGTCGATAATTTCACGGCCAATGACTTTCACAATTTTAGACATACAGGTTTTCCTCAAGTCACAAGTTAAATTAAAACTCCAGACAAACAACGCGCGGTTTTACCGCGCGCTGTCGACTAAAACTCTTATTTCTCCTGACGCTTCTGATAATCGGCCGCTGCCTTGACAAAGCCAGCAAACAGCGGGTGACCATCACGTGGCGTCGAAGTAAATTCAGGGTGGAACTGGCAAGCGACAAACCATGGATGGTCAGGCAGCTCAATAATTTCAACCAGCTTGTTATCTGCAGAACGACCAGCAACCCGTAAACCCGCCGCTTCGATCGGTTTCAACAGCATATTGTTCACTTCATAACGGTGGCGATGACGCTCAGTAATGGTGGGTTCGCCATACATTTTACGCACCAGACTATTGTCCGTCAGATGACATTGCTGACCACCAACACGCATCGTGCCACCGAGATCACTTTCTTCAGTACGGACCTCGACGTTACCTTCTTCATCACGCCATTCGGTAATCAAGGCCACTACCGGGTACTTACAATCTGGCACAAACTCAGTGGAGTTGGCGTTTTCCATACCCACCACATTGCGGGCAAACTCCATCAATGCCACTTGCATACCCAAGCAGATGCCAAGATAAGGAATTTTGTTTTCGCGGGCATAGCGGGCAGTCATTACCTTGCCTTCTACGCCACGGTAACCGAAACCACCGGGGATCAGGATAGCATCCAGATCTTTCAGCACTTCTACACCACGGGTTTCCACATCTTGTGAGTCGATCAACTTGATGTTGACGGTCACACGATTTTTCAGGCCCCCATGTTTCAGCGCCTCAATCACTGACTTATAGGCATCGGGCAGTTCGACATATTTGCCCACCATACCTATCGTCACTTCACCACCCGGATTGGCTTCCTGGTAAATCACCTGTTCCCATTCAGAGAGATTCGCCTCAGGCGGCGTCAAACCGAATCGTTTACAAATATAGTCATCCAACCCCTGAGACTTCAATAGCGCAGGAATTTTATAAATAGAATCAATATCTTTTAGGGAGATAACTGCCTTTTCCGGCACATTACAGAACAGCGCAATTTTTGCACGTTCATTGGCTGGAACGGTGCGATCCGAACGACAAATCAGGATATCTGGCTGAATACCAATGGAAAGCAACTCTTTCACCGAGTGTTGGGTCGGTTTGGTTTTCACTTCACCCGCAGCAGCCAGATAAGGCACCAGCGTCAGATGCATATACAGCGTGTGTTCACGGCCTACTCCAACGGCCATCTGACGGATAGCTTCCAAGAACGGCAAGGATTCGATATCGCCAACGGTGCCGCCAATTTCAACCAGAACCACATCGTGGCCTTCGCCGCCTTCAATGATGCGTTCTTTAATGGCGTTAGTGATATGAGGGATGACCTGTATCGTCGCCCCCAAATAGTCACCACGGCGCTCTTTACGCAATACATCAGAGTAGATACGGCCGGTGGTGAAATTATTACGGCGCGTCATTTTGGTACGGATAAAGCGTTCGTAGTGACCGAGATCCAGATCAGTTTCTGCGCCGTCTTCGGTGACGAAAACTTCCCCATGCTGGATCGGGCTCATGGTGCCCGGATCCACATTGATATATGGGTCCAGCTTCATGATGGTAACATTGAGGCCACGGGCTTCAAGAATAGCTGCCAGAGAGGCTGCAGCAATGCCTTTACCCAGAGAGGATACGACCCCGCCAGTCACAAAAATATAATTAGTTGTCATGCTGAACCTGAGAGTTTAGGTTTAAAGACGATGGAAGAACCAAGACGGGAAAGTAGTATACCCGAACCTCTCTTGACCTACAAATGATCGTTTTGCCATCCATCATCTCTATCACCGCCACGAGTTTATCCAGGTAAAGCCGCCCAAGAAATCATAAAAATGCTTTAAAAACAAAAAATAAAGCAAAAATCAGCCAATAATCCGTCTTCTGTGACTATTTCTTTATAAAACGCTATAAAACACCTGAAATTCAGTTTGTTAACCTTAGCTAGCGTCTCGCCCATCATCTGGCACTCTGCAACCTGAATGGGGCCGGCGGAACATCACCACCGCGCGATTCAGCAACGACATGCAACCGAGCTTAACCGTTTCAGCTTAAGCAAGTATTGTCGGCGATCAAACAACCGACAGGGTTTGTCCATCACGTTTCCTGCTGGCTTTCTTGTTTTTTTATCTGCTGCCAGGCAGCTTCCATCTGCTCCAGCGTCGCTTCCTGCAGGGCTAACCCCTGCTGTTGTATGATCTCTTCTACCTGACGAAAACGGCGCTCAAACTTGCGGTTGGCCACCTGTAAGGCATTTTCCGCTTTGTGCCCAAGATGGCGGGAAAGATTAACGGTAGCAAACAGCAGATCGCCGATCTCCTCTTGCAGTTTCTGTTCATCCACCACCGCTTGCCGTACTTCATGCATTACTTCGTCAAGCTCTTCGCGCACTTTAGCCACGACTGGCTCCAAGGTGTGCCAGTCAAACCCCACCGCCGCACAACGCTGCTGAATCTTATGCGCTTTCATTAATGCGGGTAAGGCATTGGGAATATCATCCAGCACTGAATGCAACGCTTTCTCTGCTCGTTCTTCAGCCTTCAGCTGTTCCCAACGCACAGAAACGGCCTGGCTATCCGCCGCGTGGGCATCACCAAAGATATGTGGATGGCGGCGCTCCAGTTTGTCGCTGATGGCATTACACACCTGTTCGAAATCAAACAGCCCTTGCTCCTGCCCCATCTGAGCATAGAACACCACCTGGAACAGGAGATCACCCAGTTCATCGCGCAGATCGGCGTAATCCTGGCGTTCAATAGCATCCAACACTTCGTAAGTTTCTTCCAGCGTATAGGGAGCAATGCTGGCGAAAGTCTGCTTGCGGTCCCAAGGGCAACCCGCTTGTGGGTCGCGCAAGGTTCTCATAATGGCCAGCAAGCGTTGCAGTGAAGAGGTTTGGCTCATGTTAATATCTCAGCAAAAATAGGCACAACACGCCCCAAACGCAGGGCAAACCAAGCACCAAAGGGAACGGATAAATACCGCCCCAAGCCGCTTGAATGACGAAACCAAACGCACTTACTTGCCATGCAGGCGCTTGGCATCTATCACATCAGGTAATTGATTGAGCTTGGCCAATACACGCCCCAGCACTTGCTGATTGTAGATTTCAATGTCCATATCGATTGTCGCCAACTGCTTTTTCGTATCGCTACGGCTGGCAACACCCAATACATTAACTTTTTCGTTAGCCAAGATGGTGGTGATATCCCGTAGCAAGCCACTACGATCATTGGCCAACACCCGCACTACCAGCGAATAACCGCTGGAATAGCTTTCCCCCCAGACCGCATCAACAATACGTTCTGGCGCGTGAGACCGGAGCTCGGCCAGTTGATCACAGTCGGAACGGTGGATCGAGATCCCCCGACCCTGAGTGATAAAACCAACGATGTCATCACCCGGGATCGGTTGACAGCAGCGGGCGATGTGGTGCATCAGATTACCGACACCTTCAACCACCACGCGCCCATTATCTTTACTACGAACCCCTGCCCCAGGTGCTTTATGTTGGGTCAACTGCTGCAATGCCTGGCGATCCTGCTCTTCAGCACTGGGTTGGTTAAGCTTATTTTGCAGGAAGTTGATCATCTGATTAAGACGAATATCACCACCGCCGATCCCCGCCAGCACTTCATCCAGCGAGTTAACGTTATAACGTGGTATCAACAGCTTTTCAGCTTCCCGTAGGCTGATGCCCAGATGCTCCAGCTCATTGTCCAGCATCTGCCGCCCGGCCAGAATATTTTTATCGCGATCCTGTTTGCGGAACCAGTTGTGGATCTTCGAACGCCCACGGCTGGTGGTAATATAACCCAGGTTCGGGTTCAACCAATCTCGGCTAGGATTCGGCTGCTTCTGAGTGATCACTTCGACCTGATCGCCCATTTGCAACTGATAGGTAAAGGGCACGATACGACCACCAATTTTGGCACCAATGCAACGGTGGCCGACATCGCTATGGATGTGGTAGGCAAAATCGAGGGGCGTGGAACCGGTGGGAAGATCTATCACGTCACCTTTAGGGGTAAACACATAGACACGGTCATCAAAAACCTGGCTGCGAACTTCGTCGAGCATTTCGCCAGAATCAGCCATCTCTTCTTGCCAGGCAATCAGTTTACGTAGCCAGGCAATACGCTCTTCATAACCCGAACGTATTGTCGCCACCGCGCCTTCTTTATATTTCCAGTGCGCAGCAACACCCAGTTCAGCATCTTCATGCATTTGACGGGTACGGATCTGGATCTCCAGCGTCCTGCCTCGCGGCCCAAAAACCACAGTATGAATCGACTGATAGCCGTTCGGTTTCGGGTTGGCGACATAATCGTCAAACTCATCTGGCAGGTGACGAAAGTGCGTATGCACAATACCCAATGCGGCATAGCAATCCTGCAAGCGTTCTACCACCACCCGCACGGCACGCACATCGAATAACTCATCGAACGCCAGCGACTTTTTCTGCATCTTGCGCCAGATGCTATAAATGTGTTTCGGGCGGCCATAGATCTCTGCCTTGATCCCTTCCTGATTCATCTCAGTACGCAGTAAAGCGACAAAGTCATCGATATACTGCTCACGATCAATACGGCGTTCATGTAACAGCGTAGCAATACGTTTATATTCGTCAGGATGCAGGTAACGAAAGCAGAAATCTTCCAATTCCCATTTTAATTGACCAATACCGAGACGATTGGCTAATGGCGCATAAATATTGAAACACTCTTTAGCTGCCAGCACCCGCTCATCTTCAGGAGCATCTTTCACTTCGCGCAAGTGAGCGATCCGCTCAGCCAGCTTGATCACCACACAACGGAAATCTTCTACCATCGCCAGCAGCATACGGCGCACGTTGTCGAGCTGTTCTGAGCCCAACGAATCGTTCTGTGTCGCTTTCAGTTGCCGGATGGCATCCATATCACGCACGCCGTGAACCAACGAGGTGATATCAGAACCGAACTCTTCAGTCAGCGTCGCTTCCGGCAAAATACCGGCATCCACCAGCGGGAACAGGAGCGCGGCGCGCATACTGTCGTTATCCATACTGAGGGTGGAGAGGATCTCCACCATTTCCAGACCTCGCCCCAGCAATAACAGCCTATCTCCGTGGCTTTGGGTCTGTTGCTCACAATAATTCCAGGTTGTGGCTAACCGCTCACATGACTGCAGGCTGGGAAGCTTTAAGCTAGCTATCCAATCATCAAGCGCAAACTCCCCCGCCGTATTCAGATGTGCACTTCTTACCGCAACCATAACTATCCCCTACTTTAGCGCTCCTGACGCCTTGATAAACAGCGCCATGGATTCAAGATGCCCCGTATGTGGAAACATGTCTATACCCGTCACCAATGAAGCAGCAGCGGTGTTGGCTACACTCCTTCGCACTGGTCACATAGTTATCTATGCTCCCAGAGACTCACTCCTTTGCTGCCTACCTGCAACTCCATTAAACTTGGGTACCACATCCGCACACGAACCAGATGGTAATCGGCGGCCAGTAACACTTTGCTATCACAAGCCAGTGTCGATGGATTACAGGAAACGTAAACCACACGTTCTGGTGCCAATTTTACAATATGTGACATCACACCGGCAGCGCCAGCGCGGGCAGGATCCAGCATCACCTTATCAAACCCTTGAACTGCCCAAGGTTGCTGTACGACAACCCCCTCCAGATCCTCATGGAAAATGACACATTCATCAGTAAATTCTTATGGGCGTTATATTGCCCATTAGCAACCAGTGTGGCAACACCTTCAATCCCTACCACCGATCACAAAGACGGTTTTACCTTGGTAACGAGCCACCCCTTGGCCAAATGAATCAAGCTCAATGACCGTTACGGTTAATAATTGTGTTGTTGCTCGGGTCGTCACACGGCGTTTGGAAGAGTAGAATTGAGCCATAGTTGTCGATCGAATGCTGGTTCATTGTTAGGATTAGCTAACTGATTCTCCCAAATTGGAATCCCATGACCAAATACAGCTTACGCGCGCGCATGATGATCCTGATCCTGGCACCGACATTATTGATCGGTTCACTGCTCAGCACCTTCTTTGTTGTGCATCGCTACAACGAGTTGCAGAAGCAGCTTATTGATGCGGGTAGCAGTATTATTGGGCCTCTGGCGGTCGCCAGCGAATACGGCATGACCTACCCCAGTCGAGAATCGGTCAAACAACTGGTTAGCCTGCTGCATCGCCGCCATTCCGATATTGTACGTTCAATTGCCGTCTTTGATGCCCATAACAATCTGTTTGCCACCTCTAATTCCCACTCTAATTACACGCAATTGCAGTTACCGAAAGAAGTCGCCATGCCTTCTGAATTGATGCTGACGCGAAGAGGGGACTCGTTGATTTTGCGCACCCCTATCTTGTCTGAAAATCAATACTCAGATGAAAGTACCAACAACGAAACGCCTCATGATAACAATCTCGGCTATGTGGCCATCGAGATCGATTTACAATCGGTACGCTTGCAACAGTACAAAGAGATTTTCGTTGCAACATTATTACTCTTGTCGTGCATGTGCATCGCCATTTTGTTTGCTTACCGTTTAGTACAAGGCGTGACAGCGCCTATCCGCAATATGGTTAACACCGTTGACCGCATCCGTCGCGGGCAATTGGATAGCCGAGTGGAAGGCTCTATGCTCGGTGAGCTGCAGATGCTGAAAAACGGTATCAACTCCATGGCGATGTCGCTGACCGCTTACCATGAAGAGATGCAGCAAAATATTGATCAGGCGACATCCGATCTGCGTGAAACCCTTGAGCAGATGGAGATCCAGAACGTTGAACTGGATTTGGCGAAAAAGCGCGCCCAAGAAGCAGCACGTATCAAATCTGAGTTCCTGGCAAATATGTCCCATGAACTGAGAACCCCACTCAATGGTGTTATCGGTTTTACTCGCCAGATGCTAAAAACCGAACTCAACACCACCCAGACAGATTATTTACAAACCATTGAGCGTTCGGCCAATAACCTGTTGTCTATCATTAATGATGTGTTGGACTTCTCCAAACTGGAGGCCGGTAAGCTGGTACTGGAACATATTCCATTCTCGCTGCGCGAAACCCTAGACGAAGTGGTCGTTTTGCTCGCCCCAAGTGCCCATGAAAAAGGGCTGGAACTGACGCTGGATGTACAAAATGATGTTCCTGAGCAAGTGATTGGTGATGCATTGCGCCTACAGCAGATCGTCACCAATTTGTTGGGTAACGCAGTGAAGTTTACTGAAACCGGCAATATCGATATCCGTGTGGAACAACGTAACCAGTTGGAACGACAGGTAGAATTGGAAATACAGATCCACGATACTGGCATCGGGATTTCCGAACGCCAGCAGTCGCAACTGTTCCAAGCCTTCCGCCAAGCGGATGCCAGTATTTCTCGCCGCCATGGGGGGACTGGGTTAGGTCTGGTGATCACCCAGAAACTGGTGAAAGAGATGGGAGGAGACATCTGTTTTCACAGCCAGTTAAACCGTGGATCCACCTTCTGGTTCCATATTACGCTGGATCTCAATGAAGGCATGTTGTCATTGCCGCCAAGCCTACCCGATCTGCGGGGTAAAACACTGGCCTACATCGAAGCTAACCCTGTTGCAGCACAGGCGACGCTGAATATGTTAAGCGCCACCCATTTGCTGGTGACGCATTCTCCTACACTCAGCCAGTTACCAAGAGATTCCTATGATTTCATGCTGGTAGGTGTCCCCATTCCTTACCGAGAAAATATCACCCATCATCGTGAAAAGTTAGAAGAGGCGTTGACGATTGCCGACCGCGTGATCCTGGCTTTACCGAGCCAATCGCAAATCGACGCCGAGGAGATGAAAAAACTGGGGGCGATTGGCTGCCTAACCAAACCCATCAGTAGCAGCCGTTTGTACCCATTACTACGTCTGGAGCCCCCTCAGCGCTCAAGTACACTGACGACAGAACGTAAGCGCCTACCACTGACCGTCATGGCGGTGGATGATAACCCGGCCAACCTGAAACTGATTGGCACCCTGTTGCAAGAGCAAGTGGAAAAAACGTTCCTGTGCGAAAGCGGGGAGGAAGCTATCGCATTAGCACGTGAGAATGTTCTGGATATGATCCTGATGGATATTCAGATGCCTAACATTGATGGTATCCAAGCCAGCGAGCTGATCCACAAAATGCCGCATCACAACTCGACCCCCATCGTGGCGGTAACGGCCCACGCAGTCAGTGGTGAACGCCAACACCTGTTACAAGCCGGAATGGATGACTATCTGGCAAAACCCATTGATGAAGCCATGCTGACACGAGTGCTTTCACGTTATCTCAACGCCAAAGTCGAACCCGAACCGTTAAAATCCCGTAGCCCATCTGACGCTGCTCTGGCCTTGGATTGGTCATTAGCATTGCGCCAGGCCGCCAATAAAGACGATCTCGCTCGTGACTTGCTGCAAATGTTGATTGAGTTTCTACCACAGGTCAGTGAACGGGTGAAAGGCCTATTGGATGGACAATCAGACGAAGGCATTCTCGATCTGATCCACAAGTTGCACGGTAGTTGCAGTTATAGCGGTGTCCCACGTCTGAAACAGCTCTGTTTCTATCTTGAACAACAGCTACGCCAAGGGGTTGACAGCCACGATCTTGAGCCGGAATGGTTAGAACTGCTGGATGAGATCGAACTGGTGAAAACTGAGGCGAGTTTCCAATTGGGGTCATGATGCAAAAAACCAGCCACTGGGGAAAACCAGTGGCTGGGGTATAGAACAGAAAATCTTACTGCATCAACAAATACAGCTTCGTGTCACCACGTTGGATGTTCAGCGCCAATACCGAAGGTTTGCTATCGATAATTTTGCGCAGCTCACCCAGGTTTTCAACGGCTTGTTGGTTTACCCCGAGGATCAGGTCACCTTTTTTCAGGCCAATGCGTGCTGCAGCACTGCCAGCTTTTACATTGTCTACTTTCACCCCTTTTTCTTTGCCAGAATTGTTACTTAATTCCGCGCCTTCGATACCGGTATAAATATTACTAGAATCAACTTGTGAATGACTCCCCTGCTCCAGCGTCAACTCGATATTCAGTAGTTTACCGTCACGGATAAGGCCTAAGGACATCTTGGTGCCAATCGGCAGACTACCGATCTCAGCTCGGAACGAAGCAAAGCTGGAAATGGCTTTACCATTCATGCTGACAATGACGTCACCGGCTTTAACACCCGCTTTATCAGCAGAAGACTTTGGCACTACCTGGCTGATAAATGCACCGCGCTGAGCATCCACTTTCATCGCCTGAGCCAGATCGGAGTTCAGTTCAGTGCCCATAATACCTAGCTCACCGCGTTTCACCTGGCCGTATTCCACCATTTGCGCCGTCAGGTTTTTCACCATATTGCTGGGAATAGCAAAACCGATACCGATATTACCGCCATCCGGTGCCAGGATCGCGGTATTGATCCCGATCAGTTCGCCATTCAGATTCACCAGTGCCCCACCGGAGTTACCCCGGTTGATTGCCGCATCGGTCTGGATAAAGTTCTCGTAATTTTCGATATTCAAACCACTACGCCCCAGAGCTGACACTATCCCTGAGGTTGCGGTTTCCCCCAAGCCATAAGGATTACCAATCGCGACGGTATAGTCACCCACACGCAATTGCTCAGAATCTGCCATCTTGATGGCGGTCAGATTTTTGGCCTCTTTCAATTGGATCAGCGCGATATCTGAACGAGGATCCTTACCAATCACTTTAGCTTCGAAGCGACGGCCATCACTCAACTGCACCTGAATTTTAGTGGCATTGTCTACCACATGGTTGTTGGTCACCACATAACCTTTAGCGGCATCAATAATGACGCCAGAACCGAGAGACTTGAAGGGTTCTTTGATACCTTGATCATCAGCTCCGCCCTGCCCCCCTTGACCACCCGCCCCTTGGCACATGGGTGATGCTTGGAAAGGTGAGCCCTCTTGGCAGAATGGCGAATTATCACCAAAGAATTGCTGGAACTGTTGAGGCATTCTCTGTCTATTCACCGTGGTGCTGCCTTCAACATTGATGCTCACCACAGAAGGCATCACTTTTTCCAACATGGGGGCTAAACTGGGTAATTGCTGGGCAGTAGCAGTAGATGCAGCTGCACTTTCTGCTGCAGTCGCGCTGGTCACCACTGGCCCTAAAGCCATACCCACACTGAAAGCCAAGGCGCTTAAAACCAATGCTGTCTTTTTCATCTGTATATCTCTTAAAAGTCGTTTAATTAAATACGGTGGTCTGGATGCTTAGTAAGAGCCTGTAAATAAGCCGAAGTTCCAATACCGTCATCAGCCAATAGTAAACAAATATTCTCCGTCTTTACAAAACTCGAAATATTACTCAGCAGCCATTAAACGACGATATTCATCATAAGCATACAGATCAGTCATACCACTAATATAATCCTGTAATAAACGTGCTCGATAATAATATTCTCTCACTGTCAATTGCTCGGCGGAAAGATGCTGTAAACCGCTAACTGCCTCCACGTAAGCTAATCGATGTTTAGTAGAGAGCTTATGATATAACCGCGTTTCAATAGGGAATGCGCGATGGCTATCTTCGCGTACCAACTGACTAAAATCCGCTTGGGACATCGCCAACAATGGACTGTAAATATCCAGTAATCCATTGATTACCCGATACCCCTGTAACTCGAGCTGCTCCACCTCTGGGTGATTGAACACCTTCTTGAATGCGACGTTTTTAAAAACCTGAAGCAATTTACAGGCTGGACTGTCATCCTCTAACAGCGCACCGTTAAAGCGGCCATGATATACCGCATCCAGATTATCAATAAAACGCTGTGCCGCATGGGGAACTAACCTGGCCACGGTAAATACCCGTAGGTACATGAAAAACTGTTCTTCCGAACTGCGACGTGCGCCACTAGATTCAATTTTTCCAAACGCGCTAGCAACGGTTTTATCAAACAGATCCCCAGGCGTAATATCGCCCCACTCTTTCACTAAATGTTGATAAAGCTGCTCAACAGTAAATATTTTTTTCTCAACAGCATCTTCCAAGTCGGCCACACAATAAGAAATATCATCAGCGGCCTCCATAATATAGGTCAGTGGGAAACGATCAAATTCGCCCATATTCAATTCACGCCGTAAGCGTTCGACAAAGCTCTCTTCCGCCAGATAAAAACCCGGTTTTTTCATCAGATAATGGTGACTGGCCGGAATTTCATCTGACCAATAGGCGGGGCGAGTATATTTTAAAATGCAGCCCACTTGGGCATAGGTCAAATTCAGTTTCAGCAGTGTATGCACCAAGCGAATTGCCTGCGCATTCCCTTCAAAATGGCTGAGGTCTTGACGAATACGGCTACGCAAGCGGTTCAGGTCGCTCTCCCCGGCACGCAGACGCAAAATGTCAACCTGACAGCGGTCATGGCTACTTGGCTCACTACCACAATTAGCCGGATCGAGACGCTGGTGGAACCAGTCTTTAATCGCCGATTCACCGAAATGACCAAAGGGAGGGTTGCCGATGTCATGCATCAGACACGCCATCTCGACAATACTTTCAAAAGGATCAAGTAACTTACTCAGGCCCAACGTATCAATACGCTGATCCTGCTTGAAGCGGTTCAGGATCTCTTTGGCAATATGCCGCCCGACCTGTTGAACCTCCATTGAGTGCGTGAGACGACTGCGCACTGCTGCATTACGCTCCAATGGAAATACTTGGGTTTTCTGCTGCAAGCGACGGATCGCTGCCGAGTTAACAATACGCCCGCGATCGCTCTCAAACTGTCGGACAATATCATACTCCTCTTCGGCTTCAATTCGTTTGCTGAATGGCCGTTGAAAGCTGATCTTCTGTTTAAAATCGATCACCGACATCTGTTTCCCCTACCGTTGCACATTCCTACTGTGATAACAATTCCCCGCTGCAGATGCAACGTTATTGCCGATTATCTCTCGCTGCGAGCCATGATAAACTATGGCACAATTTCCATACCCTATCAGTGAGAGTGAGTGATGAAAGTAGGCATTATCGGTGCAATGGAGCAAGAAGTGGCATTACTGCGCGAGCAGATTGTTAACCGCCAGACGATTCAACGTGCAGGTTGTGAAATCTATACCGGTCAAATCAATGGTGTTGACGTGGCATTGCTCAAGTCCGGCATTGGTAAAGTCGCTGCGGCATTGGGGACCACCTTACTGCTGGAACACTGCAAACCTGACGTCGTCATCAATACCGGTTCCGCCGGTGGCCTGGCCCCCACACTGAACGTGGGCGATATCGTAGTCTCTGAAGAGGTACGCTATCACGATGTCGATGTGACTGCCTTTGGTTATCAACCCGGTCAAATGGCCTGTTGCCCTGCGGCGTTTATTGCCAACGAGGCGTTGATCGCCCTGGCTGAAAGCTGCATCGAACAACTCGATCTGCATGCCGTGCGGGGTTTGATTTGCAGTGGTGATGCTTTCATTAACGGAGCCGAACCCTTGGCGCGGATCCGTGCCCATTTCCCAACTGTTGCCGCTGTTGAGATGGAGGCAGCGGCTATCGCCCATGTCTGCCACTTGTTCTCAACACCGTTTGTCGTAGTTCGTGCTATTTCTGATGTTGCTGACCAGCAGTCACATATCAGCTTCGACGAATTCCTGCTGGTAGCAGCCAAACAGTCTTCGCTGATCGTCAATGCCATGCTGCAAACGCTGGGCAAACGTGATTGATGTGAAAGCGCGTTTCTCCATCCTGTTATGCTGGCTGGTTTGCTGGGCAGTGTTACCCATTCATGCTGCTCAGCGTGTTATCAGCCTGGCACCCAGCACCACTGAACTCGCTTATGCGGCGGGCATGGGTGATACCTTGCTGGCTGTCAGTGCCTATTCCGATTACCCCCCAGAAGCCCAAAAACTGGAACAGGTAGCTTCTTGGCAAGGGGTCAATGTGGAACGGGTGTTGGCGTTAAAGCCGGACTTGATCTTGGCATGGCGTGGCAGTACTCCCCAGCGGGTACTGGATCAATTCGCCGCTTTCGGCATCCCTATTTTCTATGCAGATGCAAAAAATATTGATGACATCGCTCACTCGCTGGATGCCCTGGCCCAGTACAGCCCTCATCCACAGCTGGCCCATCAAGCAGCACAAGCGATCCGCCAGCAAGTCGCAGAACTGAAAGCCCGCTATGCCAATAATCCTTCCCCTCGGGTCTTGTTGCAATTCGGTACCCAGCCATTGTTCACCAGTTCTGCGGCTACACTGCAAAGTCAGGTGCTCTCTTTGTGTGGTGCAGAGAATATCTTTGCAGATAGCCGAGTCCCTTGGCCACAAATCAGCCGTGAGCAGGTACTGGTGAGAAAACCACAAGCCATCGTCATTAGCGGTAGCCCACAGCAAATCGCCAATGTGAAAGCTTTTTGGGCCCCACAATTGGCCGTGCCGGTTATCGCGTTAGATGAAGATTGGTTTAGCCGCGCCGGACCACGCATCGTATTGGCGGCGCAATCGTTATGTAGTCAATTGGCGGAGATTCACTGATGATAGGGTATAACCTGATGTTATGGTTAGATATTCTTGGCACTGCGGTGTTCGCTATCTCGGGAGTATTACTGGCCGGTAAGCTGCGGATGGATCCTTTTGGCGTGTTGGTGCTGGGGGTGGTAACGGCCATCGGCGGCGGAACAATCCGTGATATGGCATTAGCTAATGGCCCGGTGTTCTGGGTAAAAGATCCTACCGATCTGATAGTGGCCATGCTCACCTGTGTGTTGACGCTACTACTGGTACGTCAGCCACGCCGATTACCTAAGTGGATCCTGCCAGTACTGGACGCCATCGGCCTGGCCGTGTTTGTCGGCATTGGCGTCAATAAAGCCTTCGATGCAGGTAGTGGGCCATTAGTGGCTGTCTGCATGGGCGTTATCACTGGCGTTGGTGGCGGTATCATCCGCGATGTGCTAGCACGTGAAATTCCAATGATCCTACGTACAGAAGTCTATGCCACCGCCTGCATTATTGGCGGAACAGTGCACGCCGCCACGTTCTATATCCTTGGTATCTCGCTGCAACAGGCGATGATGCTAGGTATGGTGATTACTCTGGGGATCCGCCTGGCAGCAATTCGTTGGCATTTGAAATTACCGGCATTTGTTCTCGAACAGTAGTTATCGAACAATAGTTATCGAACAATAGTCTGGCAGTTACCTCTTGGTCTGCGAACGCCCCCATAGATGGCCTACCGGTGTTCATTCAAGCTGCGAAATCGTTGCCTGCAACTTGAATGAACCTGGGGGCAAACCCCTGAGGCGCCACCGTAACTCCATCATTCGGGTTGTGGTGTTGAGCAAACATAACATTAAATACTGAATGAGGAGCCACAACCACAAGTGGTTTTAGCATTGGGATTAACCACGACAAAGCGGGAACCTTCCAGCCCCTCGGTATAATCCACTGCCCCACCCACCAGATATTGCAGACTCATCGGGTCAACCACCAACTCAACCCCTTGCATTTCAATCGTGGCATCCCCTTCATTGACCTTATCGTCAAAGGTGAAACCATACTGGAATCCACTGCAACCACCACCGGTAATGTAAACCCGCAACTTAAGGTTTGGATTCTCTTCATCAGCAATCAGGTCTTTTACCTTATTTGCTGCTGCCTCAGTAAATTTCAGGGGCAGTGCTGCTTCATCGCTCATACTCTTTACTCCCAACCATGTTCTGCATCAGGGATGCCAAGGATACCTGATCAATATCTTCAATTATCGCTACCTGTCGCCATTCAAGCGTCAAGGTTGTCGGCTACAACTCGATAAACCTGAGTATAATACCTGAGTGTTGCATTCAAGTATTCACTAATTTGTCGCATTCTATCTCGCTGTTTCCCCCAGCTAGCGTTCCCCACCCTTGCCGCCATGATAAGAACAGGGGTTTTATCCTGACGCATAAACAGGCGAACTTTGTCACAACGTCTCAAACGTGGTTTCGTTGTTACTGGAGATTGCAGCGGAAATTCAGACATAATGAGTTATTCATTATCGAAGTGAAAAATAGTACCCATACCTAAGCCAACTATTCTATACAATAACCGGGTCAAATCATCCAAATATAAACTCAGGAGCAAGTTGTTTATGAGCCTACACAGTAAGTCCGAAAGTCTGTACGCCCAGGCGCAACAGTTAATCCCAGGTGGAGTTAACTCCCCAGTGCGTGCATTCACCGGTGTAGGTGGTACCCCGCTGTTTATCGCACATGCTGATGGCGCTTATCTGTTTGATGTCGACGGTAAAGCTTATATCGATTATGTCGGTTCCTGGGGGCCAATGGTATTAGGCCACAACCATCCCGCAATCCGTAACGCCGTCATCGAAGCAGCACAACGTGGCTTGAGCTTCGGTGCCCCCACGGAAATGGAAGTCAAAATGGCGGAATTGGTCACCAATCTGGTACCAACGATGGATATGGTTCGTATGGTGAACTCTGGCACTGAAGCGACCATGAGCGCCATCCGACTGGCTCGTGGCTATACCCACCGTGACAAAATCATCAAGTTTGAAGGCTGTTACCATGGGCACGCCGACTGCCTGCTGGTAAAAGCGGGATCCGGCGCGTTAACCTTGGGTCAACCCAATTCACCAGGTGTACCTGCAGACTTTGCCAAGCACACCTTGACCTGCACCTATAACGACCTCGATTCTGTACGTCGCGCATTTGAACAATATCCGGCCGAGATTGCCTGTATCATCGTTGAACCGGTCGCTGGCAATATGAACTGTATTCCGCCGTTGCCTGAGTTTCTACCCGGTTTGCGCGCGTTATGTGACCAATATGGTGCACTATTGATTATTGATGAGGTGATGACCGGTTTCCGTGTCGCACTCGCCGGGGCTCAAGCTTACTATGAGGTGGAACCGGACCTGACCTGCCTGGGCAAGATTATTGGTGGGGGAATGCCAGTAGGTGCTTTTGGTGGCCGCCGTGAGGTGATGGAGGCGTTAGCCCCTACAGGCCCGGTGTATCAGGCCGGTACATTGTCGGGTAACCCGATTGCTATGGCCGCGGGCTTCGCCTGTCTGAACGAGGTGGCACAAGTAGGTGTTCACCAGACACTGACCGAATTAACCACCAAGTTGGCAAACGGCCTGTTGCACGCGGCAAAAGATCAGAATATCCCATTAGTTGTCAATCACGTGGGGGGCATGTTTGGTCTGTTCTTTACCGATGCGCCAAGCGTCACCTGCTATCAGGATGTGATGAAGTGCGATGTCGAGCGCTTTAAACACTTTTTCCACCTGATGCTGGATGAAGGGGTTTATCTGGCCCCCTCAGCCTTTGAGGCCGGGTTTATGTCTATTGCCCATAGTGATGAAGACATCCAGCGCACCATCGATGCTGCGCGCCGTTGTTTCGCCAAACTGTAATCCTCTTACGGGCGCCTAGCGCCCGTCATTTCTGCATGCTGACAAGATCTTGCTGCCAATCCTCACAGCAATGCGCCGTAAATTGTCAGCAACGCCACCACAACCACCACAAACAGTGTGACCTTGCGCGCTAACAACACGGCTGCACGCGGTGTCTGTACGGGATCGGTATGAGGTTCGCGCGCCAGCGAAAACTGCGCCAAACGTGTCAATACTTGATACTGTGAAGTGTGACGGTCCCACAACGAAGCAAACCACGCAGGCAATGCCTTTTCACCGTGCCCCAACAAGGCATAAACCACCCCCGCCAGACGTACCGGGATCCAATCCAGGCAATGTAGTAAGGATTCTATCCCCGCCTGAGAACGCTCCAGTGGCGAATGATGGCGGGCCAACCAGGTTTGATAAGCCCGCAGAAATGCATATCCCGCCAAGGCGATTGGCCCATAAGGCCCGCACACCACAAACCAGAACAGCGGTGCCAGATAATAACGGTAGTTAATCCATAGCAAGGCATTCTGTAGTTCACGCAGGCGCTCTTCTACGCTCCCATTCACCGGCAAACCATGAATCAGTGACAACTCTTCCGCCATCTGATCACTGGCATGGCTATCTCCTTGCTGCGCAGCCTGCAGATAGGCTCGATAATGTTGACGTATCGCCCCGGCCCCCACGCACAACAGGCCAATCGCTATCCACAACAGTAATGAAACGACGCCAAACAGCAGGCCCCGTAACAGCCATAAGATAGCCCATACTAAAGCCATCCAGGCCAAGGCCATCACCAGCGTCCGCAACAAGGAGAAACGATGCTGACGCTGAAACACTACGTCAAGATAGTGATCCAATTGCCAGTGCTCACCCTGTTTAAATAGACGTTCCCACGCCAAAACCAGTAATAGCGTAAACAGCGTCATCAGCTCATCCTCACCTTCTCTCGGTTAAATTCTCATTACTCTGCAAGTTTCGAGCAGAGGATACCTATATTACCCTCTTCACTTAACGCCAACCTGCCACTCAAGTGAACTTGAGTATAATGCTTGCTGTGGTACTTACTCTAACAACAGAGTAGCATGATTCCGAAAAGTGAAATTAATAAATTGATATTAAAGGGATTTAATTCAAAAGCATCCAAATTTATGGGGTCAGTTCAATGTCGGGGCTTTTCTTTGGGGATAAAAAACCAGCCTCAAAACTGGTTTAAGTATTCTGGAATTGTTCGGCTCTCCGCTCTAACTCAACCAGAAATGACGTTTTTGCCATTTCGTGGGCTTCAGGACTCATAATACTGATAACTTGGTATTCATCCTCACGGCACCAATGCCGAGTGTATACCAGGTAGTTATCAGACTTCCTTGCCGCCATTGGTGTTCCCGAAAGCCACGGTGGATCACTCGGTAGACGAATATGAATTTTGTAAACAAATGAGGCGCATAGCTTCCGGTTCTGCTCCCATTGTCCCTCGCTCCCCAAAAATGGCTGTAATACATTACTATTCTTCCAATTCTGTAAAGCCTGAGCGTACTGGGTAGCTACTGCTGGGTGCTCAACGCTAGGGTGAATTGAAACGGTAGCCATTACACCGCCCGATCAAATGAAGGGGTATCCAGCCCTAAAGATACATGCTCTGCACGGATCATGGCTTTCACCTCACCATCACTGGCGTTAATCAGTTCAGAACCTGCGTTCTTTGGCGGATGAGTTTGTTCAATAAATGATAAAAAGTCTTCGGCGGTATAACGAAGGCTTGCAGCGGCACGTCCAAAAGTAATGATCTCTTGACGTAAATCGTCATCACCTTCAATTTCATCCAAGGCCTGTTTTACCGCATCGACAAATTTCTTAGCTATAACAATGCGCTTGCCTAATTCACGTACCAAATGTTTCTGCACAAATGGGCTTTGATTCTCTATAGCGATCGGGATCTGTTTTTCTTCCCATTCAGAGCGAATATTTGTCAGATGGAAATGAAGGCGTTCCGTCATAGCTCGAAGATAGATGATTGCATCACTTATAGGCAAGTACGCAACCGAACCGGGCAACGCCTGTAATGTCGTACTTGTGTCAAACGGGTGTAGAGCAATATCGTTATACCCCAGCGCACTGGCAGGCACAGGGGCCATTGCTAGCGCCATCGCGGCAGCCATGTAAGCGACCTTATTTTTTTTGAGCTTGCGCATAGTATGGACTCCGTAAAATATGGCGCCATCATAGCTCATAAAAGCATCATCCTGCAAAGCTCTACTCAATGAATAACGCACGCAATCCTTCCCGCTTATTTTCCGTCACTCTTTCAAGTAAAGCATTTGGCGAATCACTCTTTAGACCCAAGTTAGATCCTTTACACAATAAATTGCAAACTCGCCGCTTGTTACCTATCAGCCGGAAACCCACGCCCCCCTAGCTGTTACATCAATCGTCCGTAACCAATATCAAGACCATTAGGCCATAGAAGACCCACGTATTATCCACACCCTGGCAATAGTTAGCACTTTTTAGTGTCACCTTTCCTTTCTAACCTATTGATATTAATGATAACGCCCCGCTGGCGCAGGGCCAAAAAACAGAGTAGCATGAGCATTTGCTATCCTTCTGCCGATTTCGGAGTTTTCTATGCCGACACGCCGCTACAGTGCCGACAGCCGTCGTTCCCTGCTATTTCAACGTATTAACAGCGATATTCCCGCTACCGTCGCCCAGGCATTGCGTGAAGATTTGGGTGGAGTTATCGATGCCGAGCGCGATATCACCGCACAACTGTTACCTGCCGATAAACAGGCCGAAGCCACCGTTATCACCCGTGAAGCGGGCATCTTTTGTGGTCGTCGCTGGCTGGAAGAGGTGTTTTTCCAATTAGGTGGGCAGGTCAATATCATCTGGCTGGTAGAAGATGGCGATCTACTGATCGCCAACCAACCTTTATGCCAATTGACTGGTCCAGCACGAATATTGCTGACCGGCGAACGTACCGCCTTGAACTTTGTACAAACACTTTCTGGTGTCGCAACTACCACGCACCATTATGTAAAACTGTTGCAAGGTACACAAACCCGCCTGTTGGATACGCGGAAAACATTACCGGGCCTGCGCAGCGCACTGAAATATGCGGTGTTATGTGGTGGGGGCAACAATCATCGGTTGGGTCTCTCGGATGCTTTTCTGATCAAGGAAAACCACATTATCGCCTGTGGCTCAATTAAGAATGCAATAGAACAAGCCTTCTCGCTGCACGCAGATGTTCCGGTGGAAGTAGAAGTGGAATCGTTGGACGAACTTCAACAGGCGCTGGATGCCGGGGCTGATATCGTTATGCTGGACAATTTCAGCATTGAAATGATGCGTGAAGCAGTCGCGCTAGCACAAGGGCGTATACAACTGGAAATTTCTGGCAACGTCACAGAAAAAACATTGCACCTGTTCGCCGAAACCGGTGTGGATTACATATCCGTGGGCGCATTAACCAAACATGTTACCGCACTTGATCTCTCGATGAGATTTAAATAATTTCCGGCTTCTTCAACGCTCATCATGACTCTAGTTCATTGAAAGTTCGGATAATATTGACATCTCGTTGTACAGCAAAGGTGCCTCTTTAGGTGAGGTCCAGAAATGGGCCTCGTAATCTAGCCCCCGGCAACTGGCATAGCTCAGACTTAACTGGCTCAGCGATAACCTAAAGAGCGCCTGGGCTGGTTTCTGGGTTGTGAAACACCGCGCATTCTTTTTCAACAATCGGTAATACCACCTTATTGTGCTGGATAGGCTGCGCATAATAACCATTCCCCTCTCGCTACCTATCAATTACCGTTTTAACGTTGTCCTCCAATAACTACGGAGGACACAACTGATGGAAAAACAACAGGGTTTTACACTCATCGAACTTATGGTGGTGATCGCCATTATCGCCATACTCAGTGCAATTGGCATTCCAGCCTATCAGCGTTATATCCAGAAAGCGGCCATGACAGACATGCTGCAGACTATGGCGCCCTATAAAATGGCCGTCGAATTATGCGCTCTTGAAGGTGGCGGCCTGACCGGGTGCGATGAAGGCAAGAAGGGGATCCCTACCGGAACTGCATCACGTTATATCAGCCGTATTCAGGTGCAACAGGGGGTAATTAATCTCGTTGGCTCTCAGAGTTTGCAAGGGCTGACGGCCACACTGACCCCAACTGTCACTTCAACCGGCTCACTACAATGGACACGCCAATGCAACAGTGAAAACAGCAATTTGCTGGAGGCGTGTCAGGAAGTTCTGCGCTTTGATAATACCCGTGAATGAGGGCTGAGTTATGGAAATCAATAGCGAAATCCACGCGTTATGCCAGCATTATCAGGCCTTGGCACTCAGTGAAGATGAACAGAAACTGACTGTCGCCCTGCATGGTGAGATCCCCTCCGCGCTGGTGCAGGCTCTACGCTTCGCTACCGGTAAAAACATTGAAATTGAACAATGGCCCCTCGCCCGACTGGAGCAGACACAACACGCATGGCCCGCCAATTCCCCGCTACCACTGCCGGAACACAGTGGGGAACCAGCCGCCTCACTTAATGACACCAGTGAGACACCAGCCATACAATTTATTAATCAAACTCTACGTAGTGCAATACAGCGACGTGCCTCTGATGTGCATTTTGAACCCTACCCGCAAGCATTTCGCGTCAGGTTGAGAATCGATGGTGTTTTACAGGTTATTGCTTCAGCGCCCATCCTATTGGCAGCACAGGTTATCGCCAGATTGAAGGTGATGGGGCAACTGGATATAGCAGAACGCCGTCTGCCACAAGATGGCCAACTTAATGTACAACTGGACAACAGTAGCTTTTCAATGCGTATCTCCACCTTGCCAACACTACATGGCGAAAAAGTGGTGTTGAGGATCTTGCAAACAGACCGCCAGGAATTACCTCTCGAACAGCTCGGTATGAGTCAGGAAGCCCTTGGCTTTTTTGCCCATGCCCTGTCCCATCCGCAAGGGATGATCCTGGTAACTGGCCCCACTGGCAGCGGTAAAACCGTGACACTCTATAGCGCCCTACGCCAATTAAATGACACGCAGAGTAATTTGTGCAGTGTGGAGGACCCCATTGAAATCCCGGTATTTGGCATCAACCAGACACAAGTCAACAGCAAAACCGATCTCGATTTCGCGCGTGTATTGCGAGCGTTGTTACGGCAGGACCCTGATGTCATCATGATCGGCGAAATCCGTGACCAAGAAACCGCCGAAATCGCCGTAAAAGCCGCACAAACAGGGCATTTAGTTCTCTCAACCCTCCATACTAATTCTACTTGTGAAACCTTGACGCGCCTGACCCAAATGGGGATACCGGGTTATCTACTGGCTGCCAGCTTGAAGCTGGTGATTGCCCAACGCTTGGTGCGCCGCTTATGCTCACATTGTCGCCATCCGCAAACCGATAGTATCCATTTCCCGGCAACGATCAGATCCGCTCCTCTTATTCCTTGGTGTGCTACCGGTTGCGAACACTGTTTTGGCGGATATTACGGCCGTATTGGTATCTATGAGTTACTCAATATCACGCCAGAAGTGCAAAATGCCCTGATGCACAATGCCTCGGTAATACAACTAGCGGAGATCGCCCAGCAACAAGGGCAAATCACACTACTGCAAGCTGGCCTGGCACTGGTTGAGCAGGGCATCACCTCACTGGAAGAAATATATCGCGTAGTTGGCGTACTCACCTCCCCAGAGAGCGCAGCATGACTGGGCGACGTCTCTATCGTTGGCAAGCGATTGACAGCCATGGAGTAATACAACACGGCGAATTTATGGCTACCGGAAAGCACCAAGTGTATCAGCAACTGCTGGCACAAAATCTGCAGCCATACCAAGTCAGTGCGGGCCAGCGAGTTCCTGCCAAACAATGGCATGGCGAACCGATGATCCAGTTTACCCGCCAATTGGCAACCTTGTTACAAGCAGGGTTGCCGTTGGTTAATAGTCTGCGCTTGTTAGCTGTGGAGCATCAATCTGCAGCCTGGCGCTGTCTGCTAACAGAAATAAGCGATAAAGTGGCGGCCGGACAACCTTTATCTACCGTCCTCGCAGAGCAGCACAATATTTTCCCCTTAATCTATCACCAACTTATCGCTATCGGTGAAATGACCGGAAACCTGGATCATTGTTGCCTGCAACTGGCAAAACAGCAGGAAATTCAGCAAAAATTGCACAAAAAAGTCCTGAAAGCGCTGCGTTATCCACTGTTTATCTGCTTGATTGCCCTGCTGGTCAGCATCCTGATGCTGGTTATGGTGCTACCAGAATTCGCTAAAGTGTACCAATCCTTTGATGCTCCCCTTCCCTGGTTTACTCAAGGGTTACTGTCACTCTCTGATTTATTGGTTGATGTCGGGCCTTATCTACTCAGTATGCTGGTGGGGATCATCGGGTTTTATCTGCGCCGACTACATCCATTGACACAGTGGCAGCGGCGGGAACAAGCGCTTTTATTACGTGTTCCATTGATTTCATCCTTGATCAAGGGGAACTACCTGAGCCAGATATTTCATATTCTGGCAATGACACAACAAGCAGGGCTAACCCTGATTGCTGGTCTGAATGCTGCTATGTTGTCAGTAAACAATATATTCTACCGCCAAGCACTGGAATCTATTGAACAACAACTCAGTCAGGGGACGCCTTTTCATCGAGCACTCGCGCAACAACCGTTATTCCCTTCTTTATGCCAGCAGTTAGTTCGTGTAGGTGAAGAATCCGGTACGTTAGATACCCTGCTAGGCAAACTGGCGCTTTGGCATGAACAGCAAACCCATGAACTCGCCGATACACTAGCTCAAACACTGGAACCCATGCTGCTGATGATAGTCGGCGGGATTGTCGGGACCCTGGTTATCGCCATGTATTTACCGATCTTCCAGCTAGGAAATGTTTTAGGGTAATAACCAGTCCCCCCACGCCAGGCAATAAATTTATGATGAGATGATAGCTCCGCAAACGATTAATAAACATGCTACAGCCAGCTCTTTACCACCTTAATAAAACAAGAATTCTTGATTCCAATCGCCAAGATAAATATACCCACCCGCTTAGGTGATTTGTTCCAAAAACCGTCTTTCTTCACAATAATTCACTCCCCATGAAAAAACCAATCATGCAGATTTAAGTCTGATTGAAATAATAAATTCAGAACATTAAACCATGAAAGTGAAGATTTAAGATAAAGATAGATGAAAGTGAATAAAAAACACCCCATGATGCGTGGGTTACTTTCAATAAAAAGAAACACTAGGATAAGCGCAGAAATCAGGTCACTGTTACCGAAAGATATCTCAACACTTTTTTTAAACTGATTATTTTTAAATGCACATTTTCCAATGGGGATACCTCTATGGAATCCCCATTGGAAAACACGTTATTAGCTTGGCTTTTGGTTAATAAAAGATGTGTTTTAGCTCACTTGGCGTGGAGATGTTTAGTATGGGAAACCATACTAACTTCAGGAATAAAATATCCTCTATAGTATAAGGAAATGTTGTAAATGAAACTGTCTAAAATTGCATTAGCTACTGGCATCTTGACCCTCTCATTAACTGCACTGACCGCTCAAGCAGCCGATCAGGGTTCAGGAACCGTACAGTTTAAAGGTACCGTTATCGATGCGCCTTGCGGTATTACCTCTGATTCTGCCGATCAAGTCGTTGATTTTGGTCAACTGAACTTGGCAAACCTGAAAGCGGGTGGTGTTTCTCCCACCAAAAACTTCAAGATAGAATTGATTAACTGCGATATCACCAGCTTCGTTCAGGGTGGAAAAAATGGCACAGTAACAGTCAGTTTTACCGGTGGAACAGTACAGGGTAAACCAGCTATGTTGGGTACAACTGGCGGTACGGGTGTGGGTATTGTGTTGACCTCTCAACAATCCGGTGCCGAGATCTCCTTTGATGGTTCCGCCAGTGCACCGATGGTTCTGCAGGATAACTCAAACCAATTCACTTTTGGCGCAGTGGCCAAAGCGGCTGATGTTGCAACTGTAACCGCTGGTGAGTTCAATGCAACGGCTAACTTCAGCTTGGCGTATCAATAACCCCTCAAAATTATTATGAAATTTATATAATAAAGCGGGTAATATAGCTAGCTATCTCAAGGTGTAACGAGTTACGCGCTCCATGGAGGGAGCGAATAATACTTTCTTCAACTTGAAAGGGATAGATATAGGCCTACTTATATAACTATTGGCTAATCCATGCATTTAAAAACAACATTAGTATTAATCAGTTTTTGCTTGTATGGCGGTTCAAACATCGCAGCGACGGATATCCCGCTCACCAATACAGCGAGTCCGTTTATTGATGTAACAAGCAAAAATAAATTTGCCATTGGTCGGGCTACTTTTTCAGGAGTTGTTATTGCATCTGCCTGTAATCTGGCGATGGATGATAATTATCAGACCATTGATATGGGGGTCACCCCTATAAGTGAATTGCAAAGTATACCTTCACTACCAGAGAAAGTACTAAAGCTGAGAATGACCGGTTGTGAGTTAGGGAAAGATGACTATACAGGCCACTTAATCGAAATTCTCTTTGAATGGGAAAGAGTAGATATTACTAACAGTAGCGATGCCGCCACTGGCATTGACCTCAAGATACAGGATAGTAGAGGAAGTTGGGCTTCTTCTGGTATCCCATTACCGCCTCAAGTATTAGGTAAAAATGAAAAGGAGTTGGATTATAAAGTGTACTTAACTAACAGTGAAAATATTGTACATAGCGGACATTATAATTTTGCATTGAAATTCAAAGTAAATTATCAATAAATATTTATATTCGCTTGCTTTATATTCCAAGTTGCATTCAGCCAAGGGCAAGAATTGCCAAGAAATACCGTGGGCGATGGAGTCGCCATAAGCAATGATATGAATATAGTCATTTAAAGCCATGACTTTTAAGAAATCATAAAAAACCGCATCAAAGATCAAGACTCCTATAGCTCACTTTACAATCAACACCCGTCGGTTATTGGTTAGTTAAAATGATAAAAATAAATTCTTTCATCAGAAACATTACGGTTTTTATGTTTTTTTTATCATCTCAGGATAGCGCCTATGCCATTGAGTTTAATACCGATGTACTGGATACGAGCGATAGGGAAAACATTGATTTTTCGAGGTTTTCTCAAAAGGGCTATGTTCTTCCGGGAACCTATCCGCTGCAGATACAACTAAACAAACAAGCAATAACCCCCGGTAGCGTCTCGATAGAGTTTATTGAGAGAGATAAAAATGGTGAAGAAAGTGAGAATTCTGAAAAAGAACCCACGACTGTGTTACCTCAGCCCTGTCTTTCTGCTGAAATTGTAGAAAAAATGGGATTAACAGAGGTGGCATTAAAAAAGGTGACCTACTGGCATCAAGGGCAATGTGCCGATTTTAGTGCGCTAAAAGGCTTTGAGTTAAGTACCAATATGGCAGATAGTCTATTATTGGTGAATATGCCACAAATATGGTTGGAATATTCTGACCAGTCTTGGTTACCTCCTTCTCGTTGGGAAGAGGGTATCCCAGCCTTACTGTTTGATTATAATATCAATGCCGATAGCACTAAAAATAAATCCGAAGCAAACAGAGAAAATGTAAGCTATAACGGTACAACTGGCGCAAATATTGGACCATGGCGTTTACGAGCTGATTACCAAGGTAATTACAGTAGTAATTACCGAGGTAATCAAGGTGTGGGTAACCAAAACACCTTTGATTGGAGTCGTTATTATGCCTATCGCTCATTGCCGCAATTACGCGCCATGTTAATGCTGGGAGAAAACTATCTTAGCTCAGATATTTTCAGTAGCTGGTTGTATACCGGAGCAAGCCTGACCAGCGATGACCGGATGCTCCCCCCTAAACTACGTGGCTATGCTCCACAAGTATCAGGAATTGCGGACACCAATGCCCGTGTGATTATTTCACAACAGGGAAGAGTGCTTTATGACAGTACCGTACCTGCGGGGCCATTTACCATTCAAGATCTGGACAGTTCTGTGCGGGGTCGGCTGGATGTTGAGATACTAGAACAAACGGGACAGAAGAAAACCTTTACTGTTGATACTGCCTATGTTCCTTACCTCACACGTCCAGGCCAGGTGCGCTATAAACTCTTTGGTGGGCGCTCCCGCGTGAATAATCACGAACTTGAGGGACCGGCATTTCTCAGTGGTGAAGCTTCCTGGGGGATAAGCAACAGTTGGTCCCTGTACGGGGGAGGGATAGAAGCAGGGGAATATCATGCTATCGCGCTCGGGCTTGGGCGTGACATGAACCTATTGGGCACATTATCTGCAGATGTCACACAATCTCTGGCTAACTTACCTGAGCATGGTAATAAACAAGGGAAATCATGGCGGTTTAGTTACTCCAAATTCTTTGATCAGGCGAATACCGATATCACCTTTGCTGGCTATCGTTTTTCTGAAAAAGGTTATCTGACGATGCAACAGTATCTGGATAATCGTTACCGTGATAACAGTTTCGGGCAAGAGAAAGAACAGTATACGATCACGTTAAATAAAAATTTTGAATCCTTGCAGACTTCGGTCAACCTGCAATACAGCTATCAAACCTTTTGGGATCAAGGGATTTCTAACTATTATGCATTAAATGTTAACCGCTATTTTGATATCTTTGGCTTTAAGAACGTTTCATTGGGGATGTCTGCATCACGTACCAAATATCAGACTGCCAATAATAACGCCCTATTCTTTCGATTATCAATGCCACTTGGTAGTGGGTATATTAGCTATAATGGCAGCAAAAACAATGACCGCTATACACAAACGGTAGGATATAGCTCAACCGTTAATGGGGGGCTGGATAGCTATAATGTTAATGCCGGGGTTAATTCCGGTGGTGAACAAAATACTCAGTCACAGTTTAGTGGCTATTACACTCATAGCAGTCCGTTAGTCAGCGTCGCAGGTAATATGACCTATGTCGAAGACAACTATGTCGCGGCCGGTATTAATCTCACCGGTGGGGCAACAGTCACCACTAAAGGTGCCGCACTGCACAGTGGTGGTATCAATGGTGGAACCCGGCTCTTGGTCGATACTGATGGTATCGCGGGTGTACCCATTGATGGAAGCCGAGTTAAAACTAACCGTTGGGGAATCGGCGTAGTCAGCAACATCAGTAGTTACCAACGTAACCTGACCTCAGTAGATTTGGACAAGCTACCCGATAATATGGAAGCCAAACGAACGACAGTAGAATCAGTACTAACTGAAGGTGCGGTGGGCTACAGGAAATTTGAGGTGTTAAAGGGGATACGCCTGTTTGCTGTATTGCGGCTTTCAGATAATAGTTATCCGCCATTTGGTGCCAGTGTCAACAATAGTGCAGGCAGCGAACTAGGCATTGTCAGCGAAGATGGCCTAGCTTGGTTGAGTGGCATCGCCGCTGGCGAAACACTGAACGTATCTTGGGATAATAAACAGAAATGTCAGATAACTATTCCTAACGACGTCGTTGAAGGAAAACAACTGTTACTACCCTGCCGGGATATTATCACTATGCCAGCAGAGTAATGGAAAGAGGAGACTTTATCACTAGTCCCTGTTTGCATCAAAATTAATCTCTATTTTGCAAGACTGAATCTTTATGTGGAGTTTTTATGTCAAAAGTATCAAGTATCACTAGCATTCTATTAATCATAGCTGGGGGGATCGCGCTAGGGCCTGCAGCCAATGCGGCAATTTCATTGGATCGTACACGGGTCGTTTTTGATGGTGGAGAAAAATCCGTTTCAGTCAACATATCTAATGATAATAGCCAGTTACCCTATCTGGCTCAAACATGGTTGGAAGATGAAAAACAAGTTAAAATAACAACTGGTCCATTGCTGGTAACACCGCCGGTACAACGCCTTGAACCGCAAGAAAAAGCAGCAATCAGGGTTATCTCGACACCAGAGATCAGTCAATTACCTCAAGACAGGGAGTCACTGTTTTATTTTAACCTGCGTGAAATTCCACCAAAAAGTGAAAAGGCGAACGTGCTACAAATAGCACTACAGACCAAGATAAAATTATTCTATCGGCCAAAGTCCATTATGACTGCACCAAATACTGTCTGGCAGGATCAGTTAGTATTAAATAAAGTGGCTGATGGATACCGTATTGAAAACCCAACACCTTACTACATTACAGTCATTGGCATGGGTAACAGTAAAAAAGAGGCTGACGAGGGTGAGTTTCAGTCAGTCATGTTAGCCCCAAAGTCTAATATGAATGTAAAATCAGGCAGTTACTCCAACCCGCATCTAACTTATATTGATGACTACGGTGGCCGCCCAGTTTTAAAATTCAGCTGTAGTGCTGCACGTTGTACCGTGCTTAAAGGGTAATGTTATCCTTTAACAGGTTGTTAACTAATGGATATTAGCGGATTGATACAAAAAAAGAAGTTTTCATATTATATCAGCTGATATTAAAAGCATTGAAATAGTTGTAATAAAAGCAAAGTAGATAACCATCAAAGGTAGAGGGGGATTTACGTTATTACAACATAAAAACAGCTACTACTGTTTGCTCAAGTTGCTATTGGTTAGCAACCAAAATAAAAATCAGTCAGGAGGTAGACCACCAAGGGCTGCTCTGAAATCTGAATAAAATAAGTGCGCGAGGTATTTATGCAATATAGTGCAAGGGTAATAAAATTTATCATGGCTGGATTGGCTATATTGATGTTGAGCCTCTCACCTGCCCACGCCGAAAGCAATAGTCAAATGCAATTCAGCGGTGAATTATTTGATCGCCCTTGTACCATTGATAACGACAGCCTGCAGCAAGAAGTAATATTTCCTACACGACCATATCGTGATTTTTGGGTATTACCTGCCAAGACACCTAGTGTAGCGTTCGCCATTAACCTGGTTCATTGCTATGCCAGTACGTTGGGTAAACTGGTTAAAGTCACATTTCGCGGAACAACTGAATCAGCATTACCTGGTTATGTCGCGGTGCAAGGCAATAATGCGGGAAAACTGGCTATCGGGATTATTGATACCGATGGGCAAACATTACTACCAATAGGTACGGTCACCGGCCAGGGTCTCTTAGTAAACAGTGATCAGGTCAGATTACCTTTTAAAGCTTTTGTTCAGGCCACATCTGAGGCTGTACAAAACAGGAGTGTTGCCCCGGGTGTTTATATGGCAACAGTACAATTTGAACTATCTTACCAATGAGTTGATATCATCATGAAACAGAAAAATATTTTGAAAAAAATGATTTATGCCAGTGCATTCTGCATATCATTTCAGGCAAGTGCAGTGGACCTGAAATTTAGCGGAACTCTGATTATCCCTAATTGCGTAGTCAATAACAATACTGATATTTCTATTGTTTTTCCATCGATGGAGATTCAAAGGGTCAGCACTATTGCCAGCCCAGGTATCAATGCAGTGACCCAAGCCATTACACTTAATTGCCCCTATAGCGTTGGTACACCTTACGTGCTGATTGGCGGTACAGTAATGACCGGGCAAGCTGCACCAAGTAATATTTTAGCCACCAACCAGACTGCATTGGGTATTGCGCTTTATCAAGGTACTGGGATTGATGCAAATAAGAGATTGCTATTGGGAGCAGGTAGTGGTGTTGGCTATGCAGCGACCAATGGTATGACAGGGACTGGCAGTAACCGTACATTTACCCTGACTGCAGCACCAGTAACGTCTGATTATACGAGACTGGCAGCAGGGACTTTTACTGCGTCGGCATCCATTGCGATTATTTACCAGTAAATGGATGCATCAGTATACTTATTGAAGTTGCATGTGGACAACTAGGGGGAATCCTCTAATGAACATGTGCAACTTATTGTCTAATAAGTATAACCATTTAAATTCCTTAAAAACTAACCTGGCTGGATATTGATATATCATGGAAAAAAAATTCTGGTTTAAATTCCCTGTCAGTTTGTTTGTGATGGGGGCATCACTGCTAACTTCAGTGCCTGGCTACGCTGTAGATGCCATGATTAATATCTCTGGTACTGTCTACATCCCTCCTTGTAATATTAATGGAGGTAACGCGATTTCTGTTAATTTTGGCGATATTGCTGTCGCGAATGTCAATGGGGTTAACGGTGCAAAATCGACCACCGTACCAATCAGTTGTAGCTACTACCGGGGTACCCCCTATGTTCAAGTTATAGCGACTCAACTGACTGGCGCCCCCAGTAACGTTTTACAAGCCAGTGCGGGTAGCAACCAGAACTTTGGTATCGCCTTATATATGGGAGCCTCGGTAAATAGTAGCTTTCCATTACCATTAAATGGAGCGGGCAATGGCTTTCCTATTAACCAAGGGATGACCAACATTAATAATGCCAACAGCAACTTTACCTTTACCAGTGTGCCTTATAAAAATGGGACAACCGCTTTAGCTACAGGAAATTTTAACGCAACCGCCACTATGGCGATAACCTATCAATAACTCAATTCTACGAAACGAAACTATGCCAGACCGGAATCAAGGCAATATTAGAGTAATGACGTTAACGGCTCTGGTGTTTTGACAATCATGATTAATTTATTTTAGTCAATATGATGATAAAAACCCCCCTCTAAAACCACACAGTAAAACACTCATTTTCCGAACATCGTTTGCTGCCCTCTGTAAAAGGCCAGGATATCGATGTATCAAATAATCGCGCAGTTACTAGGGTTGATTTATGCCCCTCCTCTCAGATGTTTTTTATAAAAACAGTTATATAACATACAGTTATTAACATGGTTTATTTACTTGGCTAGTACAGCAGTCGAATCAGGTATATACTCTCTCGGTCTTAGACTACAGATTTTTTAGCTGTATTAGGGAGGTTTTTAGCGAGTTCTTAGACTATTGTACATTTTCTGCCCTGCGAAATGTGTGCTAACAATCTTGGACTTCGTAGTTTTGAGACACATGTAGCCAAACAATTTATCTGCCTATTTTTACAGCACAGTTTGGTTTGTTCAGTAAAAAGGAGGATCGTAATGTTGGTTTTTTTCGATAATGTTATCGCTTACAACAGTCAACTCGCGTTGCTGTATAACATTAGTCAACCAGAGAAAAAAGTCACACTCTATTCTCGCACCAATAAATGTTTAGCTTTATTAATAGAACGCCATCCCGACTTAATACCACAAAATGATTTCTTTGAAAATGTATGGGAAAATGATGGCCTTGAAATTACGGCCAATACCTTCTACCAGCACATCGCTATGCTGCGCCGAGCCTTCGAGGAAGTTGGTTTTGATCGTGAAGTTATCATCACCATTCCAAGGCGTGGGGTCAGTATATCAAATGAAATTAGTTTAACCTTTAATGACTACCCTGAAAAAGAAGTTACACTATCAGATCCATCGGCAAGCAAGCCTGCATGGGCAAAAATAGTAAATATTGTCAGGGGAAATAGCAGATATCGACTAGCGATTATTACTTTCCTATCTCTATTGACCTTCTTGGTGACATTTTTTATCACCATCTGGTTACTTAACTCTAACTCGACTAAAAATACCAGTTTATCGCAATATCACGGTATTGGAGATATCGACAAGTGTGAAATATTTACTTTCACATCACGCACAACGCTGAATGATGTGAAAAAAGACATTATAAAAAACAATGTAAACTGTAGCCAGCCACAGAAGATATATTACTCTACACTTCCATTCTTAAATCGCACATCACTTATTGCATGTGAGAAAAATCATAAAGAAAGTGATGCGTGTATTTCTTACTTTATGGCTGACTTGAGGTAATCCAATGAAATTGATGCCGTTAATTATTTTACTTCTACTAGGCTCCGGTGTAGGGTTGGGATTTTTATATGATTTTCACACTCAAAGCAAAATCGAAAGCATGAAGTGCCACATTATATTAAATGCTAGCTATGAAAGTGACCTTGGAGAGGAAAAAATTAATGCTGTCGTTAGCATCTCTTTTATCAAGCCAAAAGGAAATATGAATATAAATGCGATTGTAAATACAACAGATGATACAAAATTCCCCATATCTCAACGCCTAGCCTTCTCCTACTCATCACCAAAGAATAACGAGTATGTTTTAAAGATCACAGACACAATGAATAAAAATGTCGAAGATGTGCTTCCCAAAAATCTATCTCCATTTATGCGAAGTATGATATATACCCATTTTATAAACCCCGACATTTTAACTTTTAGAATCACCCCAGAACATGATGGAAACCATCTTATTTCCAGTAATGTCATTCCCTTTGGCTATTGCAATAATAGCGAAGCCATACTTAACAAGTAAGGTTAAACTCGTTAGTTTATCTATTGCAGCCAATTTCAATGATTTTTTAGATAGTGTAAAGCTGCTCACTGCCGAATTAAAATTCAACTACGGCTAACAGTCATTGCCAACGATATCATTTTCATTGATCATCGGCATACTATATAGAGGCAGAATATCCATATCCTTCACGCGATACCCTTTGCCACGAACAGTGCGGATAAAGTCATCCGCCAAGCCGAGATCCTGCAGCTTTGCCTTTAACCCCATCATTACCTGGCTCAAACGTTTGTAAGAAGAAATAAGCCCGCGCTTATCCCAGACCTCATCTAAAATATCATCATATAACACAATACTCTGCTTGGAGCGTTCAAGTAGAAATGCAAACAGCTTCATTGCTGTTTCCCCGAGAAAGACCGCCTCGGCAGAATAATAATTGGCTTTGCGTGATGAAAATATACGCGCCACCACCATTTGTTCAACATCAACTCTAACTTCATTGTCAATAATATAACTGTGAATATAAATACTCATAATCAAACCTAACCACAAATTTTACTCGTGATCCCTCAAAGACTAATACCTATATCTGTTGTATTTACAACAACAGAACATCAATACTATTTGCGCTATAAAACCACTATTTACGCTATAAAAACCCCGCCCCCCCGATAATTAATAACCTAGTTAGATATTACTGTGGATGGCATATCAATATTTTATTAGTCTATATGGCTAACCTATTGATGTGATTATTATCACACAAGGTATTTTATATAATATATATTTAGTTCATTAATTAAGCACAAAACACCCGCTCAATGAGAAATAAAAAAATAACATGAAATCAATTGGTTATGTGATAGAGATGATCTTAAAAGACTCTTAAGTTGATTTAAAAATTTGCACTCCCCTTTATTGAGAGATTTTTACTCCTTGAGATTCCCCTTCTCCTGGGTATTTAATGGCCTTTACAATTTTCATCTGTTTAACCCTAATGACTCTTATCTCACTCATTCCATACTGACGAGGTGTATTTCCTGTTCAATAGCTCCTTTTTGGTGTAAACATTTTTGATACCAAAAATTAACAGGACGATAACCTTAAAATTTAATTAAATTGGTGAATATAACCCACCTCCCAATCACTCAAAAGGCAGAGATAAACTCCATTTTTTTTGTAAAAAAAAGGTAATTATTTTACATAAGAGAATTTACATCACCTTTACCAGATAAAGAATCACAGGGGTCAATTGTCTTTGTGGGTTTTTTTACCCGCTTCATGTTGCGATAATAGCCCCGAATTAAGATTAATCTTACCTTTATTACCACCATCATCTATTTGATTATTCAATAAATTCGATTCAATAATCATCTAATCCATGAGGAATTACTGGAGCGTCGCTATGCATAAAAATATTTATGGTTACCTTATTGGGAGTGAAATTCGTGTCGACATTGAACAAAGAACCGTTTCACGCATATATGCACTTCAAAAGCAGAACTATTATATGTCAGAAGCTGTATTTTTAAGTGAAACCTCGATGGCGTTGTTTATTTACCTACTCGAGAACGCTAAACAAACGGTTATTCCCTATGAAAATATTTTAAGTGAAGTCTGGGATAAGAGAGGGCTTGTTTCATCTTACAAACGACTAAACCAGGTGACGAAGGAGTTAAGAGATAAACTAATCCAAATTGGTTTAGCAGAAGATTTTATACTGACTATACGTAGTAGAGGATATCGATTGAAAGAAGAAAGTATCACTCAACTTTATAGTGAAACCATTGTGGCAGATAGCTAACTACCCACTGAACATACTGCAGTATCAAAGATATTATACCTTGTGTAAAAACTTATTCCACGCACCATTTATAACCCGCTTTAAAATCAATCAATATACATATTGTATATTGGAATAAAATAATTTAGCAGAAAAACATTATGCCAATATATGTAACAACACAAAATAATTATTTTTTCATGGGATTATCGAGTGCCATGATGGCTATCGGCCATTCTATAAAAAGGGAGACTTCAAGAAATCTTGTTGATAAAATCAAAAAAAACAAATATAAAAGTAGTGATATTTTTATTTTAAACATGTCAAACTTCTGTATGAAAATCTCATATCTAATATCGGTAGGGGAATTTCCAGGGCAGATAATCATCATCCCAACAAAAGATAAAAATAATTTCAATCATGCCTTTATGCAACACACTATATTGGATAGAAAAGCCACAATTGAAGAGATAGACTCTGCCATAAAAAAAGCAACTGCAAGTAAAAAATTGTTTAAAAAGAATATTTTGTCTGAGCGCGAGAAATCAGTGTTTTCCTATATCATTGATGGCAAGAGTATTTCATTCATCAGTCTACGATTAAATATTTCACCAAAAACCACTTATGCTCATAAGAATAGTGTCATAAGAAAACTAGGGGGAAGGACCTTTTTCGACATATGGCCCATTGAGAAGGGATGTATTAAGCTTATATTAGACGATTCCACTATCGCCGATGTCCATTAATTTTGGCAGGGATATTTATATTTAATACTTCAAATTGCAGCGGGTTAGCTGCAACTTGAAGTATTTTAAGTATACTCCTCATACTTCAAGCCGCTTCGGTGTTAGCTGCGGTTACTCGCCTCGTCCATGAGGCTCGCCCCTATCGGGGTCGCTGCAAACAGCGTTAAAATCAATTTCTGACTTATTTTCTATCGCTGCCACCTACATGCAACTCGAATTATTTTGGGTATAAATATGATGCTATACGATCACTTACTAGTGAAAACGCGGTTTTCCTGCTCTGCAACCCGGATAAACGTTGTACGCTTAGTTAATTCTTTCAAGCGTTCTGCCCCAACATAAGTGCAAGCAGAGCGTAAACCGCCAAGAATATCGCGTACAGTAAATTCAACTTCACCACGCAGTGGTAATTTAACCGTTTTACCTTCCGCTGCACGATATCCAGCAACACCACCGACGTGGCGCTTCATTGCAGACTCTGAACTCATACCATAAAACAGCATGAATTTTTCGCCATTTTCTTCAACGACACTGCCTTCACATTCATCATGCCCCGCCAACATACCGCCGAGCATCACAAAATCTGCACCACCGCCGAAAGCTTTAGCCACATCGCCCGGTGCTGAACAACCACCATCACTCACAATCTGCCCGCCCAGCCCGTGTGCAGCATCAGCACACTCGATAACCGCAGAAAGCTGCGGGTAGCCAACACCGGTTTTCACACGTGTTGTACAGACCGAGCCAGGGCCAATACCTACTTTAACAATATCAGCACCAGACAGTACCAACTCTTCTACCATTTCACCGGTCACTACATTACCCGCGCAAATCACATGGCTCGGGCAAGCTTCACGCGCTTTTTGCAAGAAGGCAACAAAGTGTTCGGAGTATCCATTGGCAACATCAATACAGATAAATTTCAATGCAGGTGAAAGTGCCAGTATTTGTTTCATTTTGATGAAATCCGCCTCGGAAGTCCCGGTGGAAACCATCACATGATGTAACGTGGACTCAGGCACTCGCGCCACAAACTCAGCCCACTGTTCAACGCTGTAGTGTTTATGAATGGCAGTCAGCACATTAAAAGAAGCCAAAGCCTCAGCCATACGGAAAGTACCCACGGTATCCATGTTGGCCGCAATAATCGGCACTCCGGACCAACTCCAACCTGAATGTTTGAAGGTAAATTGGCGAGCCAATTCAACCTCTGAGCGACTTTTCAATGTAGAGCGTTTCGGGCGGATCAATACATCTTTAAAACCCAACTTCAAATCTTCTTCAATACGCATGACAAATAATTCCTGGTTTTTGGCGACAGATCGCGGAGCAGAGAGAGTATTCGAGCCTCTACCCTATAGATTTCAAACCTCGGCCCCAGTAAAGAGCCTGTGGTGACTAACGGGGCCTAACACAAACGCCCCCAGTAACACACCACACAACGGTCTGAAAACGCTGGGCAGATTAATGCCAGTTCCAGTGACGTTATCATACGCACTAATAATCGTTCGGCAAGACTGCGATTTCTTGTTTATTTACGCTACAATCCCACAAATTTACCTGCGATAATGTAGACCTAGTTCCTCAATGGATCGTGGTGCCACCTCCGTGCTGTACTTAGCCAGTAGGCAAGAGTATGCGCTTTGATGAACTGACCAGCGTAAAATGAGTCGGTTAAGTTATTCTTCCCTACTGGCACTTGTTTACGATCGATTTATGATTCGTTTATTATTAATTAGGAGCCTTCCTTTTTATGGCTTACGTTGTTGCGTTGACCGGTGGCATTGGCAGTGGCAAGTCAACCGTTACAGCTGCTTTTGCACATTTAGGTGTAACCATTGTTGATGCAGATGTGATTGCCCGTAAGGTTGTCGAACCGGGGAGCCCTGCATTAATAGCCATTGAGACACATTTTGGCCATGAAATAATGCAAGCAGATGGTTCACTTAACCGTTCAGCCCTGCGTCAATGGATCTTCAGCCATCCAGATGAGAAAGCCTGGCTGGAACAGTTGCTGCACCCATTGATCCAACAGGAAACACAGCGCCAATTAGCGCAAGCTGACAGCCCCTATGTGCTGTGGGTCGTACCGTTGTTGGCAGAAAATAGGCTCCAAAAATATGCTAACCGTGTTTTAGTTGTCGATGTGGACCACGAAACACAATTAGCACGCACTATGGCCCGTGACGGTATTAGCCGCCAACAGGCAATGAACATTTTGTCTGCACAAGCCACACGTGAACAGCGTCTGGCCATTGCGGATGACGTCATTGACAATAGTGGCAGTACGCTAGGGATAGAGCCTTCTGTTGCCTCCCTGCATCGCCGCTATCTTGAGCTGGCAACCTCAGCTCCCCGACAGGATTAAATTGAATGAGCGACGTTTCTCCAACCGTTCTTTTTGAACACCCGTTGAATGAAAAAATGAGAACTTGGCTGCGAATCGAGTTTTTACTGCAACAACTCGGGGCACATAGAACCCTGAGTGACACATCGATTGCGCTGGCCTTTTTTCGCACCACCGCAGACTTGCTAGACGTGTTAGACCGTGGCGAAGTTCGCACCGAGTTGTTGAAGGAGTTAGAGCGCCAACAGCAGAAATTACAGCAGTGGGCAGAAATGCCCGGTGTTGATATATCAGTAATCGATGAGTTGCGCGACCAATTGAAATCCCGTGCAACTTCACTAATGACAGCACCTCGTATGGGGCAGGCCTTACGTGAAGATCGCTTGATTAGCCTGGTACGTCAACGCTTGAGTATTCCTGGGGGTTGCTGCAGTTTCGACTTACCCACATTACATATCTGGATGCATATTCCACAGCATGAACGTAATGCCGACGTTAAAGCTTGGCTAGATACCCTAGAACCACTAAACCAAGCGCTTACCATCATCTTGGGTTTAGTACGCCAAACCGGATCATTTCGCAACCAAACCAGCCTGAATGGGTTCTTTCAAGACAATGCCGAAGGTGCTGATCTGCTACGTTTACGGATCAACCTGGATCATCAACTTTACCCGCAAATCTCTGGTCATAAAACACGTTATGCTATCCGTTTTCTACCACTGGACAATGAAAATGGTCTCGTGCCAGAACGGTTGAACTTTGAACTTGCTTGCTGTTAACACATTAAAATTAAGCCCTTACGGATATAAAGGGGAGAAATAAGCGTTATGACAACCATAGTTAAATGCCCAACTTGTGGTAAAGCCATCGTTTGGGGAGAGATCAGCCCATATCGTCCGTTTTGCAGCAAACGCTGTCAGTTGATCGACCTTGGTGAATGGGCTGATGAAGAAAAACGCATTCCAAGCAGTAATGAACTCTCGGAGTCAGAAGACTGGAGTGAAGAAGCAGGAGATCATTGACCTGCTAACCATGTCATCAGGTGATAAGCGGGTCGGAAAATCAGGCCCGGCAAATCAAACCTGGTAAATCATAGTGCCCTGCTGGCCTGTGCCAGCAGTAACTTGATAATACTGGCGTTGGCTTCTGGGAACTCATTCTCACACAATTCACTCTGTTTTACCCACCGCCCTAACTGACCCTCACGACCAGAAGGCTCGCCTCTCCACTCTTCCACCAGATAGAAATTCAGTGTGACAATACGATCGCTAAAACGATGTTCCAGCACATCGACAAATTGTATCTGATGAACATAAATCCCCGTTTCTTCGAGTAATTCTCGATATAACGCCTGCTCAACAGTTTCACCTGCCTCGACCTTACCGCCTGGAAACTCCCAAAAACCAGCCATATGTGAATCAGCAGCACGGCGAGTAATAAAAATTTCCTGATGCGGATTACGGATAATTCCTACGGCAATATTCAGATGCTTCATCATCCCCTCCTGACTTTATTTCCAGGCATGATATACAAAAAAGTTCAGCCTAGGCTGAACCTCAGATGAATGTTAGCGATAACCTGAAGGGTTCCGCACAAGCTGAACCCTTCAGGTCTAGCTTATTACTGTATACGCCCGTGGCATTGTTTGTACTTCTTGCCAGAACCACATGGGCAAGAATCATTGCGCCCGATTTTTCGCTCAGCCACTACCGGTGCATTGGGATCCCGAACATCCAACGCGTTCTCCTCCTGGTGGCTCAGTTGTTGCTGACGTGCCAGACGTTCAGCTTCCTCACGGCGTTGCTGATCTAATGCCTCAACCTCTTCCGGCATCCTTACCTGGACCTTGCTCAGCACACTAATCACTTCATATTTTAGTGACTCAAGCATATTGCCAAACATGTTGAAAGACTCACGCTTGTACTCCTGCTTCGGATCTTTTTGCGCATAACCACGCAAGTGAATACCTTGACGCAAGTAGTCCATTGCCGCCAGGTGCTCTTTCCACAAGGAATCCAAAGTCTGCAGCATGACGCCTTTCTCGAAGTTGCGCATCATATCGGTACCGACAACCTCTTCTTTGCGCAAATAGGTCTCTTTTGCATTCTCCAGAATACGTTCACGCAGCGTTTCTTCATGCAGTTGCGGTTCTTTGTCCAACCACTCGGCAATGGGCATATCCAGATCGAAGTCATTTTTCAGACGCTCTTCCAAGCCCGGTACATCCCACATTTCTTCCAGTGATTGTGGTGGAATGTAGTTATCGATGGTGGTTTTAAACACATCTTCACGAATGCTGATAATCGTTTCGCTAATATCAACCACATCCAGCAATTCATTACGCTGACTGTAGATCGCACGGCGCTGGTCATTGGCGACATCATCATATTCCAGCAACTGTTTACGAATATCAAAGTTGCGACTTTCAACCTTACGTTGCGCATTGGCAATCGCTTTGGTCACCCACGGGTGTTCTATCGCTTCCCCTTCTTTCATACCCAGTTTACGCATCATGCCTGAGACACGGTCTGATGCAAAAATACGCATCAGTGCATCTTCCATGGATAGGTAGAAACGGGAAGAACCGGCATCACCTTGACGACCAGAACGACCACGTAACTGGTTGTCGATACGGCGCGATTCATGGCGTTCTGTACCGATAATATGCAAACCACCGGCTGCCAAAACAGCATCGTGACGGATCTGCCAGGCATCTTTGATGGCGGCGATCTGTTCTTCCGTTGGGTCTGTCAACGCGGCCAATTCAGCCTGCCAACTTCCCCCCAAGACAATATCGGTACCACGACCAGCCATGTTAGTCGCAATAGTTACTGCGCTAGTTTGACCTGCCTGAGCCACAATATCCGCCTCCATGGCGTGGAATTTAGCGTTCAGAACCTGATGTTCGATGCCTGCTTTGGTCAGTTCGCGGGAAACCACTTCCGATTTTTCAATGGAAATCGTCCCTACTAACACCGGTTGTCCATTGCTGGTACGTTCACGGATATCATCAATGATTGCAGCGATTTTCTCTCGTTCTGTCATATAGACCAGATCCGGCATATCTTTACGGATCATTGGCCGGTTGGTGGGCACAACGATGGTATCCAGCTTGTAAATAGACCTGAACTCAAACGCTTCAGTATCTGCGGTACCGGTCATACCAGCCAGTTTTTCGTACAAACGGAAATAATTCTGGAAAGTGATAGACGCCAAGGTCTGGTTTTCATTCTGAATTTCCACCCCTTCTTTGGCTTCTACCGCCTGGTGTAAACCATCAGACCAGCGGCGGCCCTGCATGGTACGCCCAGTGTGCTCATCAACAATGATGACTTCGCCATCCTTGACGATGTAGTCAACATCGCGCGTAAATAGCACATGAGCCCGTAATGCTGCGGTAACATGGTGCATCAGCATGATATTGGTTGGTGAATACAGTGACTCACCTTCAGCCATAATGCCTGCTTCCACCAACATCTCTTCAATCATGATCAGGCCGCGTTCGGTCAGGTGAACCTGACGCGCTTTTTCATCAACCGAAAAGTGCCCTTCCCCATGAAAAGTATCCGAGTCTTCTTTTTCCTGACGGATCAATTTCGGGATCAGCTTGTTAACCCGGATATACATCTCTGAGCTATCTTCTGCCGGGCCAGAGATGATCAACGGTGTACGCGCTTCATCGATCAGAATCGAGTCAACTTCATCCACCAATGCGTAATGCAGTTTACGCTGTACGCGCTCTTCCGGGCTGAACGCCATGTTGTCACGCAGGTAGTCAAAACCATATTCGTTATTGGTACCATAAGTAATATCTGCAGCATAAGCCGCACGCTTGGCGGGAGCTGGCATTCCTGGCAGGTTGATACCCACCGATAAACCCAAAAATTCGAACAGTGGACGGTTATTCTCGGCATCACGCTGGGCCAAATAGTCGTTGACCGTGACCACATGCACGCCACGGCCACTCAAGGCATTCAGATAGGCAGGCAGTGTTGCCGTCAATGTTTTACCTTCACCAGTACGCATCTCGGCGATGCAACGCTCATTCAGCACCATCCCGCCCATTAATTGCACATCAAAATGGCGCATACCAAATACACGTTTACTGGCTTCGCGCACCACGGCGAAGGCTTCCGGAATCAGGCTTTCCAGCACTTCGCCCTTTTTCAGGCGTTCACGAAACTCATCGGTTTTAGCCTGTAATTCGCTATCAGACAACTTTTCCATGTCTGGTTCGAGACGGTTGATCATTTCAACCGCTTTGCGCATACGGCGTAGGGTACGATCGTTACTGCTGCCAAAAACTTTGGTCAATAATTTGGTTAACATAATTTTTAATATCTCTTACATGGCGGCACGTTATCTGCCACTAACAAACTGTTATTTATTGGTTTTTATTGCCAGAATGGCAAAAAGTCAGCAGAGTATGCTTGGCCCGGCACGAATACCCCGTACCTGAGCAAGCCAAAGCCCAATCTGGTATTGTTCCAAATCAGCAAAGGTGGTGGGGTGTGTCTCACGAATAATCGCCGGTGGTCTGGGTTCATGCGTCAATAACGCATTAAGCGTCGAGAGCAGCGCCAGTTGAGCCACCTGTAAAGGGGGTTCAACGGCATTGACCTCGGCTTCTTGCACCCGGGCATAAACCACCTGTGGTACCAGTGCAAAAGAGAGGTGACGAATGACCGTCCGCAGTGCATGCTGGTGCCAGTAATCAACGTTGAATGTTGGGCGGCGATGTACTTCTTGCAACAATGCCAGATTATTAAACGCATTGTTGGCCGAATTTTGACGGTTAAGGCTAGACGAGGTACTGGGTAATACGGTTTGATCGTTATTGCCGAGCAGATTTTGCGGTACGCCAAGTGTGGCCGCTACCATCCCCAACAGGAGATGAGGCCAGAAATAACGTCTGCCAAATTGTCGCCAACGATTTAAGATACCGATCACGAGTTTATTATCCGCCGGAGCCCATTATGCGCGATAGCCGTCCACAATTATTAGATGCCCTGTTTGATGACGACGCTGCTGCTGAAAAAGGGCCGCTGCATAACATCCAGCAACGCGCCATTGCACTGTTAAAACTCAACCGGGCAGTGAAAGGCTTGTTACCTAGCCAACTGCACCCTTGGTGCCGCGTCGCCAACTTCAGACAAGGTATTTTAGTGCTGGAAACTGCCAATGCCAGTTGGCTCATGCGCTTACGCTATGAACAACCCAGCCTGCTCTCCGCACTACGAGCGCAAATTCTACCATCATTGTCGTCGATCGACATCAGGATTAATCCAACGTTAATGGCAAAAGGCCATCATCAGATCCAAAATGTGGCAAAAACGAGTGAAAATGCACCATCAATGGCACCATTACGTTACTTGAGCCAAGAGAGTGCTGAACATCTGCTGGGGGTGGCGGCACGAAGCCCTGAGAAATTGAAGAAGAAATTAGAACGACTGGCATCGTTGGCAGGAGAGAGAGCCAACGCCACCAGTCGTAATAAATAATCGTCGTACTGGCTTATGCCAATACGGTTGATGGTGCCTTGAATGCCAATGGCATTTCGGCCTCATCCTGGAATGTCACAAATTCCCAAGCTTCCTGTTTTGCCAGAACGGCTTGCAACAACTTGTTGTTCAGTGCGTGCCCTGATTTATAGGCGGTAAAAGCGCCTATAATATTGTGGCCACACATAAACAGATCACCAATGGCATCCAGCATTTTGTGGCGAACGAATTCATCTTCGAAGCGCAGGCCGTCTTCGTTCAAGACTCGATAGTCGTCCACGACAATAGCGCAATCGAAACTGCCCCCTAAGGCCAAGCCACGGGATTGCAAGTATTCAATATCACGCATAAAACCAAAAGTACGCGCTCGGCTGATTTGACGCACGAACGAATCGGCAGAAAAATCAAGGCGATAACGCTGCGTACTGGCATCAATAGCTGGATGGTTGAAGTCAATAGTAAAATCGAGACGGAACCCGTTGTAAGGGGATAACTCCGCCCACTTGTCACCATCTTCAACACGCACTGTCTCTTTCAGACGCAGAAATTTCTTTGCTGAACTCAGCTCTTCAATACCGGCATCCATCAGTAAGAAAACAAACGGGCTGGCGCTACCATCCATGATTGGGATTTCAGCAGCATCAACTTCAATGATGATGTTATCAATACCCAAGCCTGCCAATGCGGCATTAAGGTGCTCAACAGTAGAAATACGTACGTCATACTCGTTAACCAGGCAAGTACAGAGCATGGTATCACGCACGGATTTTGCATCAGCCGGAAAATCAACCGGTGGATTCAGGTCAGTGCGACGATAGATGACCCCGGTATTCGCCGGTGCGGGACGCATTGTCAGCGTAACTTTCTTGCCGGTATGTAAACCGACCCCTGTCGCTTGGACAATACGTTTTAATGTCCTCTGTTTGATCATCGTGTTATCTCGCAATATTATCAATCCTGCCAGCCCTAACATAGTAAAAACTGGTAGGACAGTCTAGCACAAAGAGCGGAGATGCCAAATTATCGGTTATATTCAGTCTGCCTGCTTACGCAGGAAAGCTGGAATATCGAGATAGTCAGGCTCTTTGCTTGGCTGCGCGGTCTGATCATTCACCACTTTAGCGGCAGGTTTTACTTCCTGCTGCAAGGGTGACATACCATGCTGCTGGTAACGATGATCCATTACAGTCTGGCTGGCCTGCTTATTAGTCACCAACGTGATTTCAGGACGCTTATCCATCCCGATACCTGTCGCCACCACCGTTACACGCAATTCGTCGTTCATTTCAGGATCCAGCGACGTACCAATCACCACAGTCGCGTTGTCGGATGCAAAAGCACGAATGGTGTTACCTACTGTCTCGAACTCATCCAAACGCAGATCGAAGCCAGCAGTAATGTTGACCAACACGCCACGCGCACCAGACAGGTCGATATCTTCCAGCAGTGGGCTGGAAATGGCCATTTCTGCTGCTTCTTCAGCACGGTCTTCACCAGAGGCTACGCCAGAACCCATCATCGCATAACCCATCTCAGACATGACAGTACGCACGTCGGCAAAGTCAACGTTCATCAATCCTGGGCGAGTAATCAACTCAGCAATGCCCTGTACAGCACCTTTCAGCACGTCATTAGCTGCACCGAACGCGTCCAACAGAGAGATACCGCGACCCAGCACCTTGAGCAGTTTGTCATTCGGGATAGTGATCAGCGAGTCAACATGCTTGGACAGTTCAGCAATACCCTGTTCCGCGAATGCCATGCGCTTCTTGCCTTCAAAATTGAAAGGCTTGGTCACTACCGCCACAGTCAGAATCCCTAAATCTTTTGCTACTTCAGCCACCACTGGCGCAGCACCGGTACCGGTACCGCCGCCCATTCCGGCTGCAATGAAGACCATGTCTGCACCTTCGAGTGCTGCGCGCAAGGCTTCACGATCTTCTTCTGCTGAATTGCGACCGACTTCCGGGTTCGCACCGGCCCCCAGACCTTTGGTAATACCGTTACCAATCTGAATGGTTTGACCCACCGCCGTTTTACGTAGCGCCTGAGCGTCTGTATTAACAGCGAAGAATTCCACACCTTCAATGCGCTCTCGCACCATGTGTTCAACGGCGTTGCCACCGCCACCGCCGACGCCGATGACTTTAATCACCGCGTCATTGGTTAGTTCCATCGGTTCAAACATAATTTCTCTCCGTTTTTGCCTGTCGCTGCGAGATCATAAAACGACATCCAGATGATCTCTTTGTTAAAACATTAAAATTCTTTTCTCAGCCAGCTATTGATACGTTTAAACCAATTGCCCACTGAAGCGCGTTTTTCTACTTCGCCTTCACCGTTCAGGTGAGACTCTTTTCCATAATGCAACAGCCCCACCGCAGTGGAATAGTATGGCTCTTGCGCATAATCCGTTAGCCCTGTGATGTTCAAAGGCTGGCCGATACGTACCTGAGTATGGAATACCCGTTGCGCACAGGCTGCCAGTCCATCTATCTGAGCGGCACCACCGGTCAACACAATACCTGCTGCCAGATGATGCTTCACCCCTTGGCTCCTGAGTTGTTCCTGCAATTGCAAAATTTCATCGTTAACCAAATTTAACAGCTCGGTATAACGAGGCTCAATCACTTCCGCCAGTGTCTGTCTTTGTAGACTACGAGGAGGACGCCCGCCAACGCTGGGTACCTCTACACTTTCATCCTTGCTGACAATAGAACCAAGGGCACAGCCATGCCGAACTTTAATCGCTTCAGCGTCTGCAGGCGGCGTACCAAAAGCATAAGCGATATCGCTGGTAACCACATTCCCGGCGTAAGGAATAACTTTAGTATGACGCAACGCGCCACCAGTATAAACCGCCATGTCCATTGTACCACCGCCGATATCCACCACACAGACACCGAGTTCACGTTCATCTTCAGTCAGTACGGCATAACTGGCAGCCAGACCGGCGAAAATAAGTTGGTCAACTTTCAGACCACAACGTTCAACCGCTTTGACAATATTTTTCGCCATATCATTATGGCAAGTGATCAAATGCACTTTAGCCTGCATACGCACACCGGATAACCCGACCGGATTCTTGATACCTTCCTGATAATCAATGGCGTATTCCTGCGGGATCACGTGCAGAATGCGATGCTCATCGCGCACACGGACTGACTTGGCCGTATGCACCACATTTTCCACATCTTCCTGCGTCACTTCTTCTTCAGAAATAGGCACCATGCCAATCTCATTCTGACAACTGATATGTTTACCCGATAACGCCAGATAGACTGAAGAAATCTGGCAGTCAGCCATCAGTTCAGCTTGATCAATCGCCCGCTGTACACACTTGACTACTGACTCAAGATCATTAACCCCGCCTTTATCCATACCACGAGAGGGGCAACTGCCTACGCCAATAATATTGATCATGCCATCGGGCAGAACTTCCCCTACCAATGCGGAGACCTTTGCCGTACCGATCTCCAGTCCAACTACCAGTTTTCTGTCCGTCGACTTGATCATTGTTGTTTTGCCTGTGCTTGATTCTGTTGCTGATTACTGTTTTGGCAGATCACTTGCTGCCTGCGGCTCGATAAACGCCGGTGCCCAACCGACCGAAGCACCGGAGTCATAACGTAGATCGACAGAACTGATACGTTGGTTTTCTGCCTGTGCCTGCTGCAATAACACCGGATAAAGCCCAATAAACCGCTGTAAACGCCCGATACGGTCATCACGCCCCAGTTCGAGCCTAACATCGTTTTCTAAAGCCAACTGCCAAGAATGGCGCGCTGTCATCGCAACCATTTTAAGCCGGTACTTACTGGCCGCTAACACGCTGTTCATTTCGCGATACCCCTCGAGAACATCTTGTTCGCTGCCTTCCGGGCCATAGAGCAGCGGTAATTTCTGCTTGCCTAACCGTTCTAACGGTACGCTGAATGATTTGCCATCCGCATCGACCATATGTAAATCATTCCAATGTGCAACTGGGACATACTCCACCAGATTGATTTTCAGCTCATCCGGCCACTGTTTACGCACACTGGCCTGCTTAATCCAGGGTATCCGCTCAATCTGTTGCTGAATGACATTCACGTCCTGTGTCATAAACGTTCCTGGTTCACCCAACGCCAAGATCGCCTGACGAATATCATCGTTAGTGGTGTAATGCCGTTCCCCTGTCACCACCAACTTAGAGAGCGGCAGACGGCTGGCATCTTTCATCCAGCCAAGCACTATCCAGCCACTACCTAAAATGGTTCCCAGTACCATCAGCAGGAAAATGATTCCTGCCAACTGGGTTCCATTGCTGCGGCGCGGGCCATTGTCTGCTTCACGACCACGCACATTCAGCGCTGCCTGCGACATTTTAGTCTGCCAACGCCAAAATCCCCGCAACCAGTTGCGAGAATGTTAAGCCAGACTGACGAGCTGCCATTGGCACCAGACTGTGGCTGGTCATGCCCGGGGAGGTATTCACCTCCAACAGGTAGAAGCTGCCATCGCTATCCTGCATAACGTCAACACGGCCCCAGCCGCGACAACCCAACCCACGATAAGCGCGTAATGCCAACTGTGCCAAATCGGCTTCCTGCTGCGCATTCAGACCACTTGGGCAAAAATATTGCGTATCATCAGCTATGTATTTCGCCTGATAATCGTAAAATATGCCTGCAGGTTGGATGCGGATAGAAGGCAATACCTGGTCACCCAGGATCGCAACAGTATATTCCGGGCCACTCAGCCACTTCTCCACCAGAATATCATCATCATGGACAAAAGCCGCTTCCAATGCACTGTCAAGCGCGTTGGGTTCAGAGACTTTGCTCATCCCCACGCTGGAACCTTCACGGCTTGGCTTGACGATCAAGGGTAAGCCGAGTAATTCAATGGCGGCCAACAAACTCTGCCGTTCTGCGCCCTGGTATTGCTGACGATTCAATACCACATAAGGTGCCACTGGCAACCCCATGGATTGCCACACCATTTTAGTGCGCCATTTATCCATGGTCAGTGCCGAAGCCATGACACCACTACCGGTATAAGGCAGTTGTAGAAACTCCAGCACCCCCTGCAGCGTGCCATCTTCACCACCACGACCATGTAGGGCAATAAATACCTTGGTGAAACCCTCTGCTTTCAGTTGAGTAACGGGGAAATCACGGGGGTCCACGGCATAAGCGTCAACCCCAGCTTCTTTCAACCCTGCCAGCACGGCAGCGCCTGATTGCAGTGAAACTTCACGCTCTGCGGAGGTACCACCCAACAGTACAGCAACTTTATCAGTCATGATGTTCCTCCTCTTTATTCTGTGGTACCAGCTTCAGCTCGGCCAATTTGCGCGCAATTTTACCGACATTACCGGCTCCTTGCACCAACACTAGGTCATCATCTTGTAACAATTGTGCCAACGTCGCCGGTAGAGTGTCCACATCAGACACCAGGATCGGATCGAGTTTGCCGCGATTGCGAATAGTACGGCACAAACTGCGGCTATCAGCACCAGGGATCGCCGCTTCACCCGCAGGGTAAACATCCAGCATCAGCAAAACATCAACTTGTGACAACACATTGGCAAAATCATCATACAGATCACGAGTACGCGTATAACGATGCGGTTGGAACACCATCACCAAACGCTTACTTGGCCAACCGGCACGGGCAGCCTTGATAGTGGCATCCACTTCTGTCGGGTGGTGTCCGTAATCATCCACCAGCATCGCGCTGCCTGACGACTTATTGACCGCTGCCAGTGGGAATTCCCCCAAGAAATCAAAGCGGCGCCCTGTTCCCTGAAAACCCGCCAACGCACGCAGTATGGCGTCATCACTAATGCCTTCCTCTGTAGCCACGGCCACGGCGGCGGCGGCATTCAGCGCATTATGGCGGCCAGGGGCATTCAGGGTCACCGTCATTAGCGGTTTATCCTGGCGAATCAGCGTAAAATAGCCCTGCGGCCCAACCTGACGGTAGTTATCTACCCGCACATCAGCATCTTCGCTAAAACCATAAGTGGTGATATGACGCCCTACCCGAGGCAGTAACTCACGCACTACCGGGTCATCAATACACATCACTGCACGGCCATAGAACGGCAAATTATGCAGGAAGTTAATAAATGTCTGTTTCAGATTCTCGAAATTGCCCTGGTAAGTATCCATATGGTCAGCTTCGATATTGGTGACAATCGCCACCATCGGTTGCAGATGCAAGAATGACGCATCGCTCTCATCGGCTTCCGCTATCAAATAACGGCTGGATCCCAAACGTGCATGGGTACCTGCTGACTTCACCAACCCACCGTTGACAAAAGTCGGGTCAAGACCAGCTTCCGCATAAATACTGCTCACCATCGCCGTGGTGGTCGTTTTTCCGTGGGTACCGGCAATGGCAATACCATGACGATAACGCATCAACTCCGCCAGCATTTCAGCACGCTGGATCACCGGAATACGCGCCTCACGGGCGGCGACAATTTCCGGGTTATCAGCGGGAATAGCGGTGGAAACCACAACCACACTGGCATCCAACACATTTTCTGGCCGGTGATGGAAATAAATGGTCGCCCCAAGTTCACTCAATTGTTGAGTTACCGGATTAGGTGCCAAGTCGGAACCACTAATCTGGTAACCTTCATTAGCCAACACTTCGGCGATCCCCCCCATGCCAGCACCACCAATGCCAACAAAGTGAATGTGCCGAACGCGTCGCATCTCAGGCACGAAAGTACGTAGTTTCGCCAACTGTTGTGTATTCATCACTCTCTCTATTCGGGTTCTATCTGCGAACTCTATTGATACTCATTGTTATTCAAGCTACAGATGTTCTAACTGCACCTTGCCTAAACCCGGGTCTAACCTACTTCTCAACTAGCCCAGTAAAATATGCCATACATTTTGAATAACTTATTAAGCCCCTGCCAAACGGGTAATTTCAGCCGCCACACGCTCGGTAGCATCCGGGATGGCAACCGCACGGGCCTTTTCCGCCATTGCCAATAACCTTGGGCGGTCCCAACTTGCCAGCAGTTCAGCCACCACATCGGCAGTAAACTGCGGCTGTTCAATAATCTTCGCCGCACCCGCCTGCTCCAGCGGGCGAGCATTCCAGTATTGCTGGCGGTCTTTATGTTGGAATGGCACAAAAATGGCGGGTAAACCAGCCGCGGCCACTTCACTTACCGTCAATGCGCCAGAACGACATAACACGACGTCGGCCCAGGCATAAGCAGCAGCCATATCATCGATAAACTCGGTCACTTTATGCCCGGTTTGCCCTACCCGTTGGTAATCCTCTAATACCATTGGTAAAGCCCCCTTACCGACCTGGTGCCAGAGCGTTATTCTATCACCCAACAGTGCCGCGACTTCAGGAACGGTCTGGTTCAATACCCGAGCCCCTTGGCTGCCGCCAATGACTAGCACTCGCGTCGGCCCATCCCGCCCACTCAAACGCTCTTCAGGAAGAGGCAACGCCAAAACATCAGTCCGCACCGGGTTACCAACCACTTCCGCATCGGGAAACGCACCGGGAAATGCCTGTAACACTTTCTTGGCTATCTTTGCCAGCCAGCGGTTGGTCAGGCCAGCGATACCATTTTGCTCATGCAACACCACCGGGATACCACACAACCAAGCCGCCAGGCCACCAGGGCCGGAAACGTATCCCCCCATTCCCAGCACCACATCCGGTTGATAGCTGCACATAATCGCCTTGGCCTCACCTACCGCACGCCAAATGCGTATTGGCGCCATTAATTGCGCCTTCAGCCCTTTACCGCGCAAGCCAGAGATACGGATAAAATCAATTTCGATCCCATGCTTAGGCACCAGATCCGCTTCCATTCGGTCTGCGGTACCCAACCAACGGACCTGCCAGCCCTGCGCCATCAGATGATGTGCAACTGCCAGCCCAGGGAAGACATGCCCCCCGGTACCACCTGCCATCACCATTAAACGCTTAGCTTTGCCACTCATCCGCTACCTCTTCACAAACGCCTGAGCTTTAGTCAGACGTGTTTCATAATCAATGCGTAACAACAGCACCAGTGCCGTCGACATAATCAACAGGCTTGAGCCACCATAACTGATAAGTGGTAACGTCAACCCTTTGGTGGGTAACATGCCCGCCGCTGCCCCAACGTTAACCAGTACTTGGAAACTGAACCAAACCCCGATAGCACATGCCAGAAAGCCAGAGAACCGCTGGTCAATCTGCAATGCTCTACGGCCAATCGACATGGCACGAAAGGCGACGAAGAATACCATTAACAGGACAAGAACCACACCGATATAGCCTAGTTCCTCACCTAAAATAGAGAAGATAAAGTCGGTATGGGCTTCTGGCAGATATTCCAGTTTCTGCACCGAGTTCCCCAGACCTTGCCCCCAAAGCTCACCGCGGCCAAATGCCATCAATGATTGAGTTAACTGGTAACCACTGCCAAACGGGTCAGCCCATGGATTCCAGAATGAGGTCACGCGACGCATACGGTAAGGTTCAGCAATGATCAGCAACCCTACAGCAAACACGCCGGAACCGATGATCGCCAGGAACTGCCACATTTTAGCACCAGCCAAAAACAGCATCGCCAGCGTGGTGATAAACAGCACCACTACCGTACCCAGATCCGGCTGTGCCAATAGCAATACCGCCAGAACCACCATCACACTCATCGGCTTACAGAAACCCCAGAAGTTAGTACGCACTTCTTCAACTTTGCGCACCAGATAACTTGATAGGTAACAAAACAGCGACAATTTGGATAATTCCGCCGGTTGAATGCGCAATGGACCGAGTGAAATCCAACGCGATGCGCCATTGACTGAACTGCCCACCACCAACACAATGACCAACATCACCATTGAAACCAGCAGCATAACGTTGCTGTAACGCTGCCACACTTCCATGGGAATACGTAGCGTCACGATGGATAATGCAATGGCCAAACCAAGATAGAGCGCATCACGCTTGGCAAACAAAAAAGGATCATCAGCCAAACGCTGGCCAATAGGCATCGAAGCCGACGTCACCATCACAAAACCAACAACCGACAGACCCAAGGTCAGCCACAACAGGGAACGGTCATACAGCACCATGTTGGCTGAATCGTGCTCACGCGAGCCCATTACCCAGTCTTTCAGTTTGTTAGTCAGGCCAAACGTCGGTATACGCAGCCTCATCCGCCAAGCTCCCGCGCCAGGCGAGCAAACTCGTTGCCACGCACTTCAAAATTACGGAACTGATCCAGGCTGGCACAGGCCGGTGATAACAACACCATATCGCCAGGTTTCACCTGACGGGCAATGACCTGCATGGACTGCTCCATGGTTTCAGTCAATAACGCCACTTCTGGCCGCAGCATTGTCAGCTGTGCGCCATCGCGCCCAAAACAGTACAGCCGCAGATTGTCACCCTGCAGATAACGCGCCAATGACGAGAAATCCGCCGACTTACCATCCCCGCCCAGCAACAGGTGGAGCGTGCCGTCTACCTGCAAGCCATTCAGTGCCGCTTCGGTGCTGCCCACATTGGTCGCTTTTGAATCATTAATCCAGCGAACACCATGATGCTCCCACACCAGTTGGAAACGGTGTTGCAGGCCAGTAAAGGTCGTCAACGCATTCAAACTGGAGGTTCGTGGCAACTTGACGGCATCTGCCAAAGCCAGAGCAGCAAGCGCGTTGGTGTAGTTATGACGCCCCGCCAGTTTCATCTCACGGGTATTGAGAACTTTCTCGCCATTAACACGCAGCCAGGTTTCCCCCTGATAATGATTTAAATGATAATCACCCACATCAACCCCGAAACTGACACAGCGTTGGTCAGGCCCCTGAGCAGGCATAGTCAAGACATCATCCGCGTTGACGACACAAACCGCAGCATTTTCATAGACGCGCAATTTAGCATCATGATACTGCTGCAAACCAAGTGGATAGCGATCCATATGGTCTTCGGTCACGTTGAGGATAGTGGCTGCAGCAGCATGTAAGCTCTTGGTGGTTTCCAGTTGGAAGCTCGACAGCTCCAACACATAAAGTTGGCAATCCTGGCGTAACAAATTAAGGGCTGGCAAGCCGATGTTACCCCCGACCCCCACGACCCAACCCGCGGCCTGGGCCATTTCGCCCACTAGGGTCGTCACGGTACTTTTGCCATTGGAGCCGGTGATCGCCACGATCGGTGCCTTGGCCTCACGGCAAAACAACTCCACATCACCGACAATTTCCACCCCGGCATCAACGGCAGCCTGCAAAGCGGGTGTTGTCAATGCGACACCTGGGCTAGCGACAATCAAATCCGCCGCCAGTAGCCATTGCAGATTTAAAGAGCCAAGATGCCGCTCGACGCTTGCCGGGAGTTTATCCACCCCGGGTGGCGAAATACGGGTATCCATCACCTGCGGTATCACGCCGCGAGTCATAAAAAAATCAACACAGGAGAGGCCAGTTAAGCCTAACCCGATAATAACGACTTTTTTACCCTGATAATCCACCATAATCAGCGCACCTTCAGCGTCGCCAGGCCAATTAGCACCAGCATCAGCGAAATAATCCAGAAACGTACAATCACGCGGGGTTCTGGCCAGCCTTTCAATTCATAGTGATGGTGAATCGGTGCCATACGAAAAATACGTTGGCCACGGAGCTTGAATGATCCCACCTGTAAGATCACCGACAATGTTTCAACTACAAACACGCCCCCCATAATCACCAGCAAAAACTCTTGCCGTAACAGCACAGCGATGGTGCCCAGCGCCCCACCCAGCGCTAATGAGCCCACATCCCCCATAAACACTTGCGCCGGATAGGTGTTAAACCACAGGAAACCTAAACCAGCCCCAACAATTGCGGTACAAACGATAACCAGTTCACCGGCATGACGCAGATAAGGAATATGCAGATAGCTGGCAAAATTCATGTTACCGGTAGCCCAGGCCACCAACGCAAAACCAGCCGCAACCAATACGGTTGGCATAATTGCCAAGCCATCGAGGCCATCGGTGAGGTTAACTGCGTTACTGGTGCCCACAATCACAAAATACGCCAGTAACACATACAGCAAGCCAAGCTGTGGCACGATGTCCTTAAAAAATGGCACCACCAGCTCAGTGGCTGGCGTGTCTTTCCCAATGGCATACATGGTGAACGCTACAATCAGTGCAATCACCGATTGCCAGAAGTACTTCCAACGGGCAATCAATCCTTTGGTATCCTTGCGCACCACCTTGCGATAATCATCGATAAATCCAACGATACCGTAACCCACCAAGACAAACAGAACACACCACACGTAAGGATTGGAGGGGTAAGCCCACATCAGCACAGAAATAGTGATCGAGGTCAGGATCATGATCCCCCCCATCGTCGGCGTACCGCGTTTACTAAAATGCGACTCTGGCCCATCGTTACGCACCACCTGACCAAAGGAGAGCTCCTGCAACCGTTTGATCACCCGCGGCCCCATCCATAAAGAGATAAACAGCGCAGTCAACAGGCTGACAATGGCTCTGAACGTCAGATAAGAAAAGACGTTAAAACCTGAGTGATATTTGACCAAGTACTCAGCCAACCAAACTAACATGGTGCTTTCTCCTGTAACGCGCGTACTACCTGCTCCATTGCGGCACTACGTGAACCTTTGATTAACACGGTAATTACCGCATGTGCTGACAGTAATTCCGCTACTCGCGCGATCACTGCACTCTGATCCTGATAATGCTCACCGTTACCTGCGGCAGAACTCAGTATGCTACTCAACTTGCCGACACTGATGACTTTATCGATACCCGCCAACTTAACAGCTTCACCGACCTGGCGGTGGCAAGCTTCAGCTTCAGTACCCAGCTCAGCCATATCACCCACCACCATCACACGATAACCCGGCATCTCTGCCAAAACCTGTGCCGCCGCCTTCATGGAACCGACATTGGCGTTATAGCTGTCGTCCAGCAGCAGTTTGCCTTCCGCCAACATCACGGGGAATAAACGCCCCGGCACCGCCTGAAGCTGTTTCAACCCTGCGCTCACCGCCGCCAACGGGGCACCCACTGACATCGCCAAGGCCGCTGCCGCCAACGCATTGGCCACATTATGGCGACCCGGTAATGGCAACGTAATAGCGGCTGTACCAAATGGACTGTGTAAGGTGAAATCGGTCACACCGCCTTGCACCTGAATATCGCTGGCAAAAAAATCCACCGACTCCGCTGCCTGTGGGGAAAAACGCCACACTGTCTGCCCCTGCAACTGATGTTGCCAGTGTTGCCAGTCGTTATTCTCGGCATTGATGATCGCTACACCATCGGTTGGCAAACCTGAAAAGATCTCCCCTTTCGCTTGCGCCACCCCAGCCAGTGAACCGAAACCTTCAAGATGTGCAGCTGACAGATTATTGACCAGTGCACTCTGCGGTTGCGTCAGTGCAGTGGTATAAGCAATCTCACCAATGTGGTTTGCACCCAATTCGATCACGGCAAAATCATGCTGTGGCTGCAAACGCAATAATGTTAACGGCACACCGATATCATTGTTAAAGTTACCTGCGGTATACAGCACCTCACCGCACTGACGCAGAATGGCCGCCGTCATTTCCTTCACGGAAGTCTTACCCGATGACCCGGTCAGTGCCACCACTTTGGCTGGCACCTGCTGACGCACCCAGGCAGCCAACTGCCCCAACGCCAAACGGGTATCGTTCACCACCAATTGCGGGACCCCCACCAATAAGCGCTTACTCACCAGCAGAGCCCCGGCCCCTGCGGTTACCGCATTGTTGGCAAAGTCATGAGCGTCGAAACGCTCCCCTTTTAATGCCACAAACAGGCAACCAGGCGTCACCTGACGAGTATCGGTTGTCACCTCAGTAATTTGACCATCGTCACCGATCAACTCGGCATCCAATACTGCCGCCAATGTCTGAAGAGTTAGCGTGATCATACCAGTAACCCCAGCAAGCGTGCGACCGTGGTACGATCGGAGTAATCCAGCCGACGGTTCCCCACCAGTTGGTAATCCTCGTGGCCTTTCCCTGCCACCAATACCACATCTTGTTGTTTTGCTTGCATAATGGCACTGGTCACCGCTTCTGCACGGCCATGAATCACCTGCACACGCCCAGCATCAAGCAATCCGGCCAGAATATCGTTGATAATCGACTGCGGTTCTTCAGTACGTGGGTTATCATCGGTCACCACCACTCGATCAGCGAACTGCTCAGCAATGGCTCCCATAAGTGGGCGCTTACCTTTGTCGCGATCTCCCCCACAACCAAACACGCACCACAGTTGCCCCTGGCAGTGCAAGCGAGCAGCCTGTAAGGCTTTTTCCAGTGCATCAGGGGTGTGGGCATAATCCACCACTACCGTTCCTTTGCCTGGCGCATTAAACACTTCCATACGACCACAAACCGGTTGTAATTGATCGGCCGACTTAACCAACTCATCAAGGGGATAGTCCAGCGACAGCAGTGTCGCCAAGGCCAGAATCAGGTTGCTCACATTGAATGCCCCCATCAGGCGGCTTTCTATCTTTCCATCACCCCAACTTGAGCTGAAATGGAGGGTGGCACCATTGTCGTGGTAATTTACCAGGGTAGTTTTCAGCCAACGACGAGCGTTGCCTGATGGCAGTTGATCTTCCATGGTAACAGCCACTGCATTTGGCAGTTTTTCCAGCCAGCGTTGCCCCACGGGATCATCAGCATTGATAATCATCTGCCCCACTTGATGCTCTGCGAACAGTGACCATTTAGCGGCTTCGTAACTGGCCATATCGCCATGATAATCCAGGTGATCACGGCTCAAATTAGTAAATACGGCAGCAGCAAAGGGCAGCGCAGCCACACGGTGCTGCACCAAACCATGAGAAGAAACCTCCATCGCCGCCAAGGTGGCACCTTGTTCCACCAGGTCGCTCAGTACATGCTGTACATCAACCGCTGAACCGGTGGTATTTTCAGTGGGGCAAACCTGACCCAACAAACCATTCCCCACCGTTCCCATAACCGCAGCGGTTTCACCCAACAACTGACTCCATTGGGCCAGCAATTGCGTGGTGGTGGTTTTGCCATTAGTGCCAGTCACACCAATTAAACGCAGACGCTCGGCGGGTTGATGGTAAAAACGCCCAGCCAGCGCCGACAGGCGTTGGTTGAGTTGGCTCAGATAAATCACCGGTACGCCATGGATTTGGCAAAGGGTACCATCTTCAGCCTGGCCTTCTGCCTCGGCAATAATGGCGGCAACGCCTTGCGCGATAGCTTGCGGAATATAACTGCGACCATCCGTTTGATGACCGACAACAGCAACAAACAGATCCCCGGCAGCTGCTATACGGCTGTCGAGTATCATCTCTTTAAGCTGGCACGCCGGTGCTTCTGGCACCCACGGCGCGAGCAAATCGCGCAAATTACGTTCTGCCACCTGGACCCTCTTTTTTATTGTTAATAACCAGTTCGCTTTTATCACCGGCAGGCAGAGCATCAGGCTGAATATTCATGATCCGTAACACTCCCCCCATGATGGCTCCAAACACCGGTGCAGAAATTGCACCACCATAATAACTCCCACCCTGCGGGTCATTGATGACCACCACCAGCGCAAAACGAGGTTGACTTGCGGGTGCCACACCGGCGGTATAGGCGATATATCTGTCCACATATTTACCATCCGGCCCAACCTTCTTGGCGGTACCCGTCTTGATGGCAATACGATAGCCTTTGATGGCAGCCCTTGTCCCACCACCACCGGGTAACGCCACACTTTCCATCATGTGCACCACGGAACGCACTGTAGACTCAGGAAAGACTCGCTCACCAGCAACAGGAGGGTCAACTCTGGTGATCGACAGTGGACGATAAATGCCCAGGCTGCCGATCGTGGCATAGACTCGCGCTAACTGTAACGGTGTTACCATTAGCCCGTAGCCGAAAGAGAAGGTGGCCCTCTCTATGTCAGACCACCGTTGTTTTTTTGGGTATAAGCCACTGCTTTCTCCGACCAGCCCCAAGTTGGTCGCTTTTCCCAAACCAAAACGTGAGTAAGTATCTACTAACGCTGAGGAGGGCATCGCTAACGCCAGTTTTGAAACACCAACGTTACTCGACTTCTGTAAGATCCCGGTCAACGTCAATTCCGAATAGCGGGCCACATCTTTAATTTCATGGCCACTGATGCGATAAGGAATGGTATCGAGCACGCTGTTTTCTTTCACTACGCCATGCTGCAATGCCGTCATTACCACCATCGGTTTCACGGTAGAACCAGGCTCAAAAATATCGGTTATCGCACGGTTACGCATGGTATCTTTCGGCGTACCGGCCATATTGTTCGGGTTATAGGAAGGGCTATTGGCCATCGCCAGTACTTCACCGGTGTTAACATCCACCAATACCGCAGTACCTGACTCTGCCTTGTTGAAGGCGACGGCATTATCCAGCTCACGGTAAACCAGCGCCTGCAAACGCTCATCAATGCTTAATGCCAAATTGTGCGCTGCTTGGCTATCAACAGAATCGATATCCTCAATAACACGCCCATAGCGGTCTTTACGTACAGTACGTTCACCAGGTTGCCCGGTCAGCCAGCGATCGAAGCTCTTCTCAACCCCTTCTATGCCGGCACCATCAATGTTGGTGACGCCGATGATATGTGCGGTGACTTGTCCTGCCGGGTAATAACGGCGTGACTCTTGGCGCAGATAGATACCAGGCAGTTTCAACTTGTGAATATAGTCACCAATAGCCGGATCAACCTGACGCGCCAGATAGACAAAGCGCCCATTAGGGTTGGCATTAATCCGTTTGGCGAGTTGGTCTAGTGGGATTTTTAACGTATCGGAAAGCGCCTTCCACCGCGAATCCAGCGTGATACCACCACGCTCGTTAAGCTCTTTGGGGTCGGCCCAGATAGCATTCACCGGTACGCTAACGGCCAGTGGGCGACCAGAGCGATCACTGATCATACCACGTGCTGTTGGAACCTCTTGCACGCGCAGAGAACGCATATCGCCTTGTTTCACCAGTTGTTCGGGGTTGATCACTTGCAAATAAGTCATACGCAACACCAACCCCACCAGCGCGAACAAGATACAACTGCATAGCAACGCAAAACGCCAGTTAACAAAACTGGCCTGCTCTTCCTGGCGTTTCAATTTACCGGGGCTTACAGCTTTCATGCGTTACCTTTTACTCCAATTCAGCCAAACCATTCACGGTTTAACAATGATATTTTCCTGCGATGGATCAACATGTTGCATCTGCAGTTTTTCAGTGGCGATCCGCTCAACACGACTATGATCACCCAGTGCATTCTCTTCCAAAATCAGATTGCGCCACTCAATATCCAGCGCATCTTTCTCCAGCACCAGTTGTTCACGCTCAGCTGTCAGTAAACGGGTACGGTGCGCGGTAGTGACCACAAACATGGCTGAAACCATTACTGCAACTAATAAAATCAGCGGGATCTTGGCATTACGCAGTAAATCACCGCCAATTACACCTGCCAGGCTGTGACGCTCATTGCCAATCACGCCGGCAACCTCTCAGCAACTCGCAGCACCGAGCTACGCGCTCGAGGGTTTTCCGCCACTTCCATTTCAGAGGGCATCATTTTGCCCAACGTTTTCAGCGTGCGCCCGCCCATCTCACGTAACTGCGCTTCAGTCAGCGGGATACCTGCTGGCACTTGCGCACCACGACTGTGATGACGCATAAAACGTTTGATGATGCGGTCTTCCAAAGAATGAAAACTGATGACGGATAAACGACCTTGTGGTGCCAGCACCGCCAGCGCCCCATTCAGCGCCCGTTCAATCTCTTCCAACTCACTGTTGATGTAGATACGGATGGCCTGGAAACTACGTGTGGCTGGGTGTTTATGCTTTTCACGAATCGGGCTGGCATTAGCGATCAGATCGGCCAATTGTTTGGTACGCGTCATCGGTTCTTGGCGATTTCTCTCCACAATGGCGCGAGCAATACGCTTGGCAAAACGCTCTTCACCAAAGGTTTTCAACACCCAGGCGATATCATCAGCCTCGGCCCTCATTAACCACTCAGCAGCAGATTGACCGCTGGAAGGGTCCATGCGCATATCCAACGGGCCATCACGCATAAAGGAGAACCCGCGCTCGGCATCATCTAATTGTGGCGAAGAAACCCCCAAGTCGAGCAGCACACCATCAATTTTGCCCACCAGATCCCGTGTTTGCACATAACTCAATAAATCGGAAAACGGGCCATGTATGATAGTAAAACGTTTATCTTCAATAAGTTGGGCCGCTGCAATCGCCTGTGGATCGCGATCAATCGCCAACAGTTGCCCCTCCGGCCCCAATTGGGACAGAATCAGACGGGAATGACCACCGCGGCCAAAAGTACCGTCGATGTATATGCCGTTACTGCGAATGTTGAGACCATTCACGGCCTCATCCAACAGTACGGTTCTATGTTCATAACTTGCTAACATGCTTATAGTGACAAGTCCTGTAGCCGCTCAGACAATGGTTCCTGAGCGAACTGTTCAGCGTCGATATCATCCTTGACTTGTTGATACCAGGTCTGTTCATCCCACAGTTCAAACTTGTTGAACTGCCCAACCAGCATCACTTCTTTGGTGAGCCCGGCATGTTGGCGCAGCGTACTGGCTAACAACAACCGACCGGCATTATCCATCTGACACTCACTGGCATGCCCCAACAGTAAGCGCTGGACGCGACGCTCTGCGGGATTCATGCTCGAAAGACGGGACAATTTTTGCTCAATAATTTCCCACTGGGATAGTGGATAAAGCAGCAGACAGGGCTGATGGAGGTCGATGGTGCAAACCATTTGACCTTGCGACTCCTCATTCAGTAAATCCCGATAACGGGTTGGTACGGCAAGCCGACCTTTACTGTCGAGGTTAACCATCGTTGCCCCACGGAACATACCCGATCTACCCCCCTACGACCCTTTTCACCACTTTACACCACAATTTCCCACATAAGTGAGTTTACGGAGGGTATGAAAACCTTGTCAAGCCAGAGCAGTAGCGGTTTGGCAATATTTCTATCTTCATTCTGGGGGCTGGTTCACGGAAGGAACATTATTTGTTGAAGGTACGTAAATTAACACCATGATTAAATAGAGAAATTTTAAAATCGCAAAAAAACGACGAAAAAAAATACAACCTAGTCATTAAATAACTCATGACCTTCTTCTGTAATCCTGGTCTCATTTTCACCCTAACAGGATCAATCTTTCCCCTTCCAGTCATCTATCCCCTGGTTAATTACACGGTTCTACTTGTTACAATCATCAGGTTTAACAATTTGTTAGGAACTTGCTTCGTCGCGAAGCCGCATAAACTTGCAACCCGCTAAATGAGATAAATCCCAGTGAAAAACAATTAATTACAATTAAGGGCAAATAATCTTACTTATTTTTTGGAAATCAGCCCATTTGCCCTATCAACTCCTGAGCAAATTCTCGCTGCTGTCTTACAAGAATCTGCCAAGTCGCCTCCCTCTGCTTAGGTGACGACGGAACTATGCTACTCCGATTGATTTACTTACGGCTCAGGCTACCACGCCGGAACAAATTACGACGGATACTCGTCATACCTGGCTTGGGTTTACGGGGCTCATCAAGACTAGCCAACACCAGTTCCAGTACCCGCTCAGCCACCTCGCGATGCCGCTGAGCAACAGCAAGCACGGGGCACTCCAAGAAATCCAGCAATTCATGATCGCCAAAGGTGGCAATAGCCAACTCTGTCGGCAAGCGCCCGTACTGTTTCAAGGTCACATCCATGACCCCCTGCAACAAAGAGAACGAGGTGGTAAACAACGCCTGTGGCATCGGATGCGTTTTCAACCACTCTGCAAACAGTGCCCCAGAGGCTTCGCGTTCATAACTGTTGGCATAGAGATAGTCCACCTGGCGTTCATCATCCTGCCAAGCTTGGCGAAAACCTTGCTCACGCAGGAAACTGACCGAAAGCTCAGGTAACGCCCCAAGATAAAGCACTGATTTAGCGGGGAAAGAACGCAACTCTTGCGCCAAGGCAAAAGCATCTTCCTGATCAGCCCCCACCACGCTGATAAAATGTTCTCTGTCCAAGGCGCGATCCAACGCGATAATCGGAAAAGGATCATTAGCCCAGCGTTGATAAAAAGGGTGCTCCGGCGGTAATGCCGTAGAAACGATAACCGCATCCACCTGACGTTGCAGCAGATGCTCAATACAACGCATCTCATTATCGGGTTGATCTTCTGAACAGGCGATCAACAATTGATAACCACGTTGACGCGCCTGCCGTTCGAGATAATTAGCAATACGGGTATAACTGGTATTTTCAAGGTCGGGTATCACCAAACCGATTGAACGGGTTCTACCCGCGCGCAACCCAGCCGCAACCGCATTGGGGTGATAATTATGCTCCCTGACCACAGCCATCACTTTCTCGACGGTTTTATCGCTGACGCGATACTGCTTCGCCTTGCCATTGATGACATAACTGGCCGTAGTGCGCGAAACACCGGCGAGCCGCGCGATTTCATCCAGTTTCACGTTAACCCCTTTAATAGCGCTGCAAATAGAACTGAAAATTGTGGAATTGTCTTTCCCTATGACTTCCTGATTGCAATCTACAAACGGTGATTTGTAACAGGCAGGATAAATAATCCCCTAAATTACAGTGGTTATTCAAACCACACTTTGCGATCTAACAGCAGAAAACTCCCGCTCGCAACTGCTTTTGCAGCAAGGCACCAACAAACAGGGAAAAAACCAATAAAAACAGGGGATGGCAAGCCACCCCCTGAAATAGAATTTGCCCAGTCTCACTCAAAGCGACAATCTCTTAGGCTGCGCCGACAATGCCACGTGAGCACCGCTGGTGGCCAACGAGGTAACTCAGCCTAACTGCAACTTGAATCAATCTGGGATTTGTTGAGCCGTGTTAGCGCATTATCTTGTCACCACGGGAGACACCAACAATCCCCGAGCGCGCCACTTCAACAATTTCCGCTACATCACGCACAGCGTTGAGAAATGCATCCAGCTTTTCGCTCGTACCGGCCAGTTGTACCGTGTAAAGCGCCGCAGTCACATCAACGATCTGACCACGGAAGATATCAGTGCTACGTTTAACCTCTTCCCGTCCATAACCGTTGGCTTGCAGTTTCACCAGCATGATTTCACGTTCAACATGAGACCCAGGAAGAAGTTCAGTAACACGCAGCACATCCACCAGTTTGTGTAGTTGCTTCTCGATCTGTTCCAGGACTTTTTCATCCCCAACCGTCTGGATCGTCATACGTGACAATGTCGGATCATCGGTAGGTGCAACCGTCAAACTTTCGATATTATAGCCACGTTGGGAGAACAGCCCGACCACTCGGGACAAGGCACCAGATTCGTTTTCCAGTAATACAGATAAGATACGGCGCTTCATCAGGTTCTCTCCGTTTTGCTTAACCACATGTCATCCATGCTTCCGCCGCGAATCTGCATTGGATAAACATGTTCCGTTTCATCGACGGTGATATCGACAAACACCAGACGCTGTTTCTCAGCTAATGCCTGTGCCAACTTGCTTTCCAGTTCATCCGGCGTTTGGATGGCAATACCGACATGACCGTAAGCCTCCGCCAGCTTGACAAAATCAGGCAGTGAATCCATGTAAGATTGTGAATGGCGTCCAGAATAGATCATGTCCTGCCACTGCTTGACCATACCGAGATAACGGTTATTCAAGTTAACCACCACCACCGGCAAATTGTATTGCAACGCGGTGGAAAGCTCTTGAATGTTCATCTGAATACTGCCGTCGCCAGTCACACACACTACCGTTTCGTCGGGTAGCGCCAGTTTCACGCCGAGTGCTGCTGGTAGGCCAAAGCCCATGGTTCCCAGGCCACCGGAATTAATCCAACGGCGAGGTTTATCGAACTGATAATAGAGCGCGGCAAACATCTGATGTTGCCCCACATCTGAAGTCACATAGGCTTCACCTTTGGTCAGGCGGTATAGCGTTTCAATCACTGCTTGAGGTTTGATGGTGCCACTGTTTTTGTCATAACTCAGGCAATCTTGCGCTCGCCACTGCTCAATGGTTTTCCACCAGTCACACAGCGCATCAACGTCTTGCCCTTTACCATCTTGCGGCAACAGATCCAACATTTGTGTCAGTACCTGCTTGGCATCCCCGACGATCGGAATATCGGCATCTACGGTCTTTGAAATGGAAGTCGGATCTATATCAATATGTAACACGGTGGCATTCGGACAATAGGTGGCCAGATTGTTGGTAGTTCGATCATCAAAACGCACCCCGACGGCGAAAATCACGTCTGAATGGTGCATGGCATTATTTGCTTCATAGGTGCCGTGCATGCCCAGCATACCCACGCTTTGACGGTGTGACCCCGGGAATGCCCCTAATCCCATCAAGGTACAGGTCACCGGTAAGTTCAGTGTTTCTGCCAGTTGCAGCAGTTCGTCATGACAGGCTGAATTAATCGCCCCGCCACCCACGTACATAATCGGTTTTTTAGCCGCCAGAATAGTCTGTAATGCCCGCTTTATCTGCCCTCGGTGACCCTGTACCGTCGGGTTATAAGAACGCATGCTGATATCTTGCGGGTAGGAATAAGGCATTTTAACGGCGGGAGAGACAACATCCTTGGGTAGGTCGACAACCACTGGCCCTGGACGCCCGGTAGCCGCCAGATAGAACGCTTTTTTCAATACCGTAGGAATATCTTCGGCACGCTTGACCAGGAAACTGTGTTTCACTATCGGGCGGGAGATCCCCACCATGTCGCACTCCTGAAAAGCATCATAACCAATCAGTGAAGTGGGAACCTGGCCGGAAAGGACCACCAGCGGAATGGAGTCCATATAAGCGGTGGCAATCCCGGTAATCGCGTTGGTGGCACCGGGGCCAGAGGTGACCAGCACCACCCCTACTTTGCCCGTTGCGCGCGCATAGCCGTCAGCCATGTGCACCGCCCCCTGCTCATGCCGCACCAGAATATGGTCAATCCCACCAACCGTATGCAAGGCGTCATAGATATCGAGCACCGTCCCGCCCGGATAGCCGAATATATGCTGAACGCCCTGATCAATTAATGATCGGACTACCATCTCAGCTCCTGACAACATTTCCATGGGTTTGCCTCCAGGCTTACAGAGCTTATCTGACGCTAAAACATAGCGCCCGTTACAGGGAATTACCCCAAAATATTATATATCCCCGTCACCATTCAAGCGGCTAGGGTTGTCGGCCGCAATCTGCATAAGCCTGAATACTTAATTAACACAATAAACCGGATTGACCAAGCACAGACCTCATCCATTGGTGGCCCTTATCACGCTCGGCAGACTCATGCCAAGAAAGATAACAGGTCACACTGTTTTTTTCCCAAGGTAATGCCAGCAATTTTAAGTTCAGCTCTTTGGCATGTTGCTCAGCAAACCAACGTGGGGTAATGGCTACCATTTCGGTCATTGCCACGATATTCAGTACACTAAACAGATCGGTACATTGCTGGGTAATGCTTCTTTGTAAAGCAGTATCAAGATAGTAGGGTTTACTGAAAGAGCAAAAGCGATCCATAGAGATGACTGCATGCTGCTCAGCGAGCATTTCCTCTTGCGTCACACTGCCCGCCAAGCGCGAGTGTGATTTAGCCGCTACCAGAGTGAGCTCATCGTCAAATAACGCGATACTTTTCAGTTCCGCATGCCCAAAATGGGTATAAGCGATCACAAACTCCGTTTCCTGATAACGTAATTGATGTTCGATATTATGGTTCAGATAAGACTGAGTCTGCAGTTGCACGCCCGGAGCCATTTCTTTGATACTATTAATTATTTTTGCAGTTAATCGAATATCCAATGGGCTGCAGATTGAGAGTTTGAAATGACGCTGACTGCTCAAAGCATCAAACCCAGCGCCAGGCAATTCATTCTGCACCAGTTGCAACGCCTGGCGAACTGGGCCGAAGAGTTGATATGCACGTCTGGTGGGTTTTATGCCACGACCAAAGCGTACAAAGAGCTCATCATTGAACATCACCTTCAGGCGTGCCACTGCGTTACTCACCGCTGGTTGTGACATCCCTAATGAATTTGCCGCCCGTGTAATATTTTGCATTTGCATGACTGCATCAAAAACCGTCAGTAAATTAAGATCAACACCGCGCAAATTAATATCACTGGTCTTTTTTAATAAAATATCTTCTGAATTATTTTCGGACATTTCTAACCCCACTAAGTCCCATGCAGGTAATTATCAACATCTGACAGGAATAATATACTCAAGGTAACACCTAATCATTCCAACGCCATATGCTTGTTATACTTCAATTTGCCTGTACATTAGCGACATTCAAATCTACCACCGGTAAATTCATCACCCTAGGCACTCAGCTATCATGCTCCTGGACTTATAAACCCTCACCCTGATGCTCTCCATAGGTTAGCGCCAGCGCGGTTAAAATCGGCACTTGCTCGATCTTAACGACACTTAACGCCTTCCTATTAGTTCGAATTATTTAGTCTATATAGATATAAATAACTGATATAAAAAGCCAACTGATTGATGCTATGAATATAATTACTTTCGAAATTATACACATCGATCAGACTTACTCGATTTTTTGCTAACAGGAATTTAAACTCTGCCGCATTGATAATCAATCAAATAGCACAACATTCGTGTCATTTATGCTAAAAAAATCGCAATTTTAATTTTATTCCCATACCAAAATTGATGTAAATAGCAAACTGGAGACAAAAAATTAATAAATCACTCCGCCCCCTTGTTCAACCATCTCCTGCTGAAATAGTGTAAAACACGCTTTTTCCTAGCTTAAAAAAACGCCAATTCAAAAGCATCAGCGAGATGAGTGAAGCCCATACTCCACTTTTTACCCGCTTTTTTTCAATCATAAGTTGACATCGTACAGTCAATAAAGTATCAAATTAGGCAACGAAATATTTTTGAGAAGCTGACCGCTATGATCCGTTTTCATCGTCTACTAAGCCTACTACTAAACGCATTTTCTTTGCGCGGTATGCTGGTGGACGAGGTTCAAAGCTAACTCAGTCCAACCACTGTAGAAACCCGCGCTAATGCGCGGGTTTTTTTTTACCCGCTTAGCGTGAAAAAACACGACAAGGAACCAGCAGATGAGCCAACAAGTCATTATTTTCGATACCACATTGCGTGATGGAGAACAGGCACTGCAAGCCAGCCTGAGCGTTAAGGAAAAGATCCAGATCGCCATGGCGCTTGAGCGAATGGGGGTTGATGTGATGGAGGTCGGTTTTCCGGTCTCCTCACCAGGGGATTTTGAATCAGTACAAACCATCGCCCGTCAGATTAAAAATAGCCGGGTTTGCGGCTTGGCTCGTTGTGTCGATAAAGATATTGATGTCGCCGCTGAAGCATTACGCGTTGCCGAGGCATTTCGTATTCATGTGTTCCTGGCCACGTCTACCCTTCATATTGAATCAAAATTAAAACGTTCTTTCGATGAAGTGCTGGATATGGCCATTCGTTCGGTCAAACGAGCGCGCAACTATACCGATGATGTTGAATTCTCTTGTGAAGATGCGGGCCGAACCCCCATTGACAATTTGTGTCGCGTGGTAGAAGCCGCCATCAACGCCGGGGCGACGACTATCAACATTCCCGATACGGTCGGTTACACAACCCCCAATCAGTTTGGTGGCATTATCACTACCTTGTATGATCGCGTACCCAATATTGATAAGGCTATTATTTCTGTCCATTGTCACGATGACCTGGGCATGGCAGTAGGCAACTCTATTGCTGCAGTGCAGGCAGGGGCCCGTCAGGTTGAAGGGACCTTGAACGGCATTGGCGAGCGCGCCGGCAACTGTTCATTGGAAGAAGTGATCATGGCGATCAAAGTGCGCTCTGACCTCATGAAGGTGCACACCAACATCAACCACCAGGAAATTTACCGTACCAGCCAGTTAGTCAGTCAGTTATGTAATATGCCGATCCCGGCTAACAAGGCGATTGTGGGTGCCAACGCTTTTGCACACTCTTCCGGCATTCACCAAGATGGTGTCCTGAAGAACCGTGAAAATTACGAAATCATGACACCGCAAACCATCGGTCTGAAAGATGTGCAGTTAAATTTGACTTCACGTTCAGGCCGGGCGGCGGTAAAACACCGTATGGAAGAGATGGGCTATAAGGAGCAAGATTACGATCTGGACGATCTGTACAGCGCATTTTTGCAATTGGCCGACAAAAAAGGCCAGGTGTTTGATTACGATCTGGAAGCCTTGGCCTTCATCAATAAACAACAGGAAGAGCCAGAGCATTTCCGTCTGGAATATTTCAGTGTGCAGTCTGGCAGCAGCATAATGGCTACCGCATCTGTCAAAATGATGTGCGGCGATGAAGAGATAGCAGAAGCCGCGACGGGTAACGGCCCAGTGGATGCCGTCTACCAAGCGATTCACCGCATTACGGAATACCCGATTGAACTGGTAAAATATCAGCTCACCGCTAAGGGGCAGGGGCGAGATGCATTGGGGCAGGTTGATATCGTGGTCTCTTATCAAGGTCGCCGCTTCCATGGCGTCGGCTTGGCGACAGACATTGTGGAGTCCTCAGCCAAAGCAATGATGCACGCATTAAATAGTATCTGGCGCTCACAGCAGGTCGAAAAAGAGAAACAGCGTCTGCTGCAAACTAAACAGTAAAATAATCAGGAAACCATGTGAACATGACAAAGACTTACCATATTGCCGTTTTGCCCGGAGATGGCATCGGCCCAGAAGTAATGGTTCAGGCACATAAGGTGCTGGACGCAGTTCGCGAACGTTTTGGCATCCGCATTACCACTGACGAATATGATGTTGGTGGCGCGGCTATCGATCACCATGGCACTCCCCTGCCCGCGGCGACCTTGAGCGGCTGTGAGCAAGCTGATGCCATTCTGTTCGGTTCCGTCGGTGGCCCCAAGTGGGAACATCTACCACCCGCAGAGCAACCTGAACGGGGTGCGCTGCTACCACTGCGTAAACACTTTAAACTGTTCAGTAACCTGCGCCCTGCGCGGCTGTACCAAGGTTTGGAGGAGTTCTGCCCGCTCCGTGCCGATATTTCTGCACGTGGCTTCGATATTCTGTGCGTTCGTGAACTGACCGGGGGTATCTACTTTGGCCAGCCGAAAGGACGTGAAGGGCAAGGGATGCACGAGCGTGCGTTTGATACCGAGGTGTATCACCGCTTTGAGATAGAGCGTATCGCCCATATCGCCTTTGAAGCTGCCCGTAAGCGCCGCAGTAAAGTGACGTCCATTGATAAAGCCAACGTACTGCAAAGTTCGATTCTGTGGCGTGAAGTGGTCACCCAAGTGGCAAAGGACTATCCCGATGTCTCGCTGTCGCATATGTATATCGACAACGCCACCATGCAGTTAGTGAAAGATCCTTCGCAGTTTGATGTGTTGCTCTGTTCCAACCTGTTCGGCGATATCCTGTCGGATGAGTGCGCCATGATCACCGGTTCAATGGGCATGTTGCCTTCTGCCAGCCTCAACGAGCAAGGTTTTGGCCTATTTGAACCCGCTGGGGGGTCTGCTCCTGACATCGCAGGTAAAAATATTGCCAACCCAATAGCACAAATTCTGTCTGCAGCCCTGTTGCTGCGTTACAGCCTGGGTGCAGATGAAGCGGCAGATGCGATTGAGCGCGCGATCAATCAGGCATTGGAACAGGGTTACCGTACCGCCGATTTGGCTGGTGCAGGTAAAGCAGTAGGGACAAATGAAATGGGCGATATCATTGCTCGTTTAGTGGCTCAAGGGGCATAAATCATGGCCAAAACCTTATATCAAAAATTATACGACGCTCATGTCGTCCATGAAGCGCCAAACGAAACCCCGTTGCTCTATATCGACCGCCATCTGGTGCATGAAGTCACCTCTCCACAGGCATTCGATGGCCTGCGCGCCATGGGGCGTAAAGTGCGTCAGCCAGGCAAAACTTTTGCCACCATGGATCATAACGTTTCAACCCAGACCAAAGATATCAATGCCAGTGGTGAAATGGCGCGTATTCAGATGCAAGAGTTGATTAAGAACTGCGCAGAATTCGGTATTTCACTGTATGACCTGAACCACCCTTTCCAAGGGATCGTGCATGTGATCGGCCCTGAGCAGGGGATGACGCTGCCAGGGATGACCATCGTCTGTGGCGACTCCCATACGGCAACCCACGGAGCCTTTGGTGCATTAGCCTTTGGTATCGGCACCTCTGAAGTGGAACACGTACTGGCTTCTCAGACCTTGAAACAGGGGCGAGCCAAGGCGATGAAAATTGAAGTAACTGGCGACGCCGCGCCAGGCATTACGGCCAAAGATATTGTCCTGGCGGTCATCGGCAAAATTGGCAGTGCGGGTGGCACAGGCCATGTTGTCGAGTTCTGTGGTAAAGCCATCGAAGGCTTAAGCATGGAAGGCCGTATGACGCTGTGTAATATGGCAATAGAAATGGGGGCCAAGGCAGGTTTGGTTGCACCAGACGACACCACGTTCGATTACCTCAAAGGGCGTCAATTCTCCCCAACAGGTGAAAACTGGGAGCAGGCAGTGGCCTATTGGCGCGCGCTGAAATCTGATGCGGATGCCAAGTTTGATACCGTGGTGACCTTGCGTGCAGAAGAGATCGCCCCCCAAGTCACTTGGGGAACTAACCCAGGCCAGGTCATTGCCATCGATCAGGTGATCCCTGCCCCTGAGTCATTCAGTGACCCGGTTGAACGTGCTTCTGCCGAGAAAGCACTGGCTTATATGGATCTGAAAGCCGGCATAAAATTGACCGAGGTGCCAATCGACAAAGTATTCATCGGCTCCTGTACCAATTCACGTATTGAAGATCTGCGTGCCGCTGCCGCTATTGCCAAAGGGCGCAAAGTCGCCGCTGGTGTGCAAGCCATTGTGGTACCCGGCTCTGGCCCAGTAAAAGCGCAGGCCGAAAAAGAAGGTCTGGACAAGATCTTTATCGAAGCCGGTTTTGAATGGCGTTTGCCTGGTTGTTCTATGTGCCTGGCGATGAACAATGACCGCCTGAATTCAGGTGAACGTTGTGCCTCTACCAGCAACCGTAACTTCGAAGGGCGTCAGGGCCGTGGTGGACGTACCCATCTGGTCAGCCCGGCAATGGCGGCTGCCGCTGCTGTTAGCGGCCATTTTGCCGATATTCGTGAATTGCACTAAGGAGCACCATCATGGCTAAATTTACTCAACATACTGGCTTGGTGGTCCCTCTGGATGCAGCCAATGTCGATACCGATGCCATTATCCCGAAACAGTTTCTGCAAAAAGTCACGCGTACTGGCTTTGGTCAACACCTGTTCAACGACTGGCGCTTTCTGGATGATGCCGGTCAGCAACCCAACCCGGAGTTTGTCCTGAACCAACCCCGCTATAAGGGAGCCAGCATCCTGTTAGCGCGTGAAAACTTCGGTTGTGGCTCATCCCGCGAACATGCGCCATGGGCTTTGGCCGATTACGGTTTCAAAGTAGTGATCGCGCCGAGTTTCGCGGATATTTTTTACGGTAATGCCTTCAACAGCCAACTGTTACCCGTCAGGTTGAGTGAGCAAGATGTCGACACCTTATTCAAACTGGTGGCCGAGCAAGAGGGTTGCGAGTTTGTCGTCGATCTGGAAAACCAGACAGTGACAGCAGGAGGTAAAAGTTACCCGTTTGAGATCGACAGCTTCCGTCGTCATTGTATGATTAACGGCTTGGACAGTATCGGATTAACGTTACAGCACGAAGCGGATATCGCGCGCTTTGAAGCTCAGCGCCCAGCATTTCTGAACTGAGTACGACTAGACTCAAGTTCAATGAAGTTGCAGGTAGGCGGCGACACAGCGAATCCCCAGGAGCTTGGCCTACCAAGTGACTGGGGTGAGTGAGGAAAGCCAACACCGCTGCAGCTTTATTGACGACGGGTATAGATCACCCGCCTTAATGGCGGGTGAACATTAACCTGCTTACCAGTAACCCAACCACTTCCACCAAAAACCGCCGATCACTATCCAGATCAGCAAGTTAACGACGCTCATCACAAAGCCCGTTTTCCACCATTCCCCCAGAGTGGTATAACCAGACCCAAAGATAATCGGTGCGGTGCCTGTCCCGTAGTGGGTTAATGACATCATCAGTGAAGAAGAGAAAGCCAAGATCAACCCCAGCAGTGCTGGCGGAGCACCAAGGGCAATACCTGCGGCAAAGAAAGCGGCAAACATGGCGGTAACGTGGGCGGTGGTACTGGCAAAAAAGTAATGTGAATAGAGATAAACCAGCGTGAGTAAAATGGTTCCACCAATCCAACTCATCCCCAGATGCCCAATGCCCGCCCCCACCGTTTGTGAAAGCCAAGCGATTAACCCGAGTTTACCGAGATAAGTCGCCATCATCACCAACGCAGCAAACCAGACCACGGTATCCCAGGCCCCTTTGTTTTTGAGCACATCGTCCCAACTCAGCACCCCGGTTATCAGCAAGATAGATAAGCCAACGGCTGCTGTCGTTGTGGGGTTAACTGCCCAAGTTGCGCCAAAAATCATGGCGGGGACACCGGCCCATAGCAGCAACAATAAGAGAAATACACCCAAGGTGATCTTTTCTGATAACGTTATCGCCCCTAGTTCCCGCAGTTTATCCTGCGCAAAACCAGGTGCATCAGGGGTTTTTGTAATTTCCGGCGGATACAGCATATAAATCACTAACGGCATCACCACCAGCGAACAGATAGCGGGTAACAAGGCGGCTACCGCCCACATGGTCCAAGTAAGCTCGAATTGCGAACCTGCTCCTTTGGCGATTAAATTAACAATCAATGGGTTAGGTGCTGTGGCGGTAATAAACATCGCTGAGGTGATCGGGTTAGCATTGTAGTTCACCAACGCCAGATAACGACCAATCTTGCCAGACGTCTGTAATTCTGGCTTAGAGCCAAAACTATCGGCAATGGACCTCATGATAGGGTGGATAATCCCACCACCACGCGCCGTATTACTTGGTGTTACTGGTGCAATAACGGTTTCTGCCAAGGTGATGGCATAAGCTATCCCCAGCGTTTTTTTGCCAAACAGAGAAATAAAGTAATAGCCGATACGTGCCCCTAAGCCAGTCTTACTGAGGCTCAGAGAGATCAACATCGAGAAGCCAATTAACCAGATAAGTTGATTGGAAAAACCACTCAGCGCATCATCCAATGCCGCCCCGGGTTTATCGGGGTTAGTCACCCCAGTCAGCGCCACCAACGCAATAGCAATGATGGAAACCGCACCAATGGGCATCGCCTTACCAATGATGGCAATGATGGTACCAATAAATAACGCCAACAGATGCCAAGCATTAGGAGTAACCCCTTCAGGTACCGGGATCACAAACCAGATAAGTAGAGCGACAATAACGGCGAAGAGGGAAGGTACAATCTTTAGGGGAGTCAGTTTATCCATAACATATCCATTTTTTATCCCCGCCGTGCTTCAAACTGCTGGAGTATTAACTACCGGCAACTTAAATGAGCTGGAATATAGGTTGATTAACATCTTGTCAACAAGATGGTAAATTGCGTATAACTCGGGCGCTAAATCACTCTTATTCTAGGGCGTTAAGCGACTCTTTCTCAATAAAATACATGAAGTAACAGTGGCGTGACACATCCCCCGTCACACTTCCTGTACTTTTCATCCCCCCTATTTTCTCCCATACCCTAGCCAGCTCAACAATATTTATGCCGCGTGTCATCTTTGGCGTTGCAAAAATCAGAGGATTACATTCTAAAACGGAAGAAAAAGAGAATACGGCTTGAATGGCGGCGGCTGGGGGACAATAAAAAAACCAGTGAGTCTCCCCACTGGCTGGTGAAAAACACCATTACTCAGAAACTGTTACCGTCCGCGACTCTCTTTATCATTCAGTGATGGGATATCCCACTGCAACAAGTGGGCGAGGATATTCAAGCGCGCCTCCATCGGCACCGCCTTCAGCCAATTGGCTTTCTGTTGTTCGATATTAGCGAAATAGCCCTGATAAAATTGTTTGGCTAAAAAAAGGTTCATCAATCTCCCTCCGCTGTTTCAACTAACCACATTATCAGCGTAATATAGGGAAAGATAAATTGACGAATTGCACCCAGAGAGTTCCTCTTTTATGTCCACTTCGCGCTTGCAACAACAGTTTATTCGCCTATGGCAACACTGCCACGGGCAATCTATTGAAACCACACTGCAAGAACTGGCACAAGTACTCTGCTGTTCACGCCGCCATGTCCGTTCACTACTCAGTACCATGCAACAACAAGGCTGGCTGAGCTGGCAAGCCGAATCCGGGCGCGGTAAACGCTCACGCTTAAATTTTCATTACACCGGTCTGGCCTTACAGCAACAACGAGCTGAAGAGTTATTGGAACAGGATCGCATCGATCAACTGGTTCAACTGGTGGGCGATAAAAATGTGGTGCGCCAGATGCTGCTCTCTCAGTTAGGACGCAGCTTCCGCCAAGGTAAGCATATCTTGCGGGTCCTCTACTATCGCCAACTTGACAATCTGCTGCCCGGTTCAGCGCTACGCCGCTCGGAAACCCATCTGGCCCGGCAGATTTTCAATGGGTTAACTCGCATAAATGAGGAAAATGGGGAACTCGAACCGGACCTCTCACATCATTGGCAAACCATCAACCCGTTACATTGGCGTTTTTATCTGCGCCCGGCGATTCATTTTCATCATGGCCGCGAGCTGGAAATGGAGGATGTCACCTATTCACTAAGCCGTCTTATTTCTCTGCCCCTGTTTTCACATATTGACCGGGTGGTTTCCCCTACCCCTTATGTTATTGATGTCCATCTCCATACCCCTGACTATTGGTTGCCCTGGCTGCTGGGAAGTGTACACGCCATGATCCTGCCCCGGGAATGGCAAAGCCTGCCAGACTTTTCCCGCCACCCGGTGGGTACCGGGCCTTACCGGGTGGTGCGCAATCATCACGGCCAGATGAAAATTCATGCTTTTGATGACTATTTCGGTTATCGCGCCCTCATCGATGAAGTTAATATCTGGCTATTACCGGAAGTGGCAGAAGAACTGATCCATCCCGGTGTACAGCTACAGGGGGATGATAGCGGTAAAAATGAACTGGAAAACCGGCTAGAAGAAGGCTGCTACTTTCTACTGTTTGATCAGCGCTCCCCTCTGGCTTCAGATGCCGAAATCCGCCATTGGCTCTGTGCGTTGTTCAACCCTATTGCACTGCTTAACCATGCAAGTTCAATCTATCAACGGTACTGGGCACCGGCCTATGGTATGTTGCCACGCTGGTTGCATAACCGCACCTTCGAGCCCCCTCAAAAACCAGCAAACCTGACCACACTGACACTGACCTTCTACGGTGAACACTCCGAGTTTCATGCCATCCAGCAAGCCATTAGGTCGCTGCTGGCAGAACACCACATCACCCTCAAGGTACAAACCATCAGCTACGACGCCTGGCATCAAGGCGAGGCAGAAAGTGATCTGTGGCTGGGCAGTGCCAACTTTACGCTACCACTGGAGTTTTCCCTGTTTGCTACGCTGTATGAATTACCGTTGATTCAGCATTGCCTGAATGAAGATATGGCACAAAATGCCCTATTATGGCGAGATAACCGCCTATCAATTGCAGAATTCAGCCAGCGGCTAGTGAGCAGCCATCAGTTGCACCCTTTGTTTCATCACTGGTTACAACTGCATGGTCAATGCAGCATGCGCGGAGTGCGAATGAATACGCTGGGCTGGTTTGACTTTAAATCTGCCTGGTTTGCACCACCCGAAGTTTGACCGCCCCCCTAAGGAACTGTTCTTTTACGGCACATGGGATAATCGGCTTTCACCCGCATCCATTAGCCTTTACAATAGCGCCGTCTCAACGGGGTGCGGAAAATCCCCATCGTTGCCTGAAACGCAACGGGCTGTTGCTCAATACGATGCAACACCTGCACAGCCAGTTTTTCCGCTGAGAGTACACCCGTCGAACCTGATCCGGTCAATACCGGCGGAGGGATTTGAGTACTGCGTTGTTGATCTGCTATCAATTTCCAGTGGCTACCAACAGGTAAGCACCTGAATTAGCCAAGATGCTGACTAAGCTATTGGGTAATTTGAAATAAGCTAGTGAACCCGCCCTCAGATACCTTTGCCCCTTATTTTTCAGGAGTGCAAAGTGGTCAAGAAATACCTACCTTGTTTATTACTGTTATTAACCATGCCAGCCTTGGCGAAGCCAACACTGACGGTCTACACCTATGATTCTTTCGCTGCCGACTGGGGCCCTGGCCCAGCAGTAAAAAAAGCGTTTGAAGCAGATTGTGATTGTGAGTTGAAATTCGTCGCGCTGGAAGATGGCGTTTCATTACTTAATCGCCTGAAAATGGAAGGTAGCAACAGCGCCGCCGATGTGGTTCTGGGGTTAGATAACAATCTTCTACAAGCCGCCCAGCAAACCGGTCTGTTCACCGCCAGCCAGGTGGACATCAGCAAGTTCAATATCCCAGACGGTTGGCACGACCAGACTTTCGTGCCTTATGACTATGGCTATTTTGCTTTCGTCTATGACAAAAACAAACTGAAAAACCCACCGAAAAGCTTAAAAGAACTGGTGAGTAGCGATCAGCCCTGGAAGATCATCTATCAGGATCCTCGCACCAGTACCCCGGGGCTTGGACTGCTGCTATGGATGCAGAAAGTCTATGGAGACGATGCACCACAAGCCTGGCAACAACTGGCAAAGAAAACCGTCACCGTCACCAAAGGCTGGAGCGAAGCCTATGGCCTGTTCCTGAAAGGGGAAAGTGATATGGTGCTCAGTTATACCACCTCCCCAGCCTATCACCTGATCGAAGAGAAAAAAGACCACTATGCCGCAGCAAACTTTAGTGAAGGTCACTATCTGCAAGTGGAGGTAGCGGGCCGGCTGAAAGCCAGTAAGCAGCCTGAATTGGCAGAACGTTTTATGCAATTTATGGTTTCACCGGCATTCCAAAACACCATCGCAACGGGTAACTGGATGTATCCAGTCACCAATACGCCACTCCCGGCGGATTTCGAACAGATAATGGTGCCGAAAACCGCTTTGCAATTCAGTTCAGAAGAAGTAGCACAGCAACGTGGTAACTGGGTTCAGGCATGGCAAACCGCCGTCAGCCACTGATCGCCGCCTGGTTATGGCCTGGGCTGCTCGCCGCAGGCCTGATCCTGCTTATTGCGTTAGCCGCCATGGGTTCTCTATGGCGGCACGCCCCTGGAAGCAGCGGGCCTAACCTGTGGCAAGACCGTTATTTGTGGCATGTGGTGCGTTTCACCTTTTGGCAGGCGCTGCTATCGGCCCTGTTTTCTGTTTTCCCCGCCATCTGGCTTGCCCGGGCACTGTATCGTCGGCGCTTCCCAGGCCGTAATTTGCTGCTACGTCTATGCGCCATGACCCTGGTGTTACCGGTGTTGGTGGCGGTGTTCGGCATACTGAGCGTGTATGGTCGGCAAGGTTGGGTGGCGGCCCTATGCGCCTGGCTAGGGGTGGATTACCATTTTTCACCTTATGGACTGCAAGGTATTTTGCTGGCCCATGTGTTCTTTAACCTGCCACTGGCGACCCGTTTATTACTCCAGGCGTTGGAGAACATTCCGAGTGAACAACGTCAGCTAGCCGCTCAACTGGGCATGAACGGCTGGCAGCAGTTCCGTTTTGTCGAGTGGCCAGCACTGCGCCGCCAACTTTTCCCCAGTGCTGCTTTAGTGTTTATGCTCTGTTTTGCCAGTTTTGCCACCGTGCTGTCATTAGGTGGTGGGCCACAAGCCACCACCATCGAGTTGGCGATTTATCAGGCATTAAGTTACGACTATGATCTTAACCGAGCGGCCCTACTGGCATTAATCCAACTGGGGTTCTGCCTGGGATTGGTCATACTCTGCCAGCACTTCAGCCAGGCATTACCTGTTGGCCATACCCGAGCACAAAGCTGGTTCAACCCAGAAGATAGTCTTTGGCAACGCATCAGCGATACCCTGTTAATTAGCGCGGCCCTGTTGCTGCTGTTACCTCCACTGCTGGCGATTATTATCGATGGTGCCAACCAGGCGCTGCTTGAAGTGTTGCAACAACCCATCTTATGGCAGGCACTGTTCACTTCATTGCGTATTGCCATCGGCGCTGGCTTGTTATGCCTGGTGCTCACCATGATGTTGCTATGGAGCAGCCGTGAACTCAAATTACGGCACCAAGCGGCCTGGAGCCAGACACTGGAACTCAGTGGTATGGTGATCCTGGCAATGCCCGGGATCGTCTTGGCTACCGGCTTCTTCCTATTATTAAGCGATACTATCGGCTTACCCCACTCCCCTTATGGGTTGGTGATACTGACCAATGCGTTAATGGCGGTGCCTTATGCGCTGAAAGTGCTGGAAAACCCGATGCGTGACCTGGCAGAACGTTACAATCCGCTCTGTTTGTCACTCGATATCCATGGCTGGCAACGGCTACGCTGGATTGAGCTGAAAGCCCTGAAGCGCCCCCTAACGCAAGCGCTGGCTTTTTCCTGTGTATTGTCAATTGGTGATTTCGGGGTGGTCGCCTTATTCGGTAACGAACAATTCCGTACTTTGCCGTTTTACCTTTATCAGCAGATTGGTGCCTATCGGAATAATGATGGTGCGGTCACTGCGCTGTTGTTACTGTTGTTGTGCTTCCTGCTATTTACCTTGATTGAACGCTTACCAGGCCGCCATGCTGACACTTGAAAAACTGACTTATCTGTATCAACACCTGCCGATGCGTTTTGACCTGCGCATACAACCTGGAGAGCGGGTCGCCGTGCTGGGCCCCAGTGGGGCGGGCAAAAGTACCCTGCTTAATCTGATTGCCGGTTTTCTTCCTGCGGCCAGTGGCAAGCTGCTGCTCAATGGTCACGACCATACCACTAGCGCCCCGGCTAAACGCCCGGTATCAATGCTGTTTCAAGAAAACAATCTGTTTGCTCACCTGACGGTGATGCAAAATATCGGTTTGGGGCTGGATCCGGGGTTACGGTTAAATAAGGCGCAAAAACAGCAGTTGGCGCAGATCGCTCAACAGGTGGGGATAGAGGAGCTACTGCAACGCCTGCCATCGCAACTTTCCGGCGGACAACGGCAGCGTACTGCGCTGGCTCGCTGCCTGGTGCGCCAACAACCGATTCTGTTGCTTGATGAGCCGTTTTCTGCCCTTGACCCGGCGCTACGTAGTGAAATGCTGCAATTACTACAAGACGTCTGTCAGCAACGCCAGCTCACGCTATTGATGGTGTCGCACAATATTGAAGATGCCATGCGCATCGCCCCACGTACCTTGCTGGTGGTGGATGGGCATATTTATTATGACGGCTCAACTCAGGCGCTGGTGGAAGGGCATGCCCCAGAGGCCAGGATATTAGGCATCACCACCAAGTCGTGATCCAAGTCGCGTTTTTTCTCCTGCGTTGATAAATCTGTTGTGCGAACAATTCACTTATGGTTTTATGAAATCCTGTTTTTTACTAATGATGATAAGGTTCCCTGTGATCACATCCTCGCTGACTTCGACCCTACTAAGAACCGCGCTACCAGCCGCGGTGGTCGTCGTGTGTGTGGTGGTGGTCGTCGGCAGTGCGCCGTAGGGTCCGAATCAACACAACGATTCCCAAACCCCGCCGGCGCAAACCGGGCGGGGTTTCTTGTTTTAGTCCCCTGCCCAGAATGTGAACCGGCCCTGAGAAAAGGATAGGTACATGGCAATTTCGGGCACGCCTCACCAAGGCCAGCGCTTAACTGGCGCAGAGTTGGTCGTTCATCTGTTGGAACGTCAAGGTATTACCACCATTGCCGGTATTCCCGGCGGTGCCGCACTGCCGCTGTATGATGCGCTCAGCCAAAGCACGCGCATCCGGCATATTCTGGCCCGCCATGAGCAAGGCGCTGGCTTTATGGCGCAAGGCATGGCGCGTGCTAATGGCAAAGCCGCGGTCTGTATCGCCTCTAGTGGCCCTGGTGCCACCAATCTGGTGACAGCCATTGCGGATGCCAAACTCGACTCCATTCCGCTGGTGTGTATCACCGGCCAGGTTTCTTCCTCAATGATCGGCACCGATGCCTTTCAGGAAGTCGATACCTACGGTATTTCTATCCCTATCACCAAATATAACTATTTGGTCCGTGATATCCGCGAATTGCCACAGGTAATCTGTGATGCATTCCGCATCGCTGAGTCTGGTCGCCCGGGCCCAGTATGGATCGACATCCCGAAAGACATTCAAACCGCCGAAATTACCTGGGATCAATTACCCCCGATTGCGGTACCGGACACGCCACCGGCCTTTGACCGTCATCAGGTTGAACAGGCCGCCGCGATGATCAACCAGGCTAAGCGCCCGATTCTCTATCTGGGGGGTGGCATTATCAGTTCACAGGCTCACCAGCCAGCACTGGAGATGGCCGAACGAGCCAACCTGCCGACCACCATGACGTTAATGGCACTGGGGGCGATGCCTGTAGAGCATCCATTATCTTTAGGCATGTTAGGGATGCACGCAGCACGCAGTACCAACTTTATCCTGCAGGAAGCCGACCTGTTAATCGTCATGGGTGCCCGTTTCGATGACCGGGCGATCGGTAAAACCGAGCAATTTTGCCCGAATGCCAATATTATTCATGTGGATATTGATCGTGCCGAACTGGGTAAAATCAAACAGGCCAATATCGCCATTCATGGTGATGTTAACCAGGTACTGCAACAACTGTTACCGTTGATCGAAGCACAACCCCGTAGTCAGTGGCTGAGAATAGTGAACGATCTGAAGCGAGAGTTCCCGCTCAATATGCCGAATGTCGAGAACCCGTTGAGTCATTATGGGTTAGTCAAAGCCGCTGCTCGCTGCGTAGATGAAAATGCCATTATCACCACCGATGTGGGTCAGCATCAAATGTGGGTGGCCCAGGCTTACCCATTAAGCCGCCCGCGCCAATGGCAAACCTCCGGGGGTTTGGGCACGATGGGCTTTGGCCTGCCCGCCGCCATCGGTGCCGCACTGGCAGAACCACAACGTAAAGTGTTGTGTTTTTCCGGGGACGGTAGCCTGATGATGAATATCCAAGAGATGGCAACAGCAGTTGAACACAACCTGGATGTAAAAATCATTCTGATGAACAATCAGGCGTTAGGGCTGGTACATCAGCAGCAGACGCTGTTTTATCAGCAGCATATCTTTGCCGCCGCTTATCCCAAGCAGACCGACTTCTTGAAAATTGCCGCCGGTTTTGGCCTGGATACCTGTGATTTAAATGCCGCAGAGGATCCACAAGCAGCCTTGATGGCGGCGATCCAGCGCCCAGGCCCTTGCCTGATCCACGCCCTGATTGATATTAATGAAAAAGTCTACCCAATGGTGCCACCAGGTGCTGCCAACATTGAAATGATTGGAGAATAAACCATGCAATCACTACAAAAAAATCCACAAGTGATCCTGGAACTGGCGGTGCGTAACCATCCCGGCGTGATGACGCACGTCTGCGGACTGTTTGCCCGCCGCGCATTTAACGTCGAAGGTATTTTGTGTATGCCACTCAAAGATGGCCAACAGAGTCGCATTTGGCTACTGGTGGCGGATGATCAGCGTCTGGTGCAGATGATTAGCCAGGTAGAAAAACTGGAAGATGTACTACAAGTGAAACGCCATAACGAAGATATTCGGGTATTTGAACAGTTGGAGGCGTTCTTCCAGTAGTTTCTGTTAGCGGATTTCAAGCCGTAGCGATACTCTGGTATCCGCATGCTACGGCTTGAAAAACGATAAACATAATATGACCGCTCCCCAACAAGGTTTTGTACTCACTCGCCATTGGCGTGATACCCCAGCCGGTACCGAAGTTGAATTCTGGTTGGCCACTGACCAAGGGCCACAACGGCTACGGCTGCCCCCCCAAACCTCAGTGGCGTTTTTTCCTGCCGAACAGCGTCAGCAAGCAGAATTGTTGTTGCGAGAAGAGCGTCATATCGAGCTAAAACCCCTGCAGCTACTGGATTTTCACCACCGCCCGGTGATTGGCCTCTATTGTCGCCAGTATCGTCAGTTACTTAAGTTGGAAAAACGGCTAAAAGAAGCGGGAGTTCAGGTTTTTGAGGCCGACATCCGCCCACCAGACCGCTACCTGATGGAGCGTTTTATCACTGCTCCGGTGTGGTTCAATGGTCAACCTAGCGCAAATAATCTGTGGCTTAATGGCCAGATGAAACCCTTGGCCCACTATCGCCCGCCGTTAAAACTGGTTTCACTGGACATTGAGACCACCGCCCACGGTGAGCTTTACTCGATAGCCCTGGAGGGCTGTGGTCAACGCCAGGTGTACATGCTTGGCCCGGCTAATGGCAGTAACGAACCGCTGGATTTCGACCTGGAGTACTGCAATAGCCGCCCACAGTTGTTGGAGCGCTTGAACCAGTGGCTGGAACAGCATGACCCTGATGCCATCATTGGTTGGAATCTGGTGCAATTCGACCTGCGAGTGCTACAGAAGCATGCTGAACGTTATCAGATCCCACTTCATTTTGGCCGTGATGGGAACCTGCTGGAATGGCGTGAACATGGTTTCAAACAGAATCACTTCTTTGCTTCGGCGGCTGGGCGCTTGATTATTGACGGCATCGAAGCACTAAAGTCGGCAACCTGGAATTTCCCCTCTTTCAGCCTGGAATATGTTGCTCAGACGCTACTTGGGGAAGGGAAATCCATCGACAACCCTTATCAGCGTATGGCAGAAATTGACCGCCGCTTTGCTGAAGATAAACCGGCTCTGGCGCGTTATAACCTGAAAGATTGTGAGCTGGTAACCCGTATTTTTGCCAAAACCGAATTGCTGCCCTTCTTGTTAGAGCGAGCAACAGTAACCGGGTTGGCCGCCGACCGCAGCGGGGGCTCAGTCGCCGCATTCAGCCATCTTTATATTCCGCGCATGCATCGGCAAGGCTATGTCGCCCCGAATCAAGGGGAATTACCGGAGGAACATAGCCCAGGCGGTTTTGTGATGGACTCACAGCCTGGCCTGTACGACTCGGTACTGGTACTGGATTACAAAAGCCTCTACCCCTCTATTATCCGCACCTTCCTGATCGATCCAGTCGGCCTGGTGGAAGGGATGCAGCAGCCTGACGATCAATTTTCAGTACCGGGGTTTCGTCAAGCTCGTTTCTCACGCAGCAAACACTGCCTGCCGGAGATCGTTCGCCAGATCTGGCACGGGCGTGAAGTGGCTAAACAGCAGCATAACAAACCGCTGTCACAAGCCCTGAAGATCATCATGAACGCGTTTTATGGCGTGTTAGGGGCCAGTGGCTGTCGCTTTTTTGATCCAAGGCTGGCCTCTTCCATAACCTTGCGGGGTCATGAAATCATGCGCCAAACCCGGCAATTGATTGAAGAACAGGGTTATCAGGTGATTTATGGCGATACCGACTCGACGTTTGTCTGGCTCAAAAAAGCCCATAGCGAACAGCAGGCAGTCGAGATTGGCCAGCAATTGACTGCCCACGTCAACCAATGGTGGCAGCAACATCTGCAACAACAATATGGCTTGGATAGTGCGCTGGAATTGGAGTTCGAAACCCATTACTCACGCTTTTTGATGCCGACTATCCGCGGTGCCGAGCAAGGCAGTAAAAAACGTTACGCTGGGTTGAGTATCCAGCCCGATGGCAGTGAAAACATGGTATACAAGGGGCTGGAAACCGTGCGTACTGACTGGACGCCACTGGCTCAGCAATTTCAGCAGCAACTTTATCAGCGCATCTTCAAACAGCAGCCTTATCAGGGGTTTGTTCGCGAGTATGTGGCTAAAACCCTCAACGGAGAATTTGACGACCAACTGGTGTATCGCAAACGTCTGCGGCGTAAGCTGGACGATTATCAACGCAACGTCCCCCCTCATGCGCGCGCAGCACGTATTGCTGATGAGTACAATCGCCAACAAGGGCGGCCTTTACAATATCAAAACGGCGGTTGGATCAGCTATGTAATGACCCTGGCCGGGCCTGAGCCGCTGGAAACCCGGCACTCCCCCATTGATTACAATCACTATCTTGAACGTCAACTTCAACCGGTCGCTGACGCTATCCTGCCCTTTCTACATGATGACTTCGCCACCCTGATCACCGGGCAGATGGGGTTGTTCTGAGGAGAGATAGATCGCCACTCCTCTTCAAGTGGCAGAGATGAAAGCTGCAACTAGAATAAACAGGGGGATACATTGCGATGAAGCAGCAAAATCATTCGGTTTGGCAGGTGACGTATGCGCTACCTTCCATTACCATAGCGCCCTTCTGAATTTTGTGCGCCTTGCAAGCGCCGATACCCCAATTCATTCATGTTGCTGCCAGACGGCAAATGAAGCGTAGCTTATAAATCAAGCAAGTCGCTGCAACTTGAATGACGATGGGTATAAGTCACTATTATCCGGTGACGGGACTAACTTAATAAAAATCGAGCCAACAAATTATGCCTTTTACACTTGGTCAGCGCTGGATCAGCGATACAGAAAGCGAATTGGGATTGGGTACCGTGGTAGCACTGGATACCCGTATGGTTACCCTATTGTTCCCTGCTATCGGTGAAAACCGCCTCTATGCCAGAAACCACTCTCCCATCACCCGTGTCATGTTTAATCCGGGGGATACCATCAGCAACCACGAAGGTTGGCAGTTGCAAGTGGAGGAAGTCAAAGAGGAGAACGGCCTGCTGACCTATATCGGCACACGTCTGGATACGCAGGAAAGCGGCGTCGCCATGCGTGAAGTGCTGCTGGACAGTAAATTGACCTTCAGCAAACCACAAGACCGCCTGTTTGCCGGGCAGATTGATCGTATGGATCGCTTTGCCCTGCGTTTCCGCGCCCGCAAATACCAAAGTGAACAATATCGCCTGTCGTTTGCCGGTTTGCGCGGCATGCGTACCAGCTTAATTCCGCACCAATTGCATATTGCCTATGAAGTCGGCCAACGCCACGCTCCGCGAGTGTTATTGGCAGATGAAGTGGGGTTGGGTAAAACCATTGAAGCCGGGATGATTATTCATCAGCAATTGCTGGCTGGCCGCGCCGAACGCGTATTGATCGTAGTACCGGAAACCTTGCAGCATCAGTGGCTGGTGGAAATGATGCGCCGTTTCAATCTCTATTTCTCGCTGTTCGACGATAGCCGCTATAGCGAAGCCTTGCTGGATAGCAGCAATCCCTTCGAAACCGAGCAACTGGTCATCTGTTCGCTGGATTTTGTGCGCAGTAACCGCCAACGCCTTGCTCAGTTAGCTGATGCCCAATGGGATCTGCTGGTGGTGGATGAGGCTCATCATCTGGCCTGGAGTGAAGAGGCCCCCAGCCGCGAATACCAAGTTATTGAGCAACTGGCAGAGGAGATCCCTGGCGTACTGCTATTAACCGCCACCCCGGAACAACTGGGTCAGCAAAGTCACTTTGCCCGCCTGCGCCTGCTGGATCCCAACCGGTTTCATCACTATGCAGAATTTGTCGCTGAACAACAAAAATACCATCCGGTGGCGGATGCAGTCGCCCTGTTATTAAGCGGCGAACGGTTGACGGATGATCAACTCAACCTGCTGGGTGAACTGATCGACGAACAAGACATTGAGCCATTACTTAAAGCGGCCAACAGTAACAGCGATAATCGCCAGCAAGCACGGCAAGAGCTGGTCACCATGCTGATGGACCGCCACGGCACCAGCCGTATCCTGTTCCGTAATAGCCGCAATGGCGTGAAGGGGTTCCCTCACCGTCATCTGCACCAAATCAAGCTACCGCTCCCCGCGCAGTATCAAACCGCCATTAAAGTCTCTGGCATCATGAGCGCGAATAAAACCCTTGAAGCTCGCGCCCGTGACCTACTCTACCCTGAACAAATTTATCAGGCGTTCGAAGGGGAAAACGCCACCTGGTGGAATTTTGACCCTCGGGTTGAATGGTTGTTGGATTATTTGGTGGCTAACCGCCATGAAAAAGTGCTGGTGATTTGTGCCAAAGCCGCCACAGCACTGCAACTGGAGCAAGTGTTACGTGAACGGGAAGCAATCCGCGCAGCGGTTTTCCATGAAGGGTTATCAATCATTGAGCGTGACCGCGCTGCGGCTTACTTCGCGTCACAAGAAGAAGGGGCACAAGTGTTACTGTGCTCTGAAATCGGTTCCGAAGGGCGTAACTTCCAGTTTGCCAGTCACTTGGTGATGTTTGATCTGCCCTTTAACCCAGACCTGCTGGAACAGCGTATTGGTCGTTTGGACCGCATCGGCCAGATGCATGATATCCAAATCATGGTGCCTTATCTGGAAAATACCGCCCAAGCGGTGTTGGGGCGCTGGTTCCATGAAGGGCTTGATGCTTTCGAACATACCTGCCCCACTGGCAGGCCGATTTATGACAGTTGCTACCAGCAGTTAATGGGTTACCTGGCGGCACCGCACGAGCAGGCTGACCTGGATGATTTTATTCATCGTTGTCGTCAGCAACACAACCAACTCAAAGCGCAGTTAGAGCAAGGGCGTGATCGTCTGCTGGAAATGCACTCCAACGGTGGAGAGCAAGCCCAGGCACTGGCTAACACCATTGCGGAGCAGGATAATGACGTCAATCTGATAAATTTTGCGCTGAATCTGTTTGATATTGTCGGCATCAATCAAGAAGATCGCAGTGATAACCTGATTGTCCTAACCCCTTCCGACCATATGCTGGTGCCAGACTTCCCGGGCCTGCCGCAAGATGGCTGTACCGTCACCTTCGACCGGGAACAGGCGTTATCCCGTGAGGATGCCCAATTTATTACCTGGGAGCACCCCATTATTCGCAATGGTCTGGACCTAATCCTCTCCGGCGATATGGGCAGTACCGCAGTCTCCCTGTTAAAAAACAAGGCACTGCCAGTAGGAACACTGTTGGTGGAACTGGTTTATGTGGTTGAAGCACAAGCGCCGAAACAACTGCAACTGACCCGCTTTCTGCCGCCGACGCCAATCCGCCTGCTGATGGACCGCAAAGGTAATAACCTGGCAGCACAAGTGGAGTTTGAAAGCTTCAACCGCCAGTTAAATGCCGTTAACCGCAATACGTCCAGCAAGTTGGTCAATGCCGTGCAGCAGGAAGTGCATAGCATGATATTGCAGGCTGAAAACCTGCTGGAACAACAAGCTCGGGAGTTGATCGAACAAGCCAAACAGCAAGCCGATGATAATTTGAGTAGCGAACTGGCCCGTTTGGAAGCCCTGAAGGCGGTCAACCCCAATATCCGTGATGACGAAGTGGAAGCGCTGGAATTAAACCGCAAGCAAGTGCTGGCTAACCTGAACGAGGCAGGGTGGCGGTTGGATGCCATCCGCCTGGTGGTAGTATCTCACCAGTAACCTACTTATGGGGGGATTGATTCACGATTCACGTTTAACGTGTACCGCAATCCCCCGCTATATACCCCAAATAATAGATATGAACGCTGCTGGCGCGCCTCATTAGGGCAAGGCTTAGAAAGAACCGGGCACCTACGATAAAAAAGGACTTTTTAACCCCCAAAACCTCACCTCTATTTTCAGCGTTATATTTCGAATAACTATTTTTTATAGAATATAAAACCCATTGGCGATGCTTTTTATATTAAATGCATCATTAAATCATCAATAGATCACATTGCCATCACGGTTACCTCGCGAGGTCAGTCGCAGTATACTCCGCGCACTGCAAATTTATACCCAAGTTCATTTGCATTGCTTACAGTACCCTAGAGTGGAGTGAGACTCTGGGAGCAGGCGAAAGCAGCTACCAGCACCAGCAACTTGAAGAACAAGGGGGATATTCCCATCGGTGAATAGAATGACAACAGGGATATTAATCATGAAGATAAGATTGCCATTACTGCTATTGATATTACTTTTTCCACCGTTAACCAAAGCGGATTATGTCAGCGTTTTTTATACCGGTTGGGTCAACCCTGCTAATAATCTTAATATTGCCATATCCAACTTTACCGTCCCCGTTTTTTTATATCAAAATATATTTCTCACACGGACTAATGGTAGCGCCCAGGCGGCAAAATGCGATGTAGTCTCTTTTCCTGCCTCGTATGTACATCGTCGGTTTTGGCTGCTGGTGCCCAATGAAACGGTTGCGCAAGGAATGAATTTTATCCATAACTCCAACGCGGGGCTGACGCAGATAACTAATGTTCCCGTTCCACCCGGCTATACACTTTGGGCTTCAGGGGAACTGTTAACAAACATGCCTCAGCCAAATGCTAATATTCCTTGCCCCAGCCCGGGCAGCATAGCTAACATCGACAGGATAAGTAACTTTTTCGGCGGTATTTTATACAGATTACAAAATCCCATCGGGGGAGCCTATAATATTCGGCTGCCAATCTATGCCGGTATGCAGTTTATTTATACTTCAACCACCAGCAGGCCCTCTGCCGCCGTTTTTGATAGAGAAGTGTCTAATTTACTGTTATCTGCTGGCCCTGAGTACATTAATATACGAGCCACTGTTCAAGCAGAATGTTCGTTGAGTAGTGGCGGTAGTGACATTAATATTAATCATGGCCCCATTATGTTGCAGCAAGGTGTTACCGCTTACCCATCCAACGATTACACGTTAGGGTTAAATTGCACGTCACCAGCGTCGGCGAGTTTTTCCCTAAAGGGGACTAACCCCGTCAGTGGCAAGAGCGAAAATTATACACAATGCGGGCCAGGGGGGACTTGTCAGTTACTCTTTGATATACCCAGTGACAATATTTTTAACCAATATTCTGCCACCACAGCTAGCTCCTCTGGGAATAAAAATATTCTTATTCGCTCTATTTATCAACCCAACGCAGTACCTGTCGCGGGTGACTTTACGGGCTCTGCCGTATTGACGGTGTTGATCAATTAACGTTGATAGCCATCGCCAATCAAGCTACAGCGCTGTTAGCTATATGACGAGGTCCATCCGTGGACCTCGCCCCTTACCGGCTAACGTGAACGGCGTTAAAATCCGCCCCAGGCGGGTTTGTCGCCCGCCCTGGTCACATAGTTATCTATGCTAGGGCCTCACTCGCTTGCCGCACCTCATTAGGAACCAGGCTTAGAAAGAACCGGGTACCTGCGATAAAAAAGGACTTTTTCACCCCCAAAATCTCACCTCTATTTTTTTATTTTTCAGCGTTATACTTCAAATAAATATTTTTTATAGAATATAAAACCCATTGGTGACTTTTTTTATATTAAATGCATCATTAAATCATCAATAGAACACATTTACATTATGGTTACCTCACAAGGTCAGTAGCACTATACTTCATGCACTGCAAATTTATACCCAAGTTCATTTGTATAGCTTACAGTGCCCTAGAGTGAGGTGAGACTCAGGGAGCAGGCGAAAGCAGCTACAGCACCGGCGACTTGAAGAACAAGGAGTATATTTCCATCGGTGAATAGAATGACAACAGGAATATTAATCATGAAGATAAGATTGCCATTACTGCTATTGACATTACTTTTTCCACCGTTAACCAAAGCGGATTATGTCAGCGTTGTTTATACCGGCTGGGTCAATCCAGCTAATAATTTTGATATTGGCATATCCAACGTTACCGTCCCCGTTTTTTTATATCCAAGATTATTTTTCTCACGGACGAATGCTAATGTTCTGGCGACAAAGTGCGATGTAGCCTCTGTTACGTACCGAAATGTAAATAGTCGATTTTGGCTGCTGATACCCAATGTAAGCGTTGCGCAAGGAATGACGTTTACCCATCCCAACAACACGATTGCAGAGGTAACTAATGTTCCTGTTCCTCCCGGCTATACTCTTTGGGCTTCAGATCAGCTATTGACGGTTGATAGCCAATCACCTGACATTGCCTGCCCTAACCCAGGGAGCCAAGTTCAGGTCGATAGACCAAATAACTTTTTCGGCGGTATATCATACAGATTACGAAATCCCATCGCGGGAGTCTATAATATTCGCCTGCCTATCTATGCCGGTGTACACACTGTTTATTATCCGGGCATCGCCCGCCCCCCTGCCTCCTCGTTTAATAGCGAAATAGCTAATTTGCTGTTATCTGCTGGCCCAGAGTACATTAATATACGAGCCACTGTTCAAGCGGAATGTTCGTTGAGTAGTGGCGGTAGTGACATTAATATTAATCATGGACCCATTATGTTGCAGCAAGGTGTTACCGCTTACCCATCCAAAGATTACACGTTAGGGTTAAATTGCACGTCACCGGCGTCGGCGAGTTTTTCCCTAAAGGGGAGTAATCCCGTCAGCGGCAAGAGCGAAAATTATACACAATGCGGGCCAGGGGGGACTTGTCAGCTACTCTTTGATATACCCAGTGACAATATTTATAACCAATATTCTGCCACCACAGCTAGCTCCTCTGGGAATAAAAATATTCTTATTCGCTCTATTTATCAACCCAACGCGGTACCTGTTGCGGGTGACTTTACGGGCTCTGCCGTATTGACGGTGTTGATCAATTAACGTTGATAGCCGTCGCCAATCAAGCTACAGCGCTGTTAGTTACATGACGAGGTCCATCCGTGGACCTCGCCCCTTACCGGCTAACGTGAGCGGCGTTCAAATCGGTCCTGACCGATTTTTCACTCAGTTGCCGCCTACAAGCAAATCAAATTATTTTGGATATAAAGCCTATTACCATTACTTTATTACTCGATTAACTTACTGTGACTGATTATTTATTTTGGCTCTCAGTAGGCAAGCGTTTTTGTGTTTCGATAAATATCGTCTTTGCTTCAACGGCTATATCAGGGTAATTTGAGAAAAATCCATCCATTCCCAATTCAAAGAAACCCAAATATTCAGCAATAGACAGAGCATCTGCCCTTGATTTATTAAACGTCCAGCCGGTTACCGTCATACCAAGATCATGAGCATATGTATAAAGTCCAGGTGTATATAGAGGCCAACTTGAACTTGTTGTCAATGCTTTAGAGGTGGAGAGAGATACACCAATATTTGGCGCGTATTCTTTTATATCCGCCAGACGAATCACCTGTGGGGGATTGTCTTGTGTAAGGACGCAGTAATCTTGGCAATCTACACCTAAATTGGCACTGTAATCAGTATCATTAAAGCCACTATCAACCGCATTACCCAGTTGTACCAGTGGTAATAAATACCCTCTATTTTGCATTTTATTTTTTAAGCTTTTTAATGTTTCCGCACTAAAAGATTGAATGAAAACTTTACTTTTTTCAGTGTAACCATATTTCTCCAATGATTCTAATATTTTATCCTCTTGGACTTCATCTTTCAGTTTGGCTTCTGGGTAGATACCAATCTCTTTTCCTGTCTCTTTTGACAGCCTTTGAGCCAACTGAATCACTTCATCAAAAGTAGGAACCTTAAAGGGCTCATCGGATACTGGCGTAAAACCAGGATAAGTATATTTAGCTGTACCGTTTAGCTTCATTTCAAGCTGTTTGATCTCCGCTAAGGTGTACTCCCCTACATTAGTAGAACCATTTCTAGCACCAAAGCGATCTAAAACATCCGTTGTCCGCTCTAAAGTATTATCATGAACAGCGACAAGCACCCCATCTTTTGTTAATTGGAGATCAGGCTCAATGTATTCAGCACCCATTTTAACTGCCAACTCATAAGCCCCTAATGTATGCTCAGGTAAATATCCGCTTGCACCTCTGTGTGCAATGATTACCGGTGATTTAATGGGTTTTAGCTCTGGGTCGATATATTCCGTTTTTGTAACATATTCGGTATCACCTTTGATATATTCCGTTTTTGTCTCATACTTGGTATCACCATCGCAGCCAATTAATAACATCGCACTTAATGCCGCAGTGCTAAAATTAACTATTGTATTGCTCCTCATTACACTCTCCTTTGGTAAATTAGGATTAATAATAAATTTTAAACGTCATTTAAATCAAGGTTGCTTTATCCAAAAAACCAGACAAATACATTATCACAGGCTATACCCATTTCATGCCTATGCTAACCACCTTATATTACAGTCTTATGAAAGAAATAATTCACATCAGTTTAAAAATAATTTTTCTTTAAGAAAATCATCAGGATTAGCAATACGAACCTTCTTTAGCGTATGACCCCTGCCCAAAAAGCTCATCGGATCTCGAAGAAATCATTGGCTACGTGCTGAGGTAATGGTGATTATTTCAGCCATGGCCTCACCAATTTCATCGTCACGCTGATGGTTTAGACTTGGTGAATGGGCAAATGCTAACCTTCTCGTGCTTAAATCAAAGGCGATAAATTCAAAACAGCTTTCCTGCCTCAGCCAGCTTGGCCTGATAAATTTCGGCAAAACACTCCCGTAACCACTGGCTGGCTGGGTCATTGTTCAAACGGGTACTCCAAGCTAATACATGTGGCATATCCGGTATAGCAAATGGAACGGGCTTTACCTGTAATTCAAAACGCTCCATCGCATCGGCCAAAACAATCACAGGTAAGGTGGTGAGCATATTGGTTTGCGCCAATAAGGGGGCCACAGCACCAAACGTTGGTACCACAAGACCCGTTCTTCGCTGCAATTTGACTTTTTCTGCTGCAGATATCACTGGATTATGTACCCGGTCACCGATGCCAACCACAATATGGGGCCAACCAGCCCATGCCTTTTTACCCCAACGTTGCAGCGCAGGATGCCCCACTCGCATAAAACACGCCCACTTAAAATCCCCTACCCTCATTGAAGCGACCCCCTCTGGCTTTGGGATCGCTTCTGGCAATAACGCCAAATCAACCAGCCCCTCAGCAACATCTACAGGCGTACTGACTTTTGGAATATCCCACTCAATCAATATATTGGGTGCTTCTTGCTGAATACGTTGCATCAGGTGAGAAAACAAATTCATAGCCAAATCGGGAACAACCAAGCGAAAACGTCGAGTCGAGGTTGCTGCATCAAAAGCTTCACGTGGACTCAAGATACGCTCAATACTGCGTAAAATGGGGCGAACCTCTTCTACCAACTCCAGTGCGTAGGGACTCGGTTGCATCCGCCCGCCCACTTTAACCAATAACGGATCACCCAATTGGTCCCGTAAACGTGCAAGCGCATGACTAATCGCAGACTGTGTACGCCCTAATTGTTCGGCCGTCTTGGAAACACTACCTTCGCGCATTAACGTCTCGAACAATAACAGCAGGTTCAGATCCACTTTTCTTAAATCAATTTTATTCATGAGGTGTTAATAATATTCATTATATTCATCTTATCTTATGCCATAAAATCGGTTTCGTATCTAAATTTTCATGGAGAGAATAATGACAAAATCTGCGTTTTACCTACGATTGGTCTGTGGAGCCACGTTACTGACCGGCACATTTGTGTCTCTGGGGCTTCAAGCGAAAAACCTTGCCCCTGCGGAGGCGCAAACGATAGTCGCGCCATTTTACGATGCACTGAACGCCGCCCCCGGTAAAAATGCTGAAAAGCTTATTTTGCAGGCTACCGCGCCAGAATGGGTGTCTTGTAGTGGCAATGATGAGTGCAAACCACGTGAGAAAGTGGCTGCGGGCATTGCAGGCTTTGGCAAAGTGATCCCAAATTTGAAATGGGAAATCAAAGAACTGCTGGTCGACGGTAACCGTATTATTGTTCGTGGTGAAGCCTCTGGCACACCCGCTAATGAATTTATGGGAGTACCTTATGGGGGCAAAAGCTTCAAGATCATGTCTATCGATATCCACACTGTGAAAAATGGTAAAATCGAGCGTTCTTACCATGTGGAAGATTGGATGAGCGCGGTGCGTCAACTGTCCGCGAAATAATTCTATATCCAAGTTGATTCAAGTTGCCTGTAGGCTCCTGAGCTTATCGCCTCTCAGCGACTTGAATGACTTTGAATTTGGATAAACTTCGCAGCATTACCGCCCTTTAACGCTGATTGCTGTGGCTAAGAGGCCTATTCCGCAGCATCGTGAATTTATCTATTTCGACTGAGTCGCTAACCAAATGAAACCAACACTGTTTCGCTATATATTTGCGCTGCCATTATGGGTTACCGCCATCTGCCTTTTTTCTTTAAATGTTCACACAGCATTAGCTGAGAGCCTGCAGGCTGTAACAACCATTAGCAATGGCGCATATAAACCGCATAGTGTTGTCATTCAACCCGTACAGTTTGCGGGGAAGGATGCTATAGCCGTGGAATTAGCCCCCGATGTACAGCAGCGTATTCTCGCTGGTGATGTGGGTGCCAATGGGCCAACCTATGCTATTGCAGATATCCCGTTTAGGGATGGCATCATTGAGTTAGATATTGCCGCAGAGATCAATGGCAAAGGACAAGCTGATGCACGAGGCTTTGTCGGAATAGCATTTCACGTGAACGAAAATCCCGATACTTATGAAGCCGTTTATCTACGTATGGCTAATGGCACATTAAATCAGCCACCGCCCCCAGCACCTCGTGATAAACGAGCGGTGCAATATGTAGCACACCCAAACTTTCACTTTAATGTCTCCCGTCAGGAAACCCCCGGTAAATACGAAAAAGCGGCTCCGGTAGCGCTAGGACGTTGGTATCACTTACGCTTGGCGATCAAAGGTTCTGATTTGCGCGCCAGCGTTGATGGTATAGAAGTTCTCCATGTGACCGACCTCAAATACGCAGGGCAGTCAGGTCGTGTTGGCTTATGGGTCGATGACGGCACACGAGGTTACTTTCGGAATTTGCAAGTCAGCAGCCATTAATCAAACAGCATCGTTGCAATGTCACCTTGGTCAGTCATATAGACAACATATTGAGCGTGAAAACCTGACGTTGCGTAACCGACTGAAACACCTCAATCAGCCGAAAGATAGACAGCCGCCCGGCAACGAGCGGGGTATGCCTAAACCCGGCACTGAGCCCCGCCCAAACACCAATCCATCAGCGAATCTGATTTTTCTGTTGCACAATATCAGCCATCACCGCCAGCGCAATCTCTGCCGGCGTTTTACTGCCGAGCGGTAAGCCGATAGGGGCATGGATACGCGCGAGTTCCTGGGGGCTAAATTCTGCAATCTGTTTGAGCCGTTGGCGGCGGTGCTCGCTGTTTCGTTGAGAACCCATCGCACCAATATAAAACGCCGGGGTATGGATAGCCTCCATCAGCGTTAAATCATCCATGCGCGGATCGTGGGTCAGCGCCACGATCGCCGTATTGGCGTGGCATCCCCCTTGTTCAATAAACTTTGCCGGAAACTGGCGTAGTAAAGTGATGGGGGGCTTGAGCTGGCTGGCGAAGTTTTCCAGCGCTTCTGGCCGGTTTTCGCACACCAGAACCTCGAAGCCTAATGCGCTGGCAAAATCGGCGCAAAACAGCGCAACGCTGGAAAGACCGGCAATCAATAACCGTGGCGCTGCGGCAATATGTAATGTGATGGTTTGCTGATCCCGTACCACTTGGCTCGTGCTGACAAATTGGGTGGTTTCCAGACTGTTACAGGCATTGGGTAAGGTCAGGCGTTTGATCAAAGCATGGTGACCAGCCAACGCATCGGCAATGGTACGTATATAACGGATGCTGGCATCACCTGCGGACAGGTGCTCGATCAAGACATCCAGAACGCCACCGCAAGGGAGAGCAAGGTTAGGGGCCAATCCGCCCGCGCCGTAACGGATCACTTGGCTGGCAGCTTGATATTCACCGGCGGCTAAACGGCGTAGAAAATCCTCTTCCACACAACCACCGGACAGCGAGCCACAATAGTGCCCATCGCGGGTGGCCACCATCAGCGCGCCAGGGGAACGGGGGGAGGATCCGTAAGTGTTCAGCACGGTACACAACCACACTGGCTGCTGTTCTAGCCAGTTTATCGCCTGGCTGACTACGCTGATATCAAGGTGTTGCATCAATGAATTTACTCGTTCGCTGCCAGCGGTGATGGCAGAAGGTTATGTTCAAATACGGTGGGCTTGAATTTATCAGCCTGGATAACGTGTTCATGATGTCCGGTAACGAGCATCACAATATCTGTTGCCATCTTATCTAACCGCTATTGCGCAAGTCATGCTCCCTGCAAAGAATTCACGTGTTTTTATATGTGATTTTTTTGAAAGCAGAATGTTAATTCTTACATAATTTCTTTTATAAGCATATGATTATAGCGTCTCCAGCAAGATTCCATGCAGTTGCGCAACGAACCTGCTGAAAAAAAACGAATTAGCCCTTACCTCCCCAGTCTCGGTGTTATTAGTTGCAGGGAGATATAGTGGATATATAAAGATATCAAGGACACTTTATGAGCAATTTCGACCTGTCACGACGCCGTTTCATCAAAGGTAGCGTGATTGCAGGGATATCTGTTTACCTCGCTCCCCTCTACAGCCGTGCCTATGCTGCGCTATTTGAACAGAGGATCCTGCAATCACCCAATTGGGATGCCCATGCCAGACGCATCCGCTATCGCATTGATGGCCGCTCCAAAGTGATGGGGCAGAAAGTGTTTGCCCGTGACATCCGTGCGGTCGATATGCCGCACTGGCCGCAAAAGCAGGCACATGCTTTTATTCTCAGGGTGACGAAAGCCGATCGCTTGTTTACCGGTATCGATCTCTCCCTGCTCGGTGATGACCTGCAGCCGGATCGCTTGGTGACGTCAGAAGATCTGGCCCGTGATGGCCTGGCCTTCCCGGAATTCTACGGCGACGATATGCTGCTGCCGACGGGGAAAACCCCAGCCTACCTTGGCCAAGCGGTGGCGATCCTGATCTATCATGATTTTGCCCGTTTCCGCTTTGCCAAAGACAAGCTGAAATTCCGCGATGAAGTGATCCAATATGGCAGTGAAACCGGTCCGTTAGAGCGCGACCCTTGGGGTAGCTTCCGCTTTGTGCGCGTTGGTGGCGCTCAATCTTCTGATGACGATCGCTTCTCCAGTCTCAAGGACAGCCCAATCTTCCCGCTGGCAATGAGAAGGCACTTGCCGGTATGGCCGGAAGGGCGCGAGGGCGGCAAACTGGATCAGGAGGGGATGTATTACGCCGGTATGATTGACCAGCAACTGCAATCCCCACCTACTGACTGGCTGGTGATGTCACGACGCTATACCACACAATCCGCTGATACTTCGGCGTTGGAACCGGATAACGCCAATGGATGGTTTGATCCTGCAACCCAAACGCTACATTTGGTGATCCCGACTCAGTCTCCGCAAGAGGTGGCTGAACAAATGCCGCACATGTTGGCTAAACGCCTTCAGCCGGTAAAACAGTTGATCCTGCACCCTTGCTATACCGTCGGATACGGTTCAAAAGACCATTATAACTTCCCGTATTACGGTGCTGTTGCAGCGCTTTATGGCGATGGGCTACCAGTGCGGCTGGCCAATGACCGCTTTGAGCAGTTCCAGACATCCATCAAACGTCACGCTTTCGATATGAACTACCGTATCGCGGTTGATAAGCAAACGGGGGTGTTGCAAGCGTTCCAAGGTTCGATGACGGCAGACGGTGGTGGGCGCTGCAACTTTACGCCTTCGGTGGTGATGGTGGCGGCCACTGCGGCACAGTCGATTTACTATTTCCCGAAAAGTGACCTTTCGGCGGTGGGGTTGGCGTCTCGTGCCATTGATGCTGGTTCTGCCCGTGGTTACGGCACGCTGCAAAGCATGGCTGCCACCGAAATGATGATCGATGAATTGGCAGAGGAGCTGAAACTCGATCCGATCGAGTTCCGCTTGCGCAACGTGCTGAAATCCGGCATGAAAAATACCCAAGGGGCGATCCCGGCGGGGGCGATTCGCGCCGACGAAGTGTTAGAGAAGGCCGCACAGCATGAAATGTGGCTTAAACGTGCCGAACGTAAAGTGGCGTTTGAACGCCAGAACCCAGGTAAACGCTATGGCGTAGGCTTCGGTTGTGTACAAAAAGACTTTGGCACGGGGGCCGAAACCTCCTTTGCCCGGGTGGAATTGAGTGACGATGGGCGCATTACGCTTTACCACAGCGGGGCTGAAATGGGCACAGGCATGTCCACCTCGCAGTCCGTGCTGTGTGCGCAATGGCTGGGTAAACCGGCCGATGTGGCTAATTTCTCGGTGACCGATTGGTCATTATTACCGATGGTGACCAGTGGCGACCCTTACCTGATGTCGCAGGAAGAGCAGGACAAGCTGCAAACCAACCCCAATTGGACACCCAGTTATTGCTCACCTTCCAGCGCCAGTAACTCAGCTTACTATTTCTCGCACAGCACGCGTGAAGCGGCACGGTTGGTGTTCGAACAAGGGATATGGCCAGCCGCGTTGGCGATCTGGCAGTCCGGCATTGGTGGTGGCCAGGCGGCTCCGCTGGTGGTACGCAAAGAAGAGGCTCGCTGGGTTGAAGGGGGCTTGACGGCGGCCGGGATGCAGATCTTGCCACTGGAGCTATTAGCAAAGAAAGCCCACCAGATGGGGCTTCTGACTGGTGCAGTGGTGCATGTATTCAATCGCTGGCAGTGGGCTGAAGCAGAATTCATGCTGAATAACCAACGTGAGCGCTTACCCATCGACGGGCTGGCGGTGCGCCTGGGTGACGGTGAGTTCAAGACCATGGCGCGTGAACAGGCTTTTTATCCGCCGACCCAGCGTAACAACGCCGCAGTGACCTATTACAGTGCCGTCGGCACGTTGGCCGAAGTGGCGGTGGATATCGCTACCGGCAAGGTTGAACTATTGAACCATCACTCGATTATGGAGTGCGGCAATCTGATTGTGCCAGCCCTGGTTTCCGGCCAATTGCAGGGCGGGTTAGCGATGGGGATTGGCCATGCGTTGCATGAATATCAACCATTATACGAAGACGGGCCGGGTAACGGCACCTGGAACTTTAACCGTTACCATTTACCGCGCGCCAGTGACGTGGCGGTCTGGAAACAGACCGGTGACATCCTGCCTGCGTTGTCGGAAACCGATCCGCCGAAAGGGATGGCGGAAGTGGTGATGATCCCAGTGGTTGCCGCACTGGTTAACGCCATCGCCCATGCTACTGGGCACCGTTTCCGTGATTTGCCTGTCCGTGCCGAGAATATTCTTGAGGTATTACCATGAGCATTAAAACCCACCCTATTACCCTTACCGTTAACGGTAAACAGCTCGGTCCCATCGAAGTGCCGGAAGGTTTGATGATGATCGATTTTCTTCATGAATACCTCGATCTCACCGGTTCGCGTCTCGGTTGTGGCCAAGGGATTTGCCATGCTTGTGTCGCGATCCTCGATCATCCTAGCGGTACCAGCGAAGAGATTCGTACCTGCATTACCGGCGCTCACTTCTTCAATGGCAAGCAAATACGCACCATTGAGGGGCATGCGGCAGTGGATAGCAAAGGGGAATCCGTTGAACTCTCGCCGATCCAGCAGTCGTTCCTCGAGCATTACAGCTTCCAGTGCGGTTATTGCACGCCGGGGTTTGTTAACGCGGCGACCATTTTTGTTGAGCAACTCAAACGTGAACCGATCCCGCGCGAACAGTTAGAAGAGGCGATTGCTCAGGCTTTAGAGAATCATATTTGTCGCTGTACTGGCTATGTGCGTTATTACCAAGCGGTGCGTGACGTGGTGTTGAAAACGCCAGGCTTGCTTAAGGAGACGGCGTGATGAAAAAACGTTTGGCACTGTGGATCCTGTTAATTGTGGCTATCGTGATCGCCGTACTGTGGTGGCGGGAAAATCGCCGCTATGACGGTCCGGTCCAGCAGGTTACCTCCAGTAGCGAGCAGATTGCCCGTGGGCGTTACCTAACGCAGGCTGCCGACTGTGCGGCTTGCCATACCGCTACCGGTGGTGCACCGCTGGCGGGTGGCTATCCCATGGAGACACCGTTCGGCACGATTTACGGCAGTAACCTGACACCTTCTGCAGACCACGGCATTGGCCACTGGACTAAAGATGATTTCTTCCTGGCACTAACCCAAGGGATTGCGCCAGGGGGGCGCCATTTGTACCCGGCGATGCCTTACACATCCTACAAAGGGATGACACGTGAAGATGCTGATGCCATTTACGCCTATCTGATGTCACGCCCTGCGGTAGATGTCGCCACGCCGAAAAACGATATGCCATTCCCGTTCAACCAGCGTATGGCGATGATCGGCTGGAATTTGCTGTTCCGTAGCAGCGATCCGTTGCCAGCAAGTTCACAGGGCGCTTCTACCGAATGGCTGCGCGGTCGCTATCTTGCTGATGTGCTCGGCCACTGTGGCGAATGCCATACGCCACGAGGCATGTTTGGGCAGATGGAATTGAGCAAGCCAATGCAGGGTGGCAATCTGGGGCGCTTTACCGCACCGGACCTTACCCCGCAAGGGCTGGCACAGCGCGGCTGGACGCTAGAAGATATGACTCGCTTCCTGAGTACCGGCATAGCGCCACAGGGCTCCGCTTTCAGCGAAATGCATACCGTGGTGGCGCTCAGTACCCGTCATTTAACGCCGGAAGATCATCGGGCACTGGCAACTTATCTGATGGGCGACAAACCACCCCAGGCGGTGGCTGTGAAAATCGGCCAGGGCAATGAAGCCGGGCGCATCACGTATCTTGACCAATGTTCGGGTTGCCATGAGCGCGATGGTGCCGGCAAACCCCATGTCGCTGTGGCGATGCGCGATAATTCCACTTTACGCCAGCCAGACGGTAAGAATCTGATCGTCTCCGTGTTGGATGGCCTGCCTGCGCAACAGTTCCCTGGCAACGAAAGTATGCAAAGCATGCCGGGTTTTGCCGATCGGCTGGATGATGCGCAAATTGCAGAGTTGGTCAATTATCTGCGTGTAACCTGGGGAGGCTTACCGGGTGATATCACCGCCGAACAGGTGAAGGCTCTGCGTAAAGCGCATTAATGATGGTTAATAAACAGGCTCACGGACGTGAGCCTGTTAAGTGATGCCAGAATGATTACCCGGCATTCTCCCAATATGAATTAAATAACATTCTTAATGTGCAAAACTCCCTCACATCAAAGCTGACAGAATATGAAAATCATTATCCCATGCTAATGCACTAATTTATCCAGTCCGATAACCAGTCAAAATAACTGCGACTCAACGTTAGCTCTCAAATATGACTCTTTTGATGAGTCACTTAGGTTCTTTCAGTGATTGAGAACACCATTGTGCAAGTTGTGTTATCGCTTGATCAACTTCATCGTTGTAACCAAAACCGGCGTTCAACCGGAAACAGTGATCATAACGACTGTCCGTAGCAAAAATATGCCCTGGAGCAATTCCGATCCCTGCAGCGCGAGCCTTTATAAACAGGCTTCTCACATTTAGGGCTTTCTGCGGCATTTCTACCCACAGTACATACCCGCCCTCAGGCTGTGAAACCTGAGTTCCTGGGGGAAAATCTCGCAGTACAGCATGGCGGATCTTACCAATTTGGCTCGCCAACTCTCGCCTTAGCTGACGTAGATGAGCATCATATCCGCCATTCCTTAGTAATTCGTTAATAGCTGCCTGTGGCAATATTGATGAACCCATAGTTGATGTATATTTTAATGAGGTGATTTTACGCATGTAGTTGTTGCTATGAACCCAACCAACACGTATACCAGGTGCTACAGTTTTAGAAAAGCCACTACAAAGAATAACGTGCGGACTAAAAGCCCTCATTGGGAAAGGACGTTTATCATCAAACGCCGTATCGCCAAAAATATCATCCTCAATAATGATCACATCATTTTCATCAGCTTGTCGTGTGATGTATGCTTTTTCCTCATTGGGTATTATTTTACCCAAAGGATTATTAATATTGGCGAGGGTAACAAATGCCTTAATGACTTTTCTCTGGAAAAGCGCAACCAACTTTTCACTATCAACATAACCCTCTTTACAGGCCTCAACTTCAATGACACGCAAATTGAGATTACGTAACATTTGTAATAAAACAAAATAGCATGGTGATTCAACAGCAACCACGTCTCCCGATTTGACTGTTGCACGAAGAGAGAGGGATAACGCTTCAATACATCCGTTGGTAACCAGAATGTTATCTGGATTGATATTACATCCATAGTCTAGCGCTCGTCGGGATATTTCTACTTTTAAAGGGGCATAGCCGGTACCTTTTACCGTATCCCCAAGCAAAAATGGTTTCCTGTAACCAAGCTGACGCATGATCAAACTTAGCTTTTTTATAGGATACAAAGAGCTATCACCGTTGGCTAGATCCAAACGGACACGGCAATTATCACCAACCATTGCCATGTGCAGTTCCGATTGCTCATCAAGTGGCGCAATTTCATGTGGTTGTTCGACAACGATAGCTCTCTCTTGCAGAGCCTGCCGCTGTGGCACAACAAAAAAACCAGATTTGGGTTTTGCCACTGCGTAATGTTCATCTTCCAACGTACGCAAGGTTTTTAGTGCTGTGGTCAGGCTAATTTGGTACTGAGTAGCTAATGTTCTCACTGAAGGCAGACGCGTATTAGGAGGTAATACTCCTGCATCAATTGCCTGCTTTATCCGTTCAGTAATATCACGATATCGGCTGACTGACCGTCCTTGTTTTGCGTTCTCAATAGCCATCTGTTCCACTCCATTTCGATCCGATCTGTGCCTATAAAAGAAATTACATTGATAGTAGTTTAACTTTCAAGTGATAGAGATGATGTAAGGATAAAAAATCATGTCGATTAGAGATATACTTTTAGCACTTTCTGTGATCATTACGTGGGGAATTAACTTTGTGGTTATTAAAATGGGATTACATACGATGCCGCCTTTTTTATTGGCAGGCTTACGTTTTGCTCTGGTAGCATTTCCGGCCATGTTATTTATCAAACCACCTATAATACCGATCCGCTGGTTAGTGGCGTATGGTATGACCATTAGCTTTGGCCAATTTTCCTTTTTATTTCTAGCAATCAAAATTGGCATGCCTGCAGGGTTGGCATCGTTAGTCATACAAGCACAAGCCTTCTTTACCATTTTGTTAGGAGCATTGATAATTGGCGAAAAATTGAAGTGGAACCATATTACCGGAATTTTGATTGCGACAATCGGCATGTTTATTCTGGCTATCTCGGGTATGGAAGGGCTACGTTCTGGGGGCGTCACATTAACTACAATGGCGCTAACGTTAGCTGCTGCTCTCTCATGGGGCTTGGGCAACATTACGAATAAGGTGATCATGCGTGACCGCCAAGTTCCAATAATGTCATTGGTTGTTTGGAGTGCGTTGGTGCCGATAGTCCCATTTTTCGTCTGTTCATGGCTGTTTGAAGGTCAAGCTACAATTATTTATAGCTTTATGCATATTGACGGTAAAACAATTATCGCTTTAATTTATCTGGCATTTTTTGCCACGATCATCAGCTATGCTATCTGGGGAACGCTGTTAAGCCGCTATGAAACATGGCGTATTGCCCCGCTATCATTACTTGTGCCCGTTATCGGTATTTTGAGTGCCGCGTTAATACTGGGAGAAAAATTTTCTTCCCAACAAATTATCGGTGCCCTCGTGATTATTGCTGGTTTATTGGTAAATATTTTTGGGAATCGGCTAATACCTGGTCGAATAGCCTATTAACGAAAAAGGTACAGTGCATACCATAGTTGCTCACGCCCACCGACAGAATAAAGCTGGTGAAAATTTAATAGCTTTTGTTTTACAATCATAAACGACCACATATAGTCACTAGCGGAAAGCCACCATTAATGGCCGCATAACCTCTATTTTTAACTTCGAATGAAAATGGTAGGGTCTCCATACATTAAAAACACATATTTTCTTGTTAGACCTCTTGTGATATGTATATACTATGAAATTCATAAATACATAAAAGGATCTTTATGAACGCTTACATTGAGGAGGCATGTGTTGCAGATGCAGAACGCATCATGAATTTAGTTAACATGGCTTATCGTCCTGATGCAACTATAAAGGGCTGGACTCATGAGGCGGGGCTGGTTTCTGGTTCTAGAATTACCGCTGAACAAGTTATAACCATACTAAATAGTGACTCCACAATATTAGTAATGCGTGATAAAGATAAAATAGTAGCGTGTGTACATATTGAGTGTGTGGATAATAAATCCTGCTATATAGGTATGTTAGCAACTGATCCAGAGATACAGGGTAACGGCATTGGTAAACACATGCTTGCAACTGCTGAATCAATCGCAGTGACGAAGTACTCTGCCAAAGTATTTAAAATGTCAGTTCTCTCCTCACGCCAAGAGCTAATTGCATACTACAATCGACGCGGCTATGAATTTACCGGACATTCTGAAGAATACCCAATAACTGCTGGTGTGGGCACTCCAATCATTGAAGGTCTTTACTTGTTAAGCTTAGAAAAGAAACACTCTTAGTTTTATTTAAGAAATAAAAAATCAGTATTAGCGCTGCTCCAAGCAAGGGGAGGGATAGTTTTACCAAAATTACAGTTTTCCAGGGAGTTCACTGGGGCATACAATACGCCCACCCCTACCGGCATCGAGGCCAGTATCCCCTTTTCCTACATCAAACTCGCTGACGCAAACCATACCAAGTTAGCCTTATTTTCATCCCACTCGCCAAACCCAAGAGCAAACTCGTCAGCAGCACAGAGTTCGCGTAGAATGCGCCACTAGTTCCACCCGTGGTTGGTCATCTCCGGTTTTCACCCTCATCCGCTTTGTCTACATCAGTGGGGTTGGTTACCTCAATTACGTTGGTTAACTGTGCTGGTGATGAGATAAAGCGAGCATGCAAATATTTGAATTTTCCGTTAACCCCATAAAATAAAACAAAAAAGCCAAGTAAAGAACCATAAATATGAACATTATTTACCAAGACCAGCATATTATCGTGGTCAATAAGCCCAGCGGGTTGCTTTCTGTACCGGGGCGAGCACCAGAAAATCATGACAGTGTGCTGGCACGTGTCCAGGCAGAATTTCCCGCAGCGCAATCGGTACATCGTCTGGATATGGCGACCAGTGGGGTGATTGTTGTCGCGCTAACCAAGGCTGCTGAGCGTGAGCTAAAGCGTCAGTTCCGTGAGCGTGAACCAGAGAAATGCTACATTGCCCGGGTCTGGGGCCATATAGAATTAGACGAAGGATTAGTGGATTTGCCGCTGATTTGTGATTGGCCGAACCGTCCGCTGCAGAAAGTCTGTTTTACCACCGGTAAAGCCGCGCAAACCCACTATCAGGTGCTTTCCCGTGATGCGGATGGCAGTACGCGAGTAAAACTGACCCCGATCACCGGGCGCTCCCACCAATTGCGTGTTCATATGCTGGCATTGGGGCACCCGATCCTCGGGGATGGCTTCTACGCGCACCCCGAGGCCAAAGCCATGGCAGAGCGCCTACAACTACATGCCCAAGAGTTGCGCATAACTCACCCAGAGTTCCACACATCCATGAATTTCCGAGCCGACGCCGATTTCTAAGCGCCGGCTTAATACCGGACTCATGCCCTATATCTGAGTCATGCTCTGTGCGGCTACTTGAAGCCTTTTTCATGTTTAATCAAGTCATAAGCCTCCTGAATTTCTTGCGCTTTCTGTTTGGCCATTTCCATCATTTGTGGCGGTAATCCTTTCGCCACCAGTTTATCTGGGTGGTGTTCGCTCATCAGTTTGCGATAGGCACGTTTGATGACAGCGGCATCATCATTGCTGTTAACGCCCAAGACCTTGCAGGCATCCTGTAGCGTCGGGCCCCGTTGGGCCTGTTGATACCCCCCTTGGGAACCGTAACTGTGCTGCCCCTGGCCGCCACCAAACTGACGACCACCTTCCATCATGTTGAGAAACTGATCGAACTGGCTATGTGAAATCCCCAGCTCTTCGGCAATGACATACAGGACATCCCGCTCATTGGGATGGAGTGAACCGTCAGCAAATGCCGCCTGGATTTGAATTTCCAAAAACATCCGAATCAAGTCAAAACGACCCACGCAGATACTGCGCAATTGCTGTAATGTTTCCCGCAATGGAAATTGATTCTGCTTACCCTCACGGAAAGCTTGCTGTGCCGCGGTTCTGGCCTCGCCATGCAGTTGCAAACGGTCCATAAACAGGTTGGCTATTTGGATATCCGCCTCGGTCACCCGCCCTTTCGATTTAGTCAGGTGCCCCATAACCTGGAAAGTGGTACGGAAAAATAGCGCCTGCCGCGCTTGCTGATTGGCAAAAAAACCCTGGTTGCGTTTGTTATAAAGCGCAGTATCAATCATCTGGCCGATAATCAGCCCTAAAATAATCCCCCAGAATCCCGCTCCAGACCAGACAGCGATAATCACTCCGAGTAGTTTTCCCCAATACTGCATAGACTCCCCAACTGTAAATTGTCAATCGCACACCACGGGTTGATTGAAGTGTTGCCGCCTTACCAGGATGAACTCCAATTATTTTGGTGTAATTCCCTTATTTATACGCAAGGGGTAAGGCGATTTTTTCCAAGAATTCGATTATCATACCTGTCATTTATCGCTACGCCTAACGTCGGTGTTGTCGACAGCAAGGTTTATACTTGTCGTCATTCAAGCGCCTACGATGTGACTGGTGCGAACGGATGCAAGCAACACTCAAGCAATTTGACGTATGAAAGGTATAACACTAGCGCAACGTTGATGCATGATATAGTCTCTGAATCATTTGCTGGACATGACGCTTCGGATAACGGAACACCAAAAAACGCGTATGAAAAAATGTTTCCCCACACTGCTGGCCACATTGATTTGGTCAGCAATTTATAGCCAGTATGCCGTCGCTGACTTGACTGAGCAATGTATGCTCGGTGTACCTATTTACGATAAGCCCCTTGTTACCGGCTCTCCTGACAGCTTACCTGTCACCATTCGTTCTGAGAGCGCCCATGCCAATTTCCCTGATAATGCCCAATTCACCGGCAATGTGGATATTGAACAAGGCAACAGCAGGCTGCTAGCCGAACAAGTTGATCTGAACCAAACACAAAAAGAGGGTCAACCGAACCCTATCCGCACCGTCACCGCCACCGGTGATGTGCATTACGCGGATAATCAGATCAAACTGAAAGGCCCGAAAGCCTGGTCAAACCTGAACACCAAAGATACTGATGTTTATCAGGGTGAATACCAGTTGGTGGGGCGCCAAGGGCGCGGCGAAGCCGACAAAATGAAGATGCGTGGTGAAAACCGCTATACCATTTTGGAAAATGGCTCCTTTACCTCCTGTTTGCCAGGAGATAACAGCTGGAGCGTGGTCGGATCTGAAGTTATCCAGGACCGAGAAGAACAAGTTGCCGAAATATGGAATGCCCGCTTCAAGATTGGTAATGTGCCGGTGTTCTACAGCCCTTATATGCAATTGCCGATAGGCAACAAGCGCCGTTCAGGTTTTCTGATCCCGAACGCCAAATATAGTAGCAATAATGGTTTCGAATTCCTGTTGCCCTATTACTGGAACATTGCTCCCAACTTTGATGCCACTATTACGTCACACTATATGACAGAGCGTGGCCTGCAGTGGCAGAACGAGTTCCGTTATCTGCTGCAACCCGGTCTGGGGACTATTGCCCTGGATTGGCTGCCCAGTGATCGTCAATATGAGAACGACCATGGCGAATCCAATGACAGTAAGCGTTGGCTGTTTTACTGGGGCCATAGCGGCGTAATGGCCAATGTGTGGCGTTTTAACGTTGACTACACCAGAGTCAGTGATTCTTATTACTTTACGGATCTCACCTCACAATATGGAACCACCACTGACGGTTACGCAACGCAAAAATTCAGTCTCGGTTACGCCAATGAAAACTGGGATACCGCGCTGTCATCCAGGCAGTTCCAGGTTTTCCCTGCGGGCGGTAACGAAAATGCCTACCGTTCTCAACCGCAGTTGGATATCAACTATTACAAAACAGATATTGGCCCCTTTGACCTGCATACTTACGCCCAGGTCGCCAAGTTCACTACCGTCAACCCGGATAACCCGAAAGCCACTCGCTGGCATATTGAGCCGGCAGTGAGCCTACCATTAGGTAACAGTTGGGGGAGTCTGAATACTCAAGCCAAAGTGATGGCAACTCATTTCCAACAAGATATTCCAAACGGTTTTGCGGCACATTCAGATCTGGATGAGTCAGTCAATCGCCTGCTGCCACAGTTTAAAACCGATGGCAAAGTGGTTTTTGAGCGAGGCATGGCCTTGTCACCAGACTATACCCAGACCATCGAACCACGGGTGCAGTATCTCTACGTGCCATATCGCGATCAAGGCAATATTTATACCTATGACTCAACACTGCTACAGACGGACTATTCTGGTCTGTTCCGTGACCGCTCCTACAGTGGGTTAGATCGTATTGCATCGCAAAATCGTTTAGCAACCGGGGTCACCTCGCGAATTTATGATGATGAGTCAGTGGAACGTTTTAACGTTTCTGTGGGTCAAATCTACTATCTCAGCCATTCACGTACTGGGGAGCAATATCGCGACTTTGATAACAATAATGATACCGGCAGTGTTGTCTGGGCGGGTGATACTTATTGGAAGATCGATCAACGTTGGGGCATGCGAGGGGGTGTGCAATATGATACCCGCCTGAGCAGCTTTGCGTTAGGTGATGCGGTAGTGGAATATCGTCAGGACGAAAATCGCGTAGTGCAATTAAACTACCGCTATGCCAGCCCAGAGTATATTGCTACTACGTTGCCAAATATCAGCAACCCAGGCTATCAGGAAGGTATTTCACAAGTTGGCTTGATCGGTGGCTGGCCAGTCGCTGATCGTTGGGCGGTGGTGGCAGGTTATTATTATGATACCCGGGCCCAACAGACGGCAAACCGCTTGGTAGGCCTGCGCTATAACACTTGTTGTTGGGCAATTAATCTCGGTTATGAACGTAAGATCACTGAGTGGGATAATGTCAACCAAAGCAGTAAATATGATAATCGGTATACAGTCAGTGTTGAACTCCGTGGCCTAGGTAACGATCACAGCCTGGGTACTAACGGAATGTTACGTGCAGGCATTCTGCCTTATCAACGTGCATTCTGATGTATTTTATGCCCAGGACAGGTATAACAGATTGAAAATAAAAACTTTCACCCGCAATTGCGGATTAAATAACGGGAAATGTATGAAGAACTGGAAAGCGTTTCTTCTCGGATTGGTGGTTTGTGCCAATACGGCATTCGCAGCGCCGCAAGAGGTCAATAAAGTCGTCGCCGTGGTCAATAACGGGGTGGTACTCGAGAGCGATGTGAACGGTTTATTACAATCGGTGAAACGCAACGCGCAGCAAGAAGGGCAACAGTTGCCTGGTGACAGCGAACTTCGTCAGCAAATCATTGAACGCCTGATCATGGATAATATTCTGTTGCAGATGGCGCAAAAAATGGGTATCACCGCCAGCGATGCCGATGTGGATAAAGCGATTGCCAATATTGCCGCCCAGAACAAAATGTCTGTTGATCAGTTGCGCAGCCGTTTGGCCTATGAAGGCTTAAACTACAACACCTACCGCGCACAAATCCGCAAGGAAATGCTGACCGCTGAAGTGCGTAACAATGAAGTCCGCCGTCGTGTCAACATCCTGCCACAGGAAGTTGAGGCATTGGCCCAACAGGTCGGTGCTCAAAATGGCGGAGATACCGAGGTTAACATCAGTCATATCCTGATACCGTTGCCAGAAAACCCGACTCAAGAGCAAGTTAACCAAGCTGGAACACTGGCAAAGCGCTTGGTGGGTGAAGTTAATGGTGGCGCAGATTTCGGTAAATTAGCCATCACCTACTCCGCCGACTCACAGGCCCTGAAAGGTGGCCAGATGGGATGGGGTAAACTACAGGAAATGCCTACACTGTTCGCAGAACGGTTGGTAAATGCCCAAAAAGGGGATGTGGTCGGTCCTATCCGTTCCGGTGTTGGTTTTCACATCCTGAAAGTTAACGATCTACGTGGTGGCAACCAGTCAATTTCCGTCACCGAAGTACATGCGCGCCATATTCTGTTGAAACCGTCTGTCGTGATGACCGACGCTCAAGCGCAGGCGAAACTTCAGGCTGTGGCTGCCGCCATCAAGAGTGGTAAAGCCAAATTTGAAGACGAAGCCAAGCAACTTTCTCAAGATCCTGGTTCAGCATTACAAGGTGGAGATCTGGGTTGGAGTTCGCCAGATGCTTATGATCCTGCCTTCCGTGATGCACTACTGAGGTTGCAGAAAGGCCAGATCAGTGAACCGGTTCACTCTGCCTTTGGCTGGCACCTGATCCAATTGATCGATACTCGCCAAGTGGATAAAACTGATGCCGCACAGAAAGATCGCGCTTACCGCATGCTGTTCAACCGCAAATTTGCTGAGGAAGCACAAACCTGGATGCAGGAACTCCGTGCTTCAGCTTATGTGAAGATCCTCAATGGCAGCAATGCACAACACTAAGCGTATCGTGATTACCCCCGGTGAACCCGCCGGGGTGGGGCCGGATTTGGTCACCACACTGGCACAGCAGGATTGGCCTGTTGAGTTAGTGGTGTGTGCCGATCCGGCCTTATTGCTTGCGCGTGCCCGCCAATTGTCATTACCCCTGACGTTGAGAGAGTATCAACCCGGACAGCCAGCTCAACCACAGCAAGCCGGTAGTTTAACGGTATTGCCCGTTGTGGCCCGAGCACCGGTGGTGGTCGGTGAGCTAAACGTAGCGAACAGTAGCTATGTTGTAGAAACTCTGGCTCGCGCCTGTGACGGCTGTCTGAGCGGTGAATTTGCTGCTCTGGTAACCGGCCCGGTTAACAAAGGGGTCATCAATGATGGCGGTTTGCCGTTTAGCGGACACACTGAGTTCTTCGCCGAACGTAGCCACTGTGAACGCGTCGTGATGATGTTGGCTACCGAAGAGTTGCGTGTTGCGCTGGCCACCACCCATCTGCCGTTATTGGCTGTACCCGGGGCGATTACCCTGCAGAGTCTGGATGAAGTGATCACCATTCTCGATCATGATCTAAAAACCAAATTCGGCATTGCGCAGCCACAAATCTATGTTTGTGGGCTTAACCCGCATGCCGGGGAAAATGGTCATATCGGGCGTGAAGAGCTGGATGTTATTATTCCCGCACTCGAATTGTTGCGTCAGCGCGGCATTCAACTGGTTGGGCCGCTACCTGCTGATACCCTGTTCCAACCGAAATATCTGCAACATGCCGATGCCGTGCTGGCAATGTATCACGACCAAGGTTTGCCAGTATTAAAATACCAAGGGTTTGGTCGGGCGGTAAATATCACCCTTGGCTTGCCCTTTATTCGTACCTCGGTCGACCATGGTACTGCATTGGAACTGGCTGGTAGCGGCACTGCCGATGCCGGTAGTTTCAAAACAGCCTTAAATCTCGCCATTGAAATGATAATTAATTCTAATGAATAATAGAGTCCACCAAGGGCATTTTGCCCGCAAACGTTTTGGACAAAACTTTTTAACCGATCAGTTTGTCATCGATAGCATTATCTCAGCGATTCATCCACAACCGGGTGAAGCAGTTCTTGAGATCGGTCCAGGTTTGGGTGCCTTAACCGAACCTGTTGCTGCACGTATGGATCATATGACGGTGATCGAACTGGACCGTGATCTGGCCGCTCGCTTGGCCAATCATCCCCAGTTAAAAGATAAGCTGACCATCCATCAGCAAGATGCGATGACGGTGAACTTCGCCGAGTTGGCTGAACAAGTAGGTCAACCATTGAGAGTGTTCGGTAACCTGCCTTATAACATCTCAACACCGCTGATGTTCCATCTTTTCAGCTATACTTCGGCTATTCGCGACATGCATTTTATGTTGCAAAAAGAAGTGGTCAATCGCCTGGTGGCTGGCCCAAACAGCAAAGCTTATGGCCGGCTGAGCGTGATGGCACAATACTACTGCAATATCATTCCGGTACTGGAAGTGCCGCCTACCGCCTTCGCTCCACCACCTAAGGTCGATTCAGCGGTGGTTCGTTTGGTACCCCATGCGACAATCCCACATCCGGTGCATGATGTGCGCATGTTAAGCCGTATTACTACCCAGGCGTTTAACCAACGCAGGAAAACCATCCGCAATAGCCTGGGTGAGTTGTTTACCCCAGAGCAACTGATGGAATTGGGTGTTGATCCGGCATTACGAGCAGAAAATATTTCTGTCGCGCAGTACTGTAAGCTGGCAAACTGGCTTACAACCCAGCAGGTGCCAGCGCAATAAAGGAGTCATGACCATGATTGATTCGCCCCGTGTATGTATCCAAATTCAGAGTATTTATGTGGAGTCACAATCAATACCTGAAGAGGAGCGTTACGTCTTCGCATATACCGTTACTATCCGTAACCTGGGGCGTTTTAACGTGCAACTCCTGGGGCGTTACTGGCTAATTACCAACAGTAATGGCCGCCAAACTGAAGTACAAGGGGAAGGGGTGATCGGCGAACAGCCCCTTATCCTACCCGGTAACGAGTTTCAATATACCAGCGGTGCGGTACTCGAAACACCGCTCGGTACTATGGAAGGTCACTACGAAATGGTGGATCACCAAGGTAAGCCATTTCGTACAGCTATCCCAGTCTTCCGCTTAGCCATCCCTACGCTGATCCACTAATATGGCAACCTATCTTATCGGCGATGTTCATGGTTGCTTTGATGAACTGCAAGCGCTGTTAGCTCAAGCTAATTTCGAGCCACACCAGGATCAACTGTGGTTAACCGGTGATTTGGTTGCCCGCGGGCCAGATTCGCTCGCGGTGCTGCGTTATGTGCGTTCACTCGGCCCAGCAGTGCGTATGGTGTTGGGTAACCATGATTTACATCTGCTGGCTATCTATGCCGGCATTAGCCGTAATAAACCGAAAGACAATCTGACGCCTTTACTAGAAGCCCCCGACAGTGATGAGTTAATCAATTGGCTGCGGCGTCAACCCATTCTGCAAGTTGACCACCAGCGTAAACTGATTATGGGGCATGCAGGCATCACTCCACAGTGGGATATTGCCACCGCGCAACAATGTGCCCGTGAAGTTGAAGCCGTATTAAGTAGCGACTGCTACCCGTTATTCCTTGATGCGATGTATGGCGATATGCCAAATAACTGGTCCCCAGAGATGATTGGGCTGGCACGCCTGCGTTTTAGCACCAATGCGCTGACGCGTATGCGCTATTGTTTCCCTAACGGGCAGTTGGACATGATTTGTAAAGATGCCCCCACTGATGCTCCCTCCATGTTGAAGCCCTGGTTTGAACTCCCTCGCCAAGTTGACCCCGATTACACCGTTATTTTCGGTCACTGGGCTTCACTGGAAGGTAACGGCACACCTGAAGGTATTATTGCTCTAGATACCGGTTGTTGCTGGGGCGGGGAACTGACCATGTTACGTTGGGAAGATAAACAGTTTTTTACCCAACCGGCTAGCCAACGCGCAACGCTCGATGGTCAGAATTTACTCACCGGCATTTAATTAAGCAACCGCAGGCCAAACCATGGTCACAAACAATAGTCACAAGCATTAGCCACAAACAATGGCCAATAATGGTGCTCTGCGGTTGTCACCCAAGTGAGTCTCTTTTACTCAAGCCTGGTAAGCTGGATACCCCCCCACGGATAGGCAAGACCCACAGTGGGTTACCAGGAAGGGGTTATCAGAAAGACTTAGCGACGTTCTAAAATCTCAAAACAATAACAGTGAGAATTCAGTTCATCTGCATCATGAAATTCACTGAATGAGCTTTCCCACTCATCGGGCTCGTAATCCGGAAAGTGGGCATCCCCCTCCACTTCAGCATCAATATGCGTCAAATATAACCGGTTAGCCCGTGGCAAAAACTGCTCATAAACCCGGCCACCACCAATCACCATGACCTCTTCCACATCCCCCGCGGCAGTCAATGCCTGCTCCAACGAGGTTACCCAAGTCACACTCTGGTCACTGCCTGGCTGGCTGCTTAAAACAATATTCTGGCGGCCTGGCAACGGACGACCTATCGACTCAAACGTCTTACGACCCATAATAATAGGTTTATTCAACGTGTTACGTTTGAACCATGCTAAATCTGCGGGTAAGTGCCATGGCATGGTATTTTCCATACCAATAACGCGGTCTGCTGCCAAAGCGGCAATCAGGCTGATAATCATTATATAACCCTGTATGTCTTCGTCATTTGAGCTGCAGCGGTGTTAGCTGCAACCTGAACAAACTTGGCGATAGAGTAGATGGCAAAATCGTCCACACTATACGTAAAGCGCTATTCGCCGTCGATAGGGTTTTGTCTCATTTACGCGATAAGACCTGAGGGTGTTAAGCCTACAGTAACAACCTTAAACCCCTGGTCGTTTGCGATATAACCATAAGCCGGGCACAGATAAACCGATAGATAGCGCACCGACAATAAAACAAGCTTTAAGGAAATTGGAAATCATTACCGACATCAATGCTTCGCTATAGCCAAGATGGGAGATTTCTACCACGCTGATCATCGCGGTATAAGCAGAGATGCCCGGAAACATCGGGATCACCGCCGCCACGGTAAACACCTTGGGGTGAGCCAGCAACCAACGTGACCAACTGATACCAATAATACCAATCAGAATGGCGGCCAAAAACGAAGCCCACTCGATATTCATCCCAAAATGCATCATCAGCATACGGGAACCATGGCCTAATGCACCCAGTAAAGCGCAATAGCGCAAGGCACGAGCGGGCACATTAAATACCATGGCAAAACCCAAGGCAGGTACCGCAGCCAACAACATATCCTGCAGTAACATCCATAATAGGTTCATGCCCACCCCCGCAATTGCCATAACGACATGGCCATCACCACGCCGATACAGGTTGCCAGGGTCAATAAAGTGGCCATCGCCCAACGCGCCAACCCAGTATTCACATGGCCTTTAAACATATCAGCCACGGCATTAATCAATGGAAACCCGGGCACCAGCAGCAGAACGCTGGCGGCCATCGCCACACTGGAGGTTTGGCTAAAAACAGGTAAACGCAGCAGTAAACCAGAAACCGAGGTGGCAACAAACGCCGTCAAACAGAAATTGATCAACGGATTCAAATGGCGGGCAGTCAATAGTTGGCGCACAAACATGGCCAGACCACTGGCCAGAAAAGTGACCACAAAGGCATCAGGGCCGCCACCATTGAGCATGCTGAAGCAGCCACAGGACAACCCCACCATCAACACCACCAGCCAGCGTGGATAACGCAGTGGAACGATCTTGTTAAAGCGCCGGGCAACCGTCTGGGCATCCGCCAAACGGTGTTCAGCCAAGATCACAATATGCTGCACCTCAGTAACAATTTGCATATTAATGCCGCGATCAACATTCTTACGTGTTGTCGTCAGGCAGGCATCATTGCTGATCGTGGTCAGCACCACCGCATTGGCCGAAATGGAGCTTTCCACACTGTCCATCCCCAGTGCCAAGCCCAGGCGAGTAGAGAGCTGCTCCACCACCATGCTTTCCGCACCATGTTGTAACAGTAGCAACGCGCACTGAATACAAAGGCGCGTAATCTCACGTTGCTGCTGATTGACACTGGGTAGATCCACCGTCAATTCCCGTTTCATATTGCCCATTGTACTCCCTGAATGAACGCCCACCGCAGCTAAACACCTCACCCTGCAAGATGCAGGTAGATATCCCCTACCTGCAACTTAGAACGTTCAGTTATTTACTGATTCGGGCATGTAATTCCTGTACCGAAGTCACCTGTTCAGTAGGATCGGCCTTTAATGCCATCACGGTAGCAAAACCACCGTTAAGTGTGGTGTCATAGTGTACTTTATACTGCAACGCACTGCGACGGATCAGTTTGGAGTCCTCAATAGCCTGGCGGCCCGCGGTGGTGTTAACAATATAGGTGTACTCGCCATTTTTGATGCGGTCCTGAATATGTGGCCGCCCTTCATGCACCTTATTGACTAAACGGGGATTAATCCCTGCCTCACCCAGTACGATGGCGGTGCCATGAGTGGCATCCAGTTCAAAACCCTGTTTGAGCAGGCTGGCTGCCAGGTCCACCACGCGGGCTTTGTCACCCCCACGTACTGATAACAACGCACGCCCCTGTTTTTTCATACCGGAGTTACTGCCCAGCATCGCCTTGGAGAAAGCTTCAGCAAAGGTAGCCCCAACCCCCATCACTTCCCCTGTCGAACGCATTTCTGGCCCCAGAATCGGGTCAACACCCGGGAACTTATTAAATGGCAGGACCACTTCTTTCACCGAGTAATACGGTGGGATAACCTCTTCGGTTACCTGCTGCTCAGCCAGCGATTTACCGATCATCACTCGTGCCGCTACCTTCGCCAAAGGGACCCCAGTGGCTTTGGAAACAAACGGAACGGTACGGGCAGCGCGCGGATTGACCTCAATCAGGTACACTTCGTTGTTTTTCACTGCAAACTGGACGTTCATCAAACCACGGACCTGCAGCTCAAACGCCAACTTTTCCACCTGTTGGCGCATCACATTCTGGATATCCTGGCTCAACGTATAGGCTGGCAGGGAACAAGCCGAGTCGCCAGAGTGTACGCCAGCCTGTTCGATATGCTCCATGATGCCACCGATCAACACGCGCTCACCATCGCAGATGGCATCGACATCCACTTCTACGGCGTCGTCCAGGAAACGATCCAACAGTACCGGAGCATCATGGGAGACACTCACCGCATTCTGGAAGTAACGACGGAGATCAACTTCATCGTAAACGATCTCCATGGCGCGGCCACCCAGCACGTAAGAGGGGCGCACTACCAGCGGATAACCAATCCCTGCGGCTTTTTCTACCGCCTGCTCAATAGTGGCCACGGTGGCATTGGCGGGTTGCTTCAGCCCCAAGCGGTGGACAGCCTGTTGGAAGCGCTCACGATCTTCCGCACGATCAATCGCGTCCGGGCTGGTACCAATAATCGGCACACCAGCGGCTTCCAGCTCACGCGCCAGTTTCAGCGGAGTTTGCCCACCATACTGCACGATAACGCCTGTTGGCTGCTCGATACGTACAATTTCCAGCACATCTTCTAACGTCACTGGCTCAAAGTAGAGACGATCCGAAGTATCGTAGTCGGTGGAGACAGTTTCCGGGTTGCAGTTGACCATAATGGTCTCGTAACCATCTTCACGCAATGCCAGCGCGGCGTGCACACAGCAGTAGTCGAATTCGATTCCCTGGCCAATACGGTTTGGGCCGCCCCCCAAGATCATCACTTTCGGACGGTCATGGGATGGATTGGCTTCACACTCCTCTTCATAAGTGGAGTACATATAGGCGGTATCGGTAGCAAACTCCGCAGCACAGGTATCGACCCGCTTATAAACCGGGTGCAGATTGAAACCATGGCGCAACTTGCGGATTTCATTTTCTGAAACCCCGACCAATTTGGCCAAACGCGCATCAGCAAAACCTTTACGCTTCAGCAAGCGCATAAAACCGGCGTTTAAACCGTTGATGCCCAACTCAGCCACCTGCTCTTCAAGGCGCACCAACTCTTCAATCTGCACCAGAAACCAGCGATCGATATTAGTCAGGTTGAACACACCATCCACCGACAGACCGGCACGAAAAGCATCAGCGATATACCAGATACGATCACAACCGGCATCTTTAAGTTCGCGACGTATTTTGGTCAGCGCCTCAGGGTCATCAAGGCTCACTTTAGGATCAAAACCGGTGGCGCCCACTTCCAGCCCACGCAGTGCTTTCTGCAATGATTCCTGCTGGGTACGGCCAATTGCCATCACTTCCCCCACAGACTTCATCTGGGTGGTCAGGCGATCATTGGCACCGGCAAATTTTTCGAAATTAAAACGCGGGATTTTGGTAACTACATAGTCAATGGAAGGCTCAAAGGAAGCTGGCGTGCGGCCACCGGTGATATCATTCATCAACTCATCAAGGGTATAACCTACTGCCAACTTCGCGGCGATCTTGGCGATCGGGAACCCCGTGGCTTTCGATGCCAACGCTGATGAGCGGGAGACACGAGGGTTCATTTCGATCACGATCAAACGGCCGGATTTCGGGTTGACGGCAAACTGGACGTTAGAACCGCCGGTTTCAACGCCGATCTCGCGCAACACCGCCATCGAGGCATTACGCATGATTTGATACTCTTTGTCGGTCAGGGTCTGCGCGGGTGCCACGGTGATAGAGTCACCGGTATGGATGCCCATCGCATCGATATTTTCGATGGAGCAGACGATGATGCAGTTATCATGCTTATCGCGCACCACCTCCATTTCATACTCTTTCCAGCCAATCAGCGATTCATCAATCAATAGCTCGTTGGTAGGAGAGAGATCCAGACCACGCTGACAGATCTCTTCAAATTCTTCACGGTTATAGGCGATACCCCCACCGGTTCCTCCCATAGTGAATGATGGGCGAATAATGCAAGGGAACCCCACATCAGCCGCAACCGCCAACGCCTCATCTATATTATGCGCGATGCCAGAACGAGCGGTATCCAGGCCGATCTTCTTCATGGCAATATCGAAACGGCGGCGATCTTCTGCTTTATCGATAGCATCGGCAGTAGCACCGATCATGGTGACACCGAATTCAGCCAGCACCCCTTGGCGCTCCAGCTCCAGAGCACAGTTGAGTGCTGTTTGCCCACCCATGGTTGGCAAGACCGCATCTGGGCGCTCTTTTTCGATGATTTTGCGCACCACTTCCCAGTGAATTGGCTCAATATAGGTGGCATCCGCCATTTCTGGGTCAGTCATGATGGTCGCGGGGTTGGAGTTAACCAGAATAACGCGGTAACCCTCTTCACGTAGTGCTTTACAGGCTTGTGCACCGGAATAATCAAATTCACACGCCTGGCCAATCACAATCGGACCGGCACCGAGGATCAGGATGCTTTTTATATCTGTACGTTTTGGCATGTTGTATGGCTCCTGATTATTTGGCGTTGGAACGATAAGATTCAATCAGTTCAATAAAGTGGTCAAACAGCGGTGCCGCATCATGGGGGCCCGGGCTGGCTTCTGGATGCCCTTGGAAACCAAATGCTGCTTTATCGATGCGATGAATTCCCTGCACCGTATGGTCAAACAGCGATTTGTGAGTGACCCGCAGAGTCGATGGCAAATTATTTTCATCTACAGCAAAACCGTGGTTCTGCGCGGTGATCATCACCCGTTGATTATCCAGATCCTGCACCGGGTGGTTACCACCATGATGACCCAACTTCATCTTGGTGGTTTTCGCCCCGCTAGCTAACGCCAGTAGTTGATGTCCAAGACAGATACCGAAGAGTGGAATGTCGGTTTCCAACAACTGTTTGATAGCGTTAATGGCGTAATCACAAGGTTCTGGGTCACCCGGGCCGTTGGACAGGAACACGCCGTCTGGCTTCATTTTTAACACATCTGCAGCCGGAGTCTGAGCAGGAACCACCGTAAGACGACAGCCACGATCCACCAACATACGTAGAATATTGCGTTTTACACCGTAATCATAAGCCACCACATGGTAAGGCAGTTCATCTACTGATTTGGCAGCTGGCAAATCCCCAGCCAGGGTCCAACTGCCTTGCAACCAAGGGTATGCATCCTTGGTGGTGACCTCTTTCGCCAGATCCATCCCCTTCAAACCGGGGAAAGCCTTGGCTTTTTGCAGTGCCAGCTCAGCATCAGCAGCATCGCCAGTCATGATGCAGCCATTTTGTGCCCCTTTTTCCCTCAGCAGACGCGTCAGTTTGCGCGTATCAATATCGGCAATGGCGACAATATTATGCTGCTTAAGGTAGGCCGACAGCCCTTCTTCGTTACGGTAGTTGCTGGCAATGAGAGGAAGGTCGCGGATAACCAGGCCTTGAGCATGAACAGAGGAGGATTCTTGGTCAGCATGATTGGTGCCAACATTGCCGATATGGGGATAAGTAAGAGTAACGATTTGGCGGGAGTAGGAGGGGTCAGTGAGGATTTCTTGATAACCGGTCATCGACGTATTGAAGACCACTTCCCCCACTGCCGAACCTTCCGCCCCAATGGCCCGACCATGGAATTGGGTTCCGTCTTCCAGAACCAATAGCGCTGATTTGATCAAAACACCCTCCAAGGAATAATAAGTCACATTATTTGCATATTAATTCATATGTCACACTCTAAATCAATGCCAAAAACGCCATCACAGCTGATTTTTGGCAAATTGCGCGCATTCTAATGATGAGTGCTGGTCTTGTCTACAAAAAGCCCCCTTTTTTACATTAATTTTGTCCACCTTACGATTTATTTTAACCCACAACCTCGAAAACACACAAAAACTCGGGCTGGAAAACGGTTGCAATAAGAAATAGCATAAAAATAGGTTTTAAAAGGTAGCCGTCTAGATAAGATGAGATCAAATGGTCTAGAAATGAACAAATAAGCAAGATAAACATTAAAAATAGACATTAGAGTGAAAATTAAAACCATAAAGCCTATTTTCACATAAAAAAATAGGGCAATTGGATTATTGCCCTATTTTCATGTAATTAGAAAAAAAACCTTAAAAGAAAGGGGATTTAAAATATTATAACTGCTCTAATCCGAGCACATCGCGCATATCAAATAACCCATTTTGCCGCGCAGAAACCCAAATAGCCGCACGGACGGCACCATTGGCGAAAGTCATACGGCTTGAAGCTTTATGCGTAATTTCCACCCGCTCGCCGATATCGGCAAACATCGCGGTATGCTCACCCACAATGTCGCCAGCCCGGATAGTGGCAAACCCGATGCTCTTCGGATCTCGTTCGCCAGTATGACCAACACGCTGGTAAACCGCACACTCTTTAAGGTCACGGCCTAATGCCCCGGCAATCGCCTCGCCCATCGCTAGCGCAGTACCGGAAGGCGCATCAACCTTATGGCGATGATGTGCCTCCACTATTTCGATATCCGTATAATCACCCATCACCTTGGCGGCCTTCTCCAACAGTTTCAACATCACATTGACCCCGACACTGAAGTTAGCGGCAAATACAATGCCAATCTGTTGAGTAGCGGCTTGGATGGCGGCTTTACCCGCATCATCAAAACCGGTGGTGCCAATCACCATACCTTTATGATGAGCCACACAGAATGCCAAATGAGTCAACGTGCCTTCTGGGCGAGTAAAGTCGATCAAAATATCAAAATCATTGACCACCTTTGCCAGGTCATCAGTGACAGTCACACCTAGCACCCCTACCCCGGCCAACTCACCGGCATCTGAGCCCACCAGACTTGACCCTGAGCGCTCCATAGCAGCACCTAACACCACGCCTGGTGCCTGCTGTAGCGCTTGAATCAATTGACGCCCCATACGTCCACCAGCACCAGCGACGGCAATGCGGATCTGTGAATTAGTCATACTCTGCTCTCTTTTTGATCACTAGCCATTCTTCAGCACTCAGTCGACCTGCTTAATGTCCAGCCGCAGTTCTCTGGGTACTTCAAACACGATGTTCTCTTCACGACCACTAAGCTCATGAACGTCTTTGCCACCCAATATCTTCAAACGACTGATCACTTCCTGAACCAACACGTCTGGCGCAGAAGCCCCCGCGGTAACCCCAATGTTGCCACCCCCTTGCAACCAGGCTTCTTGAATATCAGCGGCAGAATCGATCAGATAGGCAGGTTTACCTACACGTTGAGCCAATTCAGCCAAGCGGTTGGAGTTCGACGAGTTTTTCGACCCCACCACCAGGACGAGGTCCGCCTGTGCCGCCAGATTACGTACTGCTTCCTGACGATTAGTGGTGGCATAACAAATATCATCTTTCCGCGGGCCGATAATATTCGGGAAACGCTCACGCAATACATCAATCACATCCGAAGTGTCATCCACAGAGAGTGTCGTCTGGGTCATAAAACAGAGGTTATACTCATTCTTTACCTGCAGTTTCCAGACATCCTCGGGTGACTCAACCAGATACATTCCCCCCTGCGGGTTACTGTATTGCCCCATCGTGCCTTCCACTTCCGGGTGCCCAGCATGACCAATCAGGATCGCCTCAGTCCCCTTGCGGCTGGCTCGTGCCACTTCCATATGCACCTTGGTCACCAACGGACAAGTGGCATCAAACAACATCGTCAGTTCACGGGTTTTGGCTTCAGCGCGTACCGCCTGTGAAACACCGTGGGCAGAAAAGATCAGGATCGAACCATCAGGCACCTCGGCGATCTCTTCAATGAATATCGCCCCGCGTTCACGCAGGCTATCGACGACATAGCGGTTATGTACCACTTCATGGCGCACATAAATCGGTGCGCCATAAATCTCCAACGCACGTTCCACAATGCTAATCGCACGATCAACCCCGGCACAGAAACCGCGCGGATTAGCCAGCAATATTTGCATCTGTTTTCTCCTGCTGTGGATCAATCTCCAATACTTCAATATCAAAGAGGACTGGGTGACCCGCCAACGGATGGTTGAAATCGACGGTGACAGAGTCTTCAGCCACTTCATGCACCACACCAGGCATTTCACTGCCATCAATGGCGGTAAACAGCATGATGGTACCCACCTCTGGCACCCCGGTATCGATGAAATCACGGTGCGAGAAGAACTGAATCAAGTCTGGATTCTTTGCCCCAAATGCCGCTTCCGGTTGCAGGGTAAAAGCACATTTATCACCCACCCGCAGACCAATAAGTTGCTGCTCCAAGGGGGCGGACAAGCTGCCATCCCCCAGGCGAAACAGCGCAGGTTTACCGTTGCCTCGGGTAGACTCCGCCGTTGAGCCATCTTCCAATTTCAGCGTGAAATGCACCAACACCGCACTACTACTGTTAACCTGAGCTGTCATATTACTTCCCTTCACTGCTGGCACGTTTCTTCGCTGGCAGGAACCCTTCCAGTACGATCATCACAGCCCCTATACAGATAAAGGAGTCCGCCAGGTTAAAGGTCGGGTAATGCCAATTACCGATATAGAAGTCGATAAAATCGACGACAAAACCATGCCATAGACGATCAAACAGGTTACCGAGCGCACCACCAATAATAAACGCATAGGCGATATTGTTGAGCTTCTGCTGGGCACTGCTGCGATACATCATCACCAGCAGGACCACCACAATAGCAATGGCGACACCCGCAAAGAACCAGCGCTGCCAACCACCATGGTCCGCAAGGAAACTGAATGCGGCACCGTAATTACGCGCATAATACAAGTTGAATGACGGGAACAATGGCTGGAGTTGGCCCAGCTCAAAATTATTCAAAATCCACAGCTTACTGGCTAAATCCAACGCCAGTACCACCACCACCAACCATAGCCAGCGCAAGCCGGTCGAACTTATCGGTCTACTCATTAGGTCATTGCTCTCAGCCATATACCCTTCATCCTTCAAGCTGCTTGGGTGTTGGCGGCGATTACTCGTCTCATCCATGAGACTCGCCCCTCACGGGGTTGCCGCCTACAAGCAACTAGAATTATTCTGGGTATCGTTAGTTCTCAGGCATAGTGCCGTTTTTCGCCATCACCAGCGACGTTAGTCACACAGCGGCCACAAATATCCGCGTGTTCTGCGGTCTGGCCAATATCCGTGGTGTAATGCCAGCAACGTGGGCATTTCTCACCCACTGCGGTACTGAAAGCGATTTTTAACCCTTTAAGCAATTCGCTCTGCTGTGCATCCGCCGGAGCTGACGCTAAAGGTGCCACATTGGCGGATGAGGTCAGCAACACAAAGCGTAGCTCATCCTGCAGGCTATTTAGGCAAGCCGCCAAGTCATTGTCTGCATACAGCGTCACCGCCGCCTCCAGTGAGCCACCAATGCGTTTGTCTGCACGCGCCTGTTCCAGCACTTTGTTCACTTCACCGCGTACCTTCAGCAGTTCAGCCCAAAATGCATCATTCATGCTCTCCCCTTCAGCCAAACCAAACAGGCCACTGTACCACTCTTCAGTGAAGACATACGGCGCACGTTTGCCTGGCAGGAAGCCCCAGATTTCATCCGCAGTAAACGACATGATCGGTGCCATCCAACGCACCAGCGCTTCAGCAATATGGAACAGGGCGGTCTGGCAACTGCGACGAGCCACACTGTTGCTCTTCGCGGTATATTGACGGTCTTTGATGATATCCAGATAAAAAGAGCCCATCTCCACCGAGCAGAACTGCATCAGCCGCTGTACCACTTCATGGAAATCATAGTTGGCATAGGCCTGCTCGATATCCTGCTGCGCCGCCAATGCGCGGCCCACTGCCCAACGATCCAAGACCACCATTTCATCGGCGGCAACACAATCGGTCGCAGGATCAAAGCCGTTAAGGTTTGCCAGCAAGAAACGCGCCGTATTGCGAATACGGCGGTAAGAGTCCGCTGCACGTTTGAGGATTTCGTCAGAAACTGCGATCTCGCCAGTGTAATCCGTCGATGCCACCCACAAACGTAAAATATCCCCCCCCAGTTTGTTCATCACATCCTGAGGACTAATGGTGTTACCGATAGACTTGGACATTTTGCGGCCCTGACCATCGACAGTAAAACCATGGGTCAACACTTCTTTATAAGGTGCCTTGCCTTTCATGGCGGTGGAAATCATCAGCGATGACATAAACCAACCGCGATGCTGATCCGACCCTTCTAAATACATATCAGCGCCATGGCCGTTGAACTCAGGGCGAACATCCACCACTGAAGCATGGGTTGAACCAGAGTCAAACCATACGTCCAAAGTATCCGGCACTTTGACATAATCTGCGGCTTCCGCACCGAGGATCTCGGCAGCATCCAGATCCCACCAAGCCTGAATTCCCTCTTGCTCAACACGCTTGGCAACCTGTTCCATCAGCTCAACACTACGTGGGTGAAGCTGCTCCGTCTCTTTATGAACAAACAGAGACATTGGCACACCCCAGGTGCGCTGACGCGAGATACACCAATCGGGACGATTAGCCACCATCATTTCGATACGTGCCTGGCCCCAATCGGGGATCCACTGCACGCCTTTGATCTCTTCCAGTGACTGTTTACGCAATCCATGCTGATCCATGCTGATAAACCATTGTGGCGTGGCACGGAAAATAACCGGCGTTTTGTGGCGCCAGCAGCAGGGATAGCTGTGCTGCAGTTTTTCAACATGCAACAGCGCACCTTTTTCGCGTAACAGCTCCACCACCAGATCATTGGCCTTAAACACAAATTTGCCATCCAGTGAGGGGTAAGTCCCCGTCAGATAGCAACCATTCGGCCCAACCGGGTTAGCCACTTCCAAGCCATATTTCTGGCCAATCACAAAGTCATCCGGGCCATGGCCTGGTGCGGTATGGACGGCACCGGTACCCGCATCCAACGTGACGTGATCCCCCAGAACCGCCGGCACATCAAAGCCCATAAACGGATGGGTGAAACGCATTAACTCTAGCTCACTACCTTGGCAGGCGCCAAGCACCGCCCACTGGGTAATGCCCGCACGCCGCATCACACTTTCCACCAGATCCGCCGCCAGGATCAGGCATTGACCATCAACTTGTACCAATTGATAGGCAAATTCCGGGTTCAGCGAAATCGCACGGTTGGCAGGCAAGGTCCATGGTGTGGTGGTCCAGATCACCAAAGAAACTGGGCCATCAACCTGTGTTACGCCAAACTTGGCGGCAACCGCAGCGGCATCAACCGCCTGGAAAGTGACATCAATAGAAGGTGAAGTTTTGTCGTAATATTCAACTTCTGCCTCTGCCAGGGAAGAACCACAATCGGTACACCAGTGAACCGGTTTGGCCCCCTTGAGCAAATGACCATTGCTGATGATTTTAGCCAGGGCACGGATAATGTTGGCTTCGGTTTTAAAGTCCATGGTCAGGTAAGGATGATCCCAGTCACCCAATACCCCCAGGCGAATAAAATCTTGCTTCTGCCCCTCAACCTGTTCGGCTGCATACTCGCGGCATTTCTGACGGAACTCCGCAGGGGTCAGTTTCTCACCGGGTTTGCCATAAAGTTGTTCAACTTTCAATTCAATGGGCAGACCGTGGCAGTCCCAACCGGGAATATAAGGCGAATCAAAGCCCGCCATCCCTTTGGATTTAATAATAATATCTTTGAGGATTTTATTTACCGAGTGACCAATATGAATACTGCCATTCGCATACGGTGGGCCGTCATGCAGAATAAAAGTCTTTTTCCCCTTTTTAGCAGCACGAATAATCCCGTACAGATCCTGTTCATACCAACGGTTAAGCATGCCAGGCTCGCGCTTGGCGAGATCGCCGCGCATCGGGAACCCTGTTTCCGGCAAGTTCAGGGTATTCTTGTAGTCACTCATTAGATTCTCGGTTCCGTTTTCGATTGGTAAGATTAAGCCGGTGTCTGTAGCCCAAAAAACTTCCGGGCAGTCACCACATCATTGGCGATTTGCTGCTTAAGTTCATCAAGCGAAGCAAAACGCTGTTCATTGCGCAATTTTGCGCGCAGCACCACATCCAGATGGCGGCCATACAGATCCATAGTCACATCCAGTAAATGCACTTCCAGTTGCTGACGGACGCCAGCAACGGTAGGCCGAGTGCCGATATTGGCCACCCCCGGCAAAGGTTGTGGAGCCAGGCCATAAACATCGACCGCATAGACCCCTTTGACCGGTGCAACCAGGCGTTTAAGTGGCAGGTTGGCCGTTGGGAAACCAATGGTTCTCCCCAATTGGTCACCATGTACTACACGCCCTGAAATACGATAAGGGTGCCCCAGCAGGGTCTCCGCCAGCAGCAAATCATCATCACGCAGGGCATTGCGAATCGCCGTACTGCTGATACGCTGATCCCCTTCACGAAAAGTGGACGCACTCGCCACTTCAAAGCCATATTTCTCCCCCGCTTGCTGCAACAGTTGATAATCCCCTTGGCGACCCGCCCCAAAGCGGAAATCATCGCCCACCATCAGGAATTTCACTCCCAACTTTTCCACCAGCAGTTCAGTCACAAACGCCTTTGAAGGGTGAGCGGCAAAACGGGGATCAAACTTGACGCACAACAAGAAATCCACCCCGGCCTCAGCCAAATATTTGGCCTTGTCACGCAAGCGCGTCAGGCGGGCCGGTGCTTTATCTGCAGCAAACAATTCCAACGGTTGCGGTTCAAAAATCATTACCACCACCGGCAGCCCAAGGCGGTGCCCTACCTGTTTCAGCTGTGCCAACAACGCCTTGTGACCGCGATGTACGCCGTCAAAGTTGCCGATGGTGAGCACACAACCATGATGGTGTGCCCGGATATTATGGATGCCACGAATTAGCTGCATAGCTGGCTCAAAACAGTGGAAATCGGCGGATTATACCTTGTACAACGGTTAAGGTTAACCGGCGATTGTTCCCTTTGATGTATATAGTCATACCATACCGAAGGAAAAGCGCCTTCACCACCGTTTCAATTCCTCAAATTACCGCCAGATGACGGTTTTATCCCCATGTTCCTTCAAATTATCGTCAAAAAATAGCTCAATCAGACTCTATTGTTGGTATGATACCCAGTCGCTTCTCCACCAGGCGGAGCAGGATACAAATCATATGGCGATTTTTATCGCGAAACACTGTATTCCCATAGCCGAAACTGGTAAGATCCTGCGCCATCACAACGTAGCAAGTGCCGCCCGTACAAACGGCGCTTATTTGCACAAATCCATTGACAAACGAAGGCTAAAAGGGCATATTCCTCGGCCTTTGAATTGTCCTCAATAGCATATATTTGGGAGTTGGACCTTGGCTAATATCAAATCAGCTAAGAAACGCGCCGTACAGTCTGAGAAACGCCGCAAGCATAACGCTAGCCGTCGCTCAATGGTGCGTACCTTCATTAAGAAGGTGTACGCCGCTATCGCAACTGGCGACAAAGCAGCAGCACAAAACGCATTTAATGAAATGCAACCTATTGTGGATCGCCAGGCAGGTAAAGGCCTGATCCACAAAAATAAAGCAGCACGTCATAAGTCGAGCTTGATTGCACAGATTAACGCAATGCAGTAAGTCTTACGTTTTCTGCTTGATAAAAAAACCGGCTTTGGCCGGTTTTTTTACATTTGAGCTCCAGCCAGTATCGGCTTAAAAGGTAAACAGGGCTGAAAAATCCTTGTTACATACCCGTCGTACTGCCGGATGTTGGATCATCCGCTCAGCAAAAATAATGTAATACTCTTCTTGCACGCTATCGATGCGCCCAATCTCCATCACATTATCATCCTTGTAGGTGTCCAATGCATACAGTGTCGGGGCAACGAAAATCGCATTGTGATACAACCCGAAAGCCTTCATCAACGCAGCATCATCAAACTCCCCGAGGATCTGAACCTGAATCCCCTGAGTATTAAACCAATTAAGCAGTTTTCGCCCCAGCATCGAACGCTTTCCCGGGATCAGTAATCGTCGCTGCTCCAGGCAAGCTGGGAACGGTAAATCAGGCACCGGTGGGCGACAGAAGAAGCTGATCCCACACTCACCCAATTTCAGCGAGAACAACCCTTCCTGTTGACTGGAGTCGACAGGACAATCCGACAGAATCATATCCAATTTGTGCTGGCTCAACTGTTCCAACAGCATCTCGTGGGTTGATTCGAAACAGCGCAGATGGATCTGCTCATTATCAACCACCGCAGCTTCCAATACCTGGCTGACCAGCCTCTTGGAGAGCGCATCCGCCACTCCAACGTCAAACAGCAGGTTGGACTCCTTGCGGTAATTGACGATATCCAGCATTTCCTGGCTCAGCATAAACATCTTATCCGCATAGCGGAAGACCAGTTGGCCGAGTTCAGAGGGCACCACGCCACGCCCTTGGCGCTTGAACAGTTTTCCATCAAGGCGCTCTTCCAAGGCTTTGATCTGACCGGTAATGGTTTGCGGCGTAAGGAACAGCGCCTGCGCCGCACCCACCACTGATCCCTCCTTGCAAACCTGCCAGAAGTAATAGAGATGGTTAAAGTTGATATGTGACATTTTCACTCGCTGTTCTCCTTAAATTCCCTATCAGCACAAAGCTCCACCTTGATGAGCGACAAACTCCATTGCTTTCTTCCCTATTCATGCTTATTGCAGGCGGGCATATCACCCACCTGCAATAAGATTATACCCTTCATCCTTCACGTTACTTGGGTGCTGGCTGTCGTTACTCGCCTCATCCGTGAGGCTCGCCCCTATCGGGGCCGCTGCAAGCAAATCGAATGTTTTTGGGTATCGCTTATTGGCGCTTCGGTAATGTCTGACGCAAAAGGACATAACCAATCACCGCCGCACTGGTTGAACCTAATAATATGCCCAGTTTGGAATAGGTAATCAGTTCCGGCGCCGCCTCAGCAAAGGCCAATGAGGCAATGAAGATCGACATGGTAAATCCGATACCACAAAGCATGGCGACAGCAAATACCTGTTTAAAATTAATGTCTTCTGGCAACTTGGCAATGCCGAGTTTCACCGCCAGCCAACTGAGGGTAAAAATCCCCAGTGGTTTACCAATCAATAACCCTGCGGCAATCCCCATTGGCAACAGTGACGTCAAACCACTCAGCGAAACCCCTTGTAATGGTACCCCCGCATTGGCGAACGCAAACAAAGGCAAAATAAGGAAAGCCACCCAAGGATGCAACTCATGCTCCAGAGTTTCCGAAGGAGAAGGCTCATGCTTGGCTTGCAGCGGTATCATAAAGCCGACGATGACCCCTGCCAGCGTCGCATGTACACCGGATTTAAGAATAGCCACCCACAGCACCAGGCCAACTATCATATACATTGAGGTTTTGCCTACCCCACGCCAGTTCATAATCGCCAGCACGGCTATCGCAGCAGCAGCGACTGCCAATGCCATCAGCGACACCTTATAGGTATAGAACAGGGCAATAATAATGATGACACCCAAATCATCAATAATCGCCAAGGCTAACAAGAATACCTTCAAACTGGTGGGTACCCGCTTCCCCAGCAGGGCCATCACCCCTAGCGCAAACGCGATATCAGTCGCCGCAGGGATTGCCCATCCTTGACGGGTGACTTCATCTGCACCATTAAAAAATAGATAGATCAATGCCGGTGCCAGCATACCGCCCAAGGCAGCAATTGCTGGAAAAACAGCTTTGTCACGACCGGCTAACGAGCCTTGCATTAATTCGCGTTTAACTTCCAAACCGACCACGAGGAAAAAGATGGCCATTAACCCATCGTTGATCCATAGCAGTAATGGCTTGGCGATCTCCAACGAAGCTATTTTGACCATTACTGGCAAGCTGAGGAAACTTTGATAAAGCCCTTGTAAGGGGGTATTTGCCATAATCAACGCCACTACGGCAGCGATGATCAGAATAATTCCCCCTGCGGCCTCTTGGCGCAAGAATTGACGGATAATATTGGTCACTGTGAGTCACTCCAGATAATCACCAGGCGCTATCGTCCTGCGTGTCAGACAATGCATAGAGTATAGGCGAGGAATAACTTCGAAAAAATCAGTTTATAAGCACAATATAATTCGTAAAAACCGAGCATTCAGTGATGTATGCCACAGTTTTATTCTGGGAATTAACAAAGGTAGTAATAAAAAGCCCCAGTTTTTTAACCGGGGCTCTATTCAATTGTTGATTAACGCGTCAGATCGTCAAAAAACTTTTTCACACCATCGAAAAAGCTTTTCGAACGAGGGCTGTTTTTATCGCCAGCCGGACCACCCAAGCTCTCTTCCAGCTCTTTTAACAACTGTTTCTGCTTGTCGTTCAAGTGGACTGGTGTTTCCACCACCACGCGGCATAGCAGGTCTCCCTGGCTACCACCCCGTACCGATTTCACGCCTTTGCCACGCATACGGAACAGTTTACCGGTTTGAGTTTCCCCCGGTACTTTCAACTTAACACGGCCATCCAAGGTAGGGACTTCAATCTCACCACCCAACGCGGCCATGGCAAAGTTAATCGGCACTTCACAATACAGGTTATTACCTTCACGCTCGAAAATCGGGTGCGCTTTCACCTGAACCTGAACATACAAGTCACCCGCTGGTGCACCATGTTCACCGGCTTCGCCCTCGCCTGCCAGACGGATACGATCACCCGTATCGACGCCAGCCGGGATCTTCACCGACAAGGTCTTGGATTTTTCTACGCGACCATGGCCGTGACACTTGTTGCACGGATCTTTGATGATCTGACCACGCCCATGACAATGGGGACAAGCCTGCTGCACACTGAAAAAACCTTGGCGCATCTGTACCTGGCCTTGACCATGGCAGGTCGGGCAGGTAATGGGTGAACTGCCTGGCTTGGCACCGCTACCGTGGCAGACATCACACTCTTCCAACGTAGGAATGCGGATCTCTTTAGTCACACCACGCACCGCTTCTTCGAGAGTCAGATCCATGTTGTAGCGTAAATCGGAACCACGGCTGGCACGCTGGCGGCGTCCGCCACCAAAAATATCACCAAATACATCACCAAAAATATCGCTGAAATCAGCCCCGCCGCCAAAACCGCCGCCGCCCATACCACCTTGCTCAAAAGCGGCATGGCCGTATTGATCATAGGCTGCACGCTTTTGATCATCCACCAGGATCTCGTAGGCTTCTTTGACTTCTTTAAATCTGACTTCAGCATCAGCATCCTGATTACGGTCAGGGTGATACTTCATCGCCAGACGCTTATACGCCTTTTTGATTTCACGCTCATCTGCCGTTTTGGTGACGCCGAGCACCTCGTAATAATCTTTCTTTGCCATTGGTTGTCTAACCCTTAACATGCGTGCACGGGCGCAGAGTTACCTCGACGCCCGTGCTGGTTTCCGGTTATGGTCGATGACCTCACCGTGCCCGCTTAAGGGCAATTACTTTTTGTCTTTAACTTCTTCAAACTCAGCGTCAACAACATCGTCTTCTTTCTTTGCCGCGTTGTCTGCACCGGCATCAGCACCCTGTGCTTGTGCCTGCGCCTGCGCCATTTCCAACAGTTTGCCGGAAACCTGCACCAAAGCCTGAGTTTTCGCTTCAATTTCAGCTTTATCTTCGCTCTTCACAGCCGCTTCCAGATCTTTCAGCGCTGCTTCAATCGCTGTTTTATCTTCTGCTGGCAGTTTATCGCCTGCTTCTTCAATTTGCTTACGGGTACCGTGGATCAAGTGATCCGCCTGGTTACGCGTTTGTACCAGCTCTTCGAACTTACGGTCAGCTTCGGCGTTCACTTCTGCATCACGCACCATTTTCTGGATTTCTTCTTCATTCAGACCAGAAGAAGCCTTAATGGTGATCTTCTGCTCACGACCGGTATTCTTGTCTTTAGCAGAAACATGCAGAATACCATCCGCATCAATGTCGAAAGTCACTTCGATCTGGGCCATACCACGCGGTGCAGCCTGGATACCATCCAGATTAAACTGGCCCAGTGATTTGTTATCGCTGGCACGCTTACGTTCCCCTTGCAGGACATGGATAGTCACCGCAGCCTGATTATCTTCAGCTGTTGAGAACACCTGACTATGCTTGGTCGGGATAGTGGTGTTTTTGGTGATCAGCGGGGTCATCACACTGCCCATGGTCTCGATACCCAGTGATAGCGGAGTCACGTCCAACAACAGAACGTCTTTCACATCACCTGCCAACACACCACCCTGTACTGCGGCACCCACAGCAACCGCTTCGTCCGGGTTAACATCTTTACGCGGTTCTTTACCGAAGAAGTCAGAGACGGTCTTCTGGACCAGTGGCATACGGGTCTGCCCACCTACCAGGATCACGTCATTGATGTCAGAAACTGACAATCCTGCATCTTTCAGCGCCACTTTCAACGGCTCGATAGAACGTGCAACCAAGTCTTCTACCAATGACTCGAGTTTGGCGCGAGTCACTTTGATGTTCATGTGTTTTGGACCGCTGGCATCTGCAGTAATATACGGCAGGTTCACATCGGTCTGCTGAGCGGAAGAGAGCTCAATCTTCGCTTTTTCTGCCGCTTCTTTCAGACGTTGCATCGCCAACGGATCATTACGCAAATCCATACCTTGGTCTTTCTTGAACTCTTCGACCAGGTAGTTGATCAAGCGGCTATCGAAATCTTCACCACCTAAGTGAGTATCACCGTTGGTTGCCAGCACTTCGAAGGTTTTTTCACCGTCAACTTCATCGATCTCAATAATTGAGATATCGAAAGTACCACCACCCAAGTCATAAACAGCAATGGTGCGGTTACCGACTTCTTTATCCAAACCATAAGCCAACGCTGCGGCCGTCGGTTCGTTAATAATACGTTTCACTTCCAGACCAGCAATACGCCCGGCATCTTTGGTTGCCTGACGCTGAGCATCGTTAAAGTAAGCAGGAACCGTAATTACCGCTTCAGTCACTGGCTCACCCAAATAATCTTCTGCTGTTTTCTTCATTTTTTTCAGTACTTCTGCAGAGATTTGTGGTGGAGCCATTTTCTGGCCTTTAACTTCCAACCAAGCATCACCATTGTCTGCGGCGACAATGCTGTAAGGCATGATAGCTTTATCACGCTGTGCTTCGTCATCCTGGAAGCGACGGCCAATCAGGCGTTTGATCGCAAACAGGGTGTTTTGTGGGTTAGTCACAGCCTGACGCTTAGCAGGCTGGCCAACCAGAATTTCACCATCCTGGGTATAGGCGATAATTGACGGTGTGGTGCGGTCGCCTTCGGCGTTCTCTAGTACACGCGCCTTGCCACCATCCATAATTGCTACACAAGAGTTGGTTGTACCCAGGTCAATACCAATGATTTTACCCATCTAAACATCTCCACTAATAAATTCATAATTGGTCAGGTTGCTAACCTATATGCGGGCAATCTTTTGCTTTTCAACTGTCCGATATCGCCATTTACCCGCGGTCAGCAATTGCGGTTGTCAATAAGATGGGGCCGACCACTTCAGCATCAAGGGCCAACGTAAAAAAAATTTCGTTTTTATCCCTTTCCGATCATTGTTTCCTGTCGCCAGGATCACTATGATCCCGCGCGGTCTGATAAAGTCAGCTGTGCTTATTGACTCTTCAGAACAATGATTAATTTATCTATCACCTGTTATCACAGAGAACATATGCAAACCAATACGTTGGCAAATCCTGGTCCTTTGGGGCTGATGGGCTTCGGAATGACGACTGTCTTACTGAACCTGCACAATGCGGGCTTTTTCCCGCTAACTTCCGTCATTATCAGTATGGGAATTTTCTTCGGTGGCATGGCTCAGATTTTTGCTGGCATTCTTGAGTTCAAGAAAGGCAATACCTTCGGTTTAACCGCTTTCACCTCTTACGGCTGCTTCTGGCTAAGCCTAGTGGGTATTCTGTTGTTGCCACGAATGAATCTTGCCGATCCCACTGATGCCAGCGTGCTGGGCACCTATCTGGCACTGTGGGGCATATTCACACTGTTTATGTTCTTCGCTACGCTCAACACCAACCGCGCTTTACAGTTCGTGTTTGCCAGCCTGACCTTGTTGTTTGCACTGCTGGCTATCGGTAACATCACCGGTAACCAGGGGCTGCTCACCTTCGCCGGTTATGAAGGGATCATCTGCGGTGCCAGTGCCATTTATCTGGCAATGGCAGAAGTCATCAATGAGCGCCTGGGCCGTACTGTATTACCCATTGGTGCAATAAAAGCTTAATCGTTATCAAAGATAAAAGGCCCAGCAACGTAATGACTGGGCTTTTCTTTTTCTAGCATCAAATCAATCTAACAACGGCTTTTCACCATTGAGATCTCGGTGCAAATAAACCCCGAGCAGCAGACCGATGGCTGCTAACACCAGCACATAATAAGCTGGTGCTAATGGCGTTAACTGCATGATCAAGGTGACGAATATCGGGGTCAAACCGCCAAAGATGGCATATGCCACATTGTATGAGAATGAAATCCCGCTAAATCGCACTTCTGCCGGGAAGGACCGCACCATGATGTAAGGCACCACACCGACAGCGCCCACACTAAACCCGGCCAACGCATAAGTGGCAAACAACCATTCCGGGTGTGTTGCTACTGACTGGTAAAAGAACCAAGTGGCTCCCGCCAGTAACAGGCTCCAGACGATCAGCGTCTTGCTGGCGCCAAAACGGTCTGCCGCACAACCGCTGAGGATACAACCGATAAACAACATGACAATCGCCACGCTGTTGGCTTGCAGTGACAATGCCGGTGCAATACTAAACTGTTTCTGTAGATAAGTGGGGGTCATCAGGATCACCACTACAATACCGGCAGAGAGCAACCAAGTAAGCAGCATCGAAACCACGATGGCTTTTTTGTGATTAACCACCACAGACTTGAGTGGTAACTCTTCTGCCAACGCCTTGCGCGCCTGCATCTCAAGAAAGATAGGGGTTTCCTGCAACCAACGGCGCAGATACATGGCAAACAGGCCGAAGAATCCGCCGAGGAAGAATGGAATACGCCAGCCACCATCATGAATGGCTTGCTGGCTGAGGGTGGTATTGATGACGGTAGCCACCAGCGAACCCAGTAAAATACCGGCGGTCAGCCCTGCGGTCAGTGTGCCACAGGCAAAACCTACGCGATTACGCGGCACATGTTCCGCGACAAATACCCAAGCTCCCGGAACCTCTCCACCAATGGCTGCCCCTTGCAAGACACGCATCAACAGCAACAGCAATGGTGCAGCAATACCAATACTGGCATAGGTCGGTAAAAAACCCATCGCCAGCGTAGGTAAGGCCATCAGTAATATACTGAGGGTGAACATTTTTTTGCGCCCGACCAGGTCGCCAAAGTGCGCCATGACGATTCCGCCCAGCGGCCGCGCCAGATAGCCTGCGGCGAAGATGCCAAAGGTTTGAACTTGACGCAACCACTCCGGTATATCGGCAGGGAAGAATAAGTCCCCCATGACTGCGGCGAAGAAAACAAAGATGATAAAATCATAAAACTCCAACGCGCCCCCTAAGGCCGCTAAGGTCAGAGTCTTATAATCTTGCCGGTTTAATCGGCGATTATTATCGTGATGCATAAAATACCGTCAGATAGAGTAGGAAAAAACCTGGTGATTTGCTGTAAAAAGATCCTTACTATAACGGAAATTTATTTCCACATCACACCACCCAACATATCGTATTAAATATAGGTAAAATTTAGCTATTTATATTGATAATTGCACTTTTAGGGCGGAATGACGCTACGACAGTCTGATTAGTTTCGACATAAGGGCCATCAAGTAGTTGAATACAGTAAGGTACACTAGCAAATATACCGTGCACCTGTACTTTTCCTTGCTCATCTTTCACTCCTTCCAGGGTTTCTTTGATCGATTTAGGTTGCCCTGGCAAATTAATGATCAATGCTTGCTTGCGGATCACACCAACCTGACGTGAAAGAATCGCCGTTGGCACGTAGTGCAAGCTAATCTGGCGCATTTGCTCACCAAAACCAGGCATCACACGGTCAGCTATCGCCAATGTGGCGTCAGGGGTAACATCACGCCGGGCTGGCCCCGTACCACCGGTGGTCAGCACCAAATGACAGCCAGCGTCATCTACTAACTCGCACAAAGTGCGCTCAATCACCCCTTGCTCATCCGGGATCACTCTGGTTTCCAAAGTGAACGGGGTGATTAACGCGCTACTCAGCCAAGCTTCTAAGGCTGGGATCCCTTGGTCTTGATAAACCCCTGCAGAAGCCCGATCAGAAATAGAAACCAAGCCAATATGTAATGTGTTCATGTGCACCTCTTTTTTTGCTGATTGACTTCGGCGGATTGACGCCCCACTCAACCTTCACTTGACGAGAAAAACCAATCAAGTCAATGGCTGGCAGAAGTATAGGGTGTTTGCCTCTCGAATAGATAGCAGGAATAAAAAAGGCGACCTAAGCCACCTTTTTATTTTTATATCAAAAGATTACAGCAAATCGGCAATCATTTTTTCCAACTTGCCTTGGTCTACGGCAAACTTGCGGATGCCATCAGTCAGTTTATCAACCGCCATCGGATCCAGGTTATGTTGCCAGTAAAACTCAGGTTCAGTCATTGGCGCTGGGCGCGCTTTGACTTCCCCCGTAAAGGCGAGCTTACGCTCCAGTGCCCCTTCACTCTCGGCCAGCTCTTTGAGCAATGCAGGCGCAATGGTCAAACGATCACACCCCGCCAATTCGATGATTTCACCCACGTTACGGAAGCTCGCCCCCATAACCACGGTTTTGTAACCGTGCTGCTTGTAATATTGATAGATTTCGCTGACGGAAATCACACCCGGGTCTTCATGAGGTAAAAACTCTTTTTTATCGCCATTGGCTTTGTACCAATCAAGGATACGGCCAACGAAAGGCGAAATCAGATAGACTCCGGCCTCCGCACAGGCACGTGCCTGGGCGAAAGAAAATAGTAACGTCAAGTTGCAGTTGATGCCTTCTTTTTCAAGACGTTCGGCAGCACGGATACCCTGCCAGGTAGAAGCCAGTTTGATCAGAATGCGTTCATTACCAACACCCGCTTCATTATAAAGTTTGATCAGCCGCTTGGCCTTGGCAACACTGGCTTCCGTATCATAAGAAAGACGTGCATCCACTTCCGTGGAGATACGCCCAGGGATCAGCTTGAGAATCTCCAGGCCAATGTTGACCGCCAGTTTGTCAGCAGCATCGGCAATTTGTTGCTGATGGTCACCGCTCTGCTCACGCGCCCAGGCAATGGCATTGTCAATCAATGGGCGATATTCAGGAATTTGAGCCGCGTTGAGGATCAGCGAGGGGTTAGTGGTGGCATCTTGCGGTTGATATAGCTTCATTGCCGCAATATCACCGGTATCCGCAACCACAGTAGTCAGTTGGCGTAGGGAGGTTAATTTATCGGTCATGTTAGTATTATCTCATCGTTTGTGCATAAACTTTTAGCATTGTTCAGCCATGCTTTGCCCCGATGATAACATGCGGCATCTTCGGTGCAAGGAGGGAATATGATGGCGACGGGTCCACGGTTTTATACCCAGGTTTAAGCAAGATACCGTGAGGGTCAGCGCGCCGAATCGGTCCGGTCCCTGTTACCGATAAGCAACATAAGAGGCATCAATGATGACTTTTTGCTTAATCTAAGTTGAAACAATCTGTAATATAGCCACTATAGTTCACGTTTCAGGGAGATTCGCTGCGACTTACATAAAATTTAGTATAAGACGCTATACCCCAGTTCGTTCAAGTATCAGGACAAAATGCATCGCGTTTTGAACAGCGCCTGCGCTGGCTCCGAAGGAAATAGGCCCAAATGGGCAGAGTCACGCGGCAAGCCTGCAGTTTGAATGGAGACGGGTCTATAAGTCTTCATGAGGAGAAGTCGGTGATAGATCTGATTAACTTTATCAACAATGTTCTATGGCGTTCAGTACTCATCTATTTACTACTGGGCACCGGTATCTATTTTACTTTACGTACCCGTTTCATTCAGATCCGTCACTTCCGCCACATGTTTTCATTGCTGAAAAACAGCACGAAAAGTGACAGTGCAGGGATCTCATCCTTCCAGGCGTTATGCACCTCACTCGCTGCCCGCGTCGGTAGCGGTAATCTCACCGGTGTCGCGATAGCACTCACAGCTGGTGGTCCCGGCGCTATCTTCTGGATGTGGGTAGTGGCACTCATCGGTATGGCAACCTCTTTTATTGAAAGTACCCTGGCTCAGCTCTACAAAACCAAAGATGATCAGGGCAACTATCGTGGCGGCCCCGCTTACTATATGGAAAAAGGATTGGGGATGCGCTGGATGGGGGTCCTGTTCTCTATTTTCCTGCTTATCGCGTTCGGGTTGGTATTTAACGCCGTACAGGCCAATTCCATCGCCATGGCCAGCGCCGTCGCCTTTAACTTCGATCCGTTATATGTGGGCATCGCTTTAACACTATTGAGCGGCCTGGTGATTTTTGGTGGTATACGCTCTATCGCCCGTGTTGCAGAAAAAGTCGTGCCATTGATGGCGACCATTTATCTCCTGCTGGCATTTTGGATCATCGGTCATAATATTACCCAAATGCCCGCTATCTTGGCATTGATCGTCAAAAGTGCTTTCGGCCTACAGGAAGCTGCGGCAGGTGCCATGGGTTATGGGATCGCCCAGGCGATGACGCAAGGGATACAGCGCGGGCTGTTTTCGAACGAAGCCGGTATGGGGTCCGCGCCAAATGTGGCGGCATCCGCGACACCTTATCCCCCTCATCCTGCTTCACAGGGCTATATGCAGATGTTTGGTGTATTTATCGACACCATTGTTATTTGCAGTGCAACCGCCGCGATTATTCTCGCCTCTGGCGCGCTCGAACAGTCCGCCGGCAATATCAGTGGTATCGACCTGACTCAGCGGGCCATGGCCTATGCTCTGGGTAGCTGGGGGCCGGCGTTTATCGCCGTGGCGATTTTCTTTTTTGCGTTCACCTCCATTATTGCCAATTATGCTTACGCAGAAAATAATCTGATCTTTCTTGAGCGCAATCATCCTGCCGGATTGATGCTTTTCCGTTGTGTGGCTTTATCAATGGTGATGTACGGTTCATTGGCTGATTTGCCCGTGGTGTGGAAAATGGCCGACATCGCCATGGCGCTGATGGCCATTACCAACCTGACGGCAATCTTACTGTTGTCCAGTGTCGCCCTTAAAGTCGCTAAAGATTATAACTACCAGCGAACCCTGGGTAAGATCCCCAGTTTTGATGCCAGCCGCTTCCCGGAATTATCACCTCAACTTGAACCCGGGATCTGGGAAAACAACAAACCGCATTAACCATCTCGGGGCGCACATTCGCTGTGCGTCCCGGTCTTCAACGGTGGCATACGCTGACACATGTGAATAACTCGCCACTATTCCTCCTGCTCTGACACACTTTTTGCTACATTAGCTGCAAGTTGATCAACAGGACATCACCATGCTTATTATCATTTCACCGGCCAAAACCCTGGATTATGACAGCCCGCTCGCTACCCAGCGTTTTACGCAACCAGAGTTGCTGACCCAATCGCAGCAGCTGATCAACATTTGTCGTCAACTGACCCCAGCACAAATCGCCACGCTGATGAGCATCAGCGATAAACTGGCTGGTCTGAATGCTGCGCGTTTTGGTGAATGGCAAAATAAATTCACACCCGATAATGCCCGTCAGGCCTTGCTGGCATTCAAAGGTGATGTTTATACCGGGTTACAGGCTCAGGACTTTAGCGAAGAGGATTTCGACTTCGCACAACAACATCTGCGCATGCTCTCAGGGTTGTACGGGGTGTTGCGTCCACTGGATTTGATGATGCCCTATCGGCTGGAAATGGGAATCAAACTGGAAAACCACCAAGGCAAAGATCTCTATAGTTTCTGGGGGGACCTGATCACTCAGCATCTCAACCAAGCCCTTGCACAGCAGGGTGATGATGTGGTGGTGAACCTGGCTTCGGATGAATACTTCAAAGCGGTGAAACCCGCCAAACTGCAGGGTTCACTGATCAAACCGGTATTCCTTGATGAGAAGAATGGTCAATACAAAGTAATCAGTTTCTATGCCAAGAAAGCACGGGGGCTGATGAGTCGTTTCATCATCAAAAACCGACTCACTCAGTCCGAACAGCTGATGGATTTCAATCTGGAGGGTTACTGTTTTGATGAAGCCGCATCAAAGGGGAATGAATTAATATTCAAACGTGCGCAGCAATAAAGTCACACGCAGCAAAACAGAGAACGGCACCAGCATGGCACCGTTCTCCCGTCAAATGGCATATTTAATCAAGCTGGCAACGTCATCAGGAATTGGCGCAGTTTGGCAAAATCTGCTGGCATGTTATGCGACAACAGAGGTAACTGGGCACGCTCTGCCAGTGCCTCAGGTAATGGCAACTCCTGGCCCAGAATCGCCTCCACACTCTCTTTAAATTTGGCTGGGTGCGCAGTCCCCAGGAACAGGCCAAACTCCCCTTCTTGCAATTGATCACGCAGTACCCGATAGGCGATTGCCGCATGGGGTTCAGAAAGATAGCCCAACGCTGCCAGTTCTCTCATGGCCGCCTTGGTGGTTTCATCACTGACTGCACCATAGCCCAATGCTTGCAACGGCCAGTTTTTGCGGCGGAACAACTCCTCCACTCGCGGCCAGTTGTTTGGCTGGCTAACATCCATCGCATTGGACAATGTCGCCACCGTGGCATGGGGTTGCCATTGGTCAGAGGCCAAGAAGCGCGGTACGGTATCGTTGGCATTCGTGGCAGCGATAAAGCGTTTTACCGGTAGCCCTAAAGATTTAGCCAGCAGCCCCGCCGTCAAATCACCAAAATTGCCACTTGGCACGGAAATGACTAATTGATTACGTACGCTCTGTGGCAATTGCGCTACCGCTTCAAAGTAGTAACAAATTTGCGCCAGTAAGCGGCTGATATTGATCGAGTTGGCCGAGTTCAGATGGATAGCTTCTTTCAATGCCTGGTCATCAAATGCCTGTTTGACCAGCGCCTGGCAGGCATCAAAATCGCCATCAATCGCGATGGTGTGGATGTTCCCCCCCAGAGTACAAAACAGTTTTTCCTGTAATGTACTGATCTTGCCCTGCGGATAAAGGATAACCACTCGCACATTTTTCAAGCCATAGAAGGCATGAGCCACTGCGGCACCGGTATCCCCCGAGGTCGCCGTCAAGATGGTCACTGGCTGATCACCCGCCACCTCAGCCAGCATTTGCGCCATAAAGCGGCCACCGAAATCTTTAAATGCCAGGGTTGGGCCATGGAACAGTTCCAGGCAAGCAACATCACTTGTCACTTCCGCCACCGGGGCCGGGAAGGCAAACGCCGCGTTTACCCGCTGGTATAACGCCTCTTCACTTATCTCGTCGCCAATAAAAGCCGACAGGATCTTGCTACTGCGCGTGACAAAATCCATCGCCAACAGTTGATCGATCTCGGTCAAGCCAAATTCTGGCAATTCCAGCGGGAAAAACAGCCCTTGCTGTTTACCCAGGCCCTGTTTGATCGCCTGGGCGAAATTAACCTGTTCGTTATGGTCTTTAAGGTTATACAGTTTCATGCGTTATCCCAATCTCCGAGCGCCTGCGGTATCCAGACGGCAAATATGAACAAAACCTTCGTCGTTTTGCAGGTAGTGGTTAGTCAGCCAGTCAGCCATGCGTTGTGCCGTCGTCGTATCATCACAAACGGCAAACAGGGTCGGGCCGGAACCCGAAATCCCACAAGCCAGTGCTCCAATATCCTGCGAAGCCTGACGTGCCTGGGCAAAACCAGGCAATAAACGGGTACGATAGGGCTCGGCTATCACATCCTGCATCAGCTTGGCCGCCAAATGGGGTTGCTGAGTATGGCAAGCATGAATAAAGCCCGCCAGATAGCGACCATGGCTAATGCAGTCTTGCCGACGATACTGTGCCGGCAGAATGGCACGGGCCTCTGCCGTGGAAACCTTGATCCCCGGATAGGCCATTACCCACAACCACTGATTAAAACCGGGGACTTCCTGGCTGATAATTCCTTCTTCTTCCAACATCAACTGCAAGCCACCCAGATAGCAAGGGGCAACATTGTCATAATGTACGCTACCAGAAATGCGCCCTTCCAACTCCCCCATCAGGGCCAGCAGTTGCATTTTGTCGAGTGGATGATGACAAAACTCGTTCATGGCCATCAACCCCGCCACCACCGAACAGGCACTGGAACCCAGCCCCGAGCCAATCGGCATATTCTTCTCTAAACGCATCGCCACCGGCACTTCGCGACCAATCTCTTGGCAAAAACGCTGCCAACATTGGTAGACGATATTATCTTGCGGATCTGGCGGCAATTTGCTGACAAAGCGGCCGGTATTCTCCAGGCTGAAACTACTGGCGGCCTCTACGCTGACGCAATCCCCCAGCAGCGTACCATCAACAGGGGACACTGCTGCCCCCAGAACATCAAACCCAACACTGACGTTACCAATTGAAGCCGGTGCATAGACCTTAACCATATTAAACTCCCAACTTCCACGATAGTGTGCGCAGCAAGTCGGCAAATACCCCGGCCGCAGTCACATCATTACCCGCACCATACCCACGCAGCACCAACGGCAATGGCTGGTAGTAACGGCTGTAGAATGCCAGTGCGTTCTCACCATTTTTAACTTTATACAGCGGGTCGTTGCCATCTACCGCATCAATACGCACCTGACAACGGCCATCTTCAATAACACCGACGTAACGCAATACCTTGCCTTCTTCAGCGGCGGCAGCGACGCGACGACTGTATTCGGCATCCAATGCCGGTAAGCGGGCCATAAATGTCGCCACATCGCCACTGGCATCAAACGACGCGGGCAACACTGATTCAACCTCAATATCACCCAACTCCAGCGTATAACCCGCTTCGCGTGCCAGAATAAGCAGCTTGCGCGCCACATCCATTCCGGAGAGGTCATCACGGGGGTCAGGCTCAGTATAACCATTGGTTTTAGCCTGCAGGGTCGCGGCTGACAGCGACATTCCCTCATCCAGTTTGCCGAAGATAAAAGAGAGTGAACCCGACAAAATGCCTGAAAAACGCAAGAGTTCATCACCGGCATTGAGCAGATTTTGCAGGTTTTCGATTACCGGTAACCCCGCCCCTACGTTGGTATCATAGAGGAATTTCCGCCGTGAATTAGCAGCAGCAATACGCAATTGCTGATAATAACTCATTGATGAGGTGTTCGCTTTCTTGTTCGGGGTCACCACATGGAAACCATCAGCCAGGAAATCAGCATACTGGTCAGCCACAGCCTGGCTGGAAGTACAATCGACAATGACCGGATTGAGCAGATGGCACTCTTTCACCAAACGAATCAAGCGACCAAGATTAAACGGTTCTTTGGCTTCCTCCAGTGACTCTTGCCAGCTTTCAAGCGGAATACCATGCACATTGGTCAGCATGGCGCGTGAATTGGCAATACCACAAACCCGCAGGTCGATATTCTTCTGTTTCAGCCAAGATTGCTGGCGGTTAATTTGCTCAAGCAATGCTCCGCCAACACCACCGACACCGATGACAAATACTTCAATCACCTGTTCGGTATTGAATAGCATTTGGTGGCTAACACGCACCCCGGTAGTCGCCGAATCATTATCTACCACCACTGAGATAGAGCGCTCTGAAGAACCTTGAGCAATCGCCACAATGTTGATATTAGCGCGCGCCAATGCGGAGAAAAAACGAGCCGAGATACCACGTAACGTGCGCATCCCATCCCCCACTACCGAAATGACCGCCAAATGCTCCATCACATCCAGAGGCTCCAGAACGCCATCTTTCAGCTCCAGGTAGAATTCCTCTTCCAGAGCACGGCGAGCACGTTGTAACTGGCTCTGCGGTACGCAAAAACTGATGCTGTATTCAGAAGAGGATTGGGTGATCAACACCACGGAAATCCCGGCGCGCGACATCACGGCAAACACCCGGGCCGCCATCCCCACCATACCTTTCATCCCCGGCCCTGAAACGTTGATCATCGCCATATTGTTCAGGTTGGTGATACCTTTCACCGGAGTATCATGATCCACACTTGCACCACCAATCAAAGTACCTGGCGCTTGTGGGTTGGCGGTATTCTTAATCAGGCAAGGGATATGGAATTGGGCAATCGGTGCAATAGTACGCGGATGAAGCACTTTAGCGCCAAAATAGGAAAGCTCCATCGCCTCCTGGTAGGACATTGATTTCAACAATCGGGCATCTGGCACTATACGCGGATCACAAGTATACACCCCGTCGACATCGGTCCAGATCTCACAACAATCCGCACGCAGGCAAGCCGCCAACACCGCTGCCGAATAGTCAGAACCATTGCGCCCCAGAACCACCAACTCGCCCTTATCGTTACCGGCGGTAAAACCCGCCATCAGCACAATATGATCATGCGGAATGGCCATGGCCGCAATACGTGCAGAAGATTCGGCTATGTCCACGGTTGATTCGAGGTAGTGCCCTTGCGCCAGCAATTTTTCAACAGGATTGATCACCGTAACCGGATAGCCCTTGGCTTTGAATACTGCCGCCATAATGGCAATTGACAGTTTTTCACCCCGGCAAATAATGGCGGCATTAACACTGTCCGGGCACTGGCCCAACAGCGCCACACCGTGCAATACCTGCTTTAACTGAGCAAATTCCTGATCAACCAAGGCTTTCAGGCGGTCATATTCAAATCCTGGCAGCGCCTGAGCCAATCCACTGAGTAGTTCAGCGAAAATACGCTGGGCATCACTCATATTGGGAAGAATATCTTGTCCTGCGGCAGTTTTTTCGATCATCGCCACCAGATGATTGGTGATCTTAGCGGGCGCTGACAATATCGTAGCCACCTGTCCCTGATGCGCATTGTTTTCAACGATATCGGCAACACGCAGAAAACGTTCTGCGTTTGCTACTGAGGTTCCACCAAATTTCAACACTCGCATTTCTGTTTATCTCCTGAATTCATATCCTAGTTGTTGCGCGCTACCGCTTGAATGACGAGAAGCATAGATCAAAAAAAAACCCGCACTGGTTAGGTGCGGGCTTTTTTTCTATTTTCGGTGTGCGTCAGCCCGCCCCGTTACCTGTGGTATCGGTGGTGGTAATAATTGTGGTGTTCAGGCTGATGTTTCGCATTCTGTTTGTCTGTCTCAATAAATATCTCTGTTACTTCTATTGGTTAAAGCAATCTCTTTACCAAGTCAAATTATTTTTTATTTTGTTCATTTTCTACCCACAGATTAATCTATGCAATAAAACGGAATAAATGTAAATTATCAGAAAAAAACATAAGAATATGGTTTTAAAAATAGTGCATATCACTGGATTAATCAATGACTACACAACCATTACTTAATCAATTTTTTTTCGATGTCGTGTAGCAGCGTATGCAACATCACCATATCCCGTTGTTGCAAGATACCTAACCGTTGGTGGATCCAGTCACGCAATTTCTGATCTTCTGCTACGTCCAAAATGCTCAATAAATGCTCTAATCGTAAGCGTAACGCTTGTAATTGACCGGTATCCGCCGTGGGAACCGACGGCTCACTGACAGCCATCAACTCAGCCAATTGATAGCAATACACCATCACTGCCTGGCCCAGATTAAGGGACGGATAGTCAGCCACCATCGGCACACCCGTCAACAAATCCGCCAGTTCCAACTCTTCATTCGTCAGGCCGGAGTCTTCGCGGCCAAATACCAATGCCGCTTGCCCTACCCATTGTTGACGCTCCATCAACTGCTCAGCCAATTGCTGCGGGGTACAATAGTAATGAAAACGCGCGCGGCTACGAGCCGTCGTCGCAATGGTAAAATCAATATCTGCCAGCGCCAGTTCCAGAGAAGGATAGGTCTGAACGGCATCTAAAACATCACCAGCACCATGAGCGACCCAGCGCGCCGCGGGCTGCAAGTGAGCCTCACTGTCGACAATGCGTAAGGAAGTAAACCCCATGGTTTTCATCGCCCGCGCTGCCGCACCTACGTTTTCTGGCCGGGCTGGCGCAACCAACACGATATGAAACTGCATCACTACTCCAACAATATATACCCGTCGCCAATGACGCTGCAGCGGTGTTGCTACGCTCTCTCACCCTAGTCACATAGCTATCTATGCTCCTAGGGCTTCATTCGCTTGCCGCCTACCTGCAACTTCATTGAACTTGAGTCTAGTAAAAGTGAGGTTATCCTCTCGCCATTCAATCTACAGGGCTTTGATGACTGCGCCTATCACTGACTGTGACAAAGTTATTGGTATTTACCTCACGCTTTCTGACTGAAACTTGATTAAATAGAGGGATAAATTCATTTGATCACAGATCACAAATCATTAACATAAAAAATGTCATGCTAATAAAACATCGCTAAACACCTTTCTCAAACAGTAAAAAATTGGAAACTTTCAGTTTTGCAAATAACACCTTTATTTGATTAAAAAACAACAGATTGTGATATTCGACAAAACAAAAACCTAGCGCATTTAGCCTCGTCTGTTTAACAATGCTGAATCGTTCACAGAATCTGTCATGCAGTCCCTTAACTTGGCATTTTCATAGGTGTTTTTCACAATACTGTTAACGTGCTACAATTAAATTTGATATATGTCAACAAAGCGTAGTTTTGTTGGGTGATGAATACGGCACACACTGTTATATTGCTGTTAATAGGGTTAACATGTGCGCCGTTTTGGCATCATTGGGGCTGTAGAAAATAGCATCCCCCGCAAGCTAGCGATCTTGTTGACATAGGTGGAAAGCGCATCAAGAACCGAGTTTACGTACTTTAGTCGTTGGTAAGAAGGGAACGTGAGCTGTATCTCTGTCCTTCATGAAGAAAATAACGACTCCTGTATTATCTATTTTGTTAGCAATTTTAGGTAGCAAATATGCAGACCCCGCACATTCTGATTGTCGAAGACGAGTTAGTCACGCGAAACACCCTGAAGAGCATTTTCGAGGCGGAAGGCTACATCGTTCATGAAGCCAACGACGGTGCAGAAATGCACAACATTCTGTCTGAAAATGATATCAACCTGGTTATCATGGATATCAATCTGCCAGGAAAAAATGGCTTGCTGTTGGCTCGTGAACTCCGTGAACAAGCCAGCGTTGCACTGATGTTCCTGACCGGCCGTGATAATGAAGTCGATAAAATCCTCGGCCTGGAAATCGGTGCCGATGACTACATCACTAAACCCTTCAACCCACGTGAGCTGACAATCCGCGCACGCAACTTGCTCTCACGCACCATGAATCTGGGCAGTACCAGCGAAGAGCGCAAACTGGTTGAAAGCTATCAATTCAATGGTTGGGAACTCGATATCAACAGCCGTTCTCTCATTAGCCCTGCAGGGGAACAATACAAGCTGCCACGCAGTGAATTCCGCGCTATGCTGCATTTTTGCGAAAATCCAGGCAAAATCCAGTCCCGTGGTGAATTGTTGAAAAAAATGACGGGCCGCGAACTCAAACCCCACGACCGCACTGTTGATGTGACCATTCGTCGTATTCGTAAACACTTCGAATCCACGCCAGACACGCCAGAAATCATTGCCACTATTCATGGCGAAGGTTATCGCTTCTGTGGTGACCTGGAGGATTGATCCCTTCTGATTGTTGCTGAAAGCGCATCAATGCAAGCTGCAGGATAAAAACGCTGTCCGTTTTGTCCTGCAACTTGATAGTCCTTTATCTTATTTAACTTCACCCCACGGCATAATCGGCACAGCGCTTAACGCGTTTTTCGGCGATCCCTCCACCAAACGGTCAGAATAGCTAAGGTAAATCAACGCATTACGATTCGCATCATAAAACCGCACGACTTGCAGCTTCTTGAACACCAAAGAGGTGCGTTTCTGGAATACCACCGTACCTTCCGTCTTACCGCTTTTGATTTTGTCACTCAACACAATTGGCCCGACCTGCTGGCAGGAAATTGCGGCATCCGAGGTATCTTCCGCCAAACCAAGCCCCCCCTTGATACCACCTGTTTTGGCACGACTGATATAACAAGTGACATTTTTAACATCGGGATCATCGAATGCCTCAACCACAATCTTATGGTCTGGGCCGAGCAACTTAAATACCGTATCAACCGATCCAACCTGCTCTGCCTGTACAACATTGGCCGTTAAACCCACTAAACTGAAAAAGAGTATCCATCCTTTTTTCATTACCTTAACTCCAAAAAAGGTGCCCATTTAGCGATAGGGCAGAAATTAATAACAGTGATACCTTCGGGTCACAGAGGCGGGATCATTGTGACTCACATCCCTTTTTTTTGACATAGGGAGCAAAAAAATCTTTGGAAGTCGCGGAAGAAAAAAGTTGTTATGATGCCCTATCGTCATCGTTTTATGCTGGTTAACATCGTTTCTATCATCTATTTTGACATGATACCGATACACCCTAAATAGTGCGGGTTCCGACCCTCAAGTTTTACGAGGAAGATCTATGGATCAAGCCAATATCATTCGTGACCTACTTCACTGGCTGGAAAGCCATTTGGACCACCCCTTACTGTTGGATAACGTTGCGGCAAAAGCAGGTTACTCTAAATGGCATCTGCAACGGATGTTCAAAGAGGTCACGGGAAATGCCATTGGTGCTTATATCCGCGCCAGGAGATTATCCAAAGCCGCCGTCGCCTTACGCTTGACCAGCCGCCCTATTCTGGATATTGCCTTACAGTATCGTTTTGACTCACAACAAACCTTTACGCGCGCATTCAAAAAGCAGTTTGCACAAACACCCGCCTTATATCGCCGCACTGAGAATTGGAGTGCATTAGGTATCTGTCCACCGATACGATTAGAGGCATTTACGCTGCCAAATCCAGAATTTATCATCATGCCGGAACTCCATCTGATTGGTCAGACACAGAGTTACTCCTGTACCTTGGAGCAGATTTCCAGCTTCCGTACCGAATTGCGCAGACAATACTGGCGCCAATACTTAGGGGCGACCGAAACCTTGCCACCCGTACTCTATGGTTTGCATCACTCCCGTGCCAGTCAGGAAAAAGAGGATGAGCAGGAGGTGTTATACACCACCGCGCTAGAACCACATCACGTGCCAAAAGAAATTGCAGTGGGTCAGCCTTTCGTTCTGCAACAAGGGGAATATGCCCTTTTCCACTACCAAGGGCCCCCCGCTGAACTGCAAGACTTTATTCTCATGCTATACGGTTCCTGTTTACCGTCACTAAAACTGACCCGGCGCAAAGGGTGCGATATTGAACGCTTCTACCCGGAAGGTGAGCGCCGCATACCTCAGGCTATTTCCCAACTGAGTTGCGACTATCTGATCCCGATCCGTCGTTAAGTTTTGCCGTTTGAGCCAATGGCCACTGAGACGACGGATGGCGAATTAAGCCATCAGCTAGCGTTGCAGTTCATCCAACGCAGACATGTCCAGATGTGAGACATCCCCGGTTGTTTCCACAATCCAACCGGGAGCCAGCCATGGGCTCTGCTGATAGTCAAGGCGTGACAACGAACAATTGCGTAAACGCAAACGGCGTTCGGCATAGGGTGGTAAGCCAAGCACGGTATTGATCAAGCATCCCAATGCAATGCCATGGCTGACAATCAGTGGTTTACTCCCTTGCGGCAGCATCAGGCAATTGTCCAGTGCTGCTCGCATACGTTTCCCTAACTCCCCCATAGATTCACCTTGAGGGATCCGTGCTTCAGCAGTACCATCAATCATCTGTTTACGCCACTGTTCTTCAGGTTGTGTCAGGCTATCGATCAAGCGCTCTTCTAGAATGCCCATATGCAACTCTCGCAGCCGAGCATCAAGAACCACGTCACAACCGCAAGCATCCGCGATAATTTGCGCGGTATGGCGAGCACGCCCCAGGTCACTGGTAATCACATGGGTAATACCTTCATGACTCATGCGTTTACCAACCCAATGCGCCTGCTGTTCGCCCTTGGCGGTTAATGGGCTATCAGACTGCCCTTGAATGCGGCGTACTGCATTCCATTCTGTTTCGCCATGGCGAACGAGGTATACCTGTAACATATTTCTTTCCGTTATATCACGTGAAACTTGAGTTTATCGGCTGACCGTGTTTTGCTTCGCACTGATGGTCGCCTAGGGTCATCACCCTAACTGGCAAAGCATAGCCCCACATTAAGTAAAGGAAGCTAAATCTGTTATGTATCATGTTGTCGCTGCAACAACCAATCCGGCAAAGATTAAAGCCATCCAGTTGGCATTTGAAGATACTTTTGGCGCAGACCAGTGTCGCATTGAATCTGTTGACGTCGCAAGTGGGGTCTCACTGCAGCCCATTGGTAATGTTGAAACCCGCACCGGCTCACGCCAGCGCGTTATGGAGGCTCGTCAGGTCAGACCTGAAGCAGACTTTTGGGTCGGCGTAGAGGCCGGTATCGAGGACAATATGACCTTCGCCTGGATGACAATAGAAAACCCGATAACCCGTGGTGAATCACGCTCTGCCAGCCTGATGTTGCCAGAGTCGATTTTACAGGGAATTCGCGCCGGGAGCGAATTAGGCGATGAAATGGCATTAATCACCGGGAATAGAGAAGTGAAACGCCAAGGGGGAGCTATTGGTCTGTTTACTGATGGTAGATTAAGCCGTACCAGCGTTTATCATCAGGCATTATTATTGGCACTAGTGCCGTTCCATAATCCGATTTATCGCCAACATCTCAACACCACCCACCATCAATAATCGATTAGGAGACACTGACCTAGTCGGTGTCTCCTAATAGCTGCTGCTCCAACCACTGTTTCAAGGCCGGACTTGCTGCCTTCAAGCTATTCGAACCACGGGTAATGGTGGCAATACCCGCCCCCAGTTCATTCTTCAACTCACGCTGGCTCATCTCACCACGCATCAGTTCCTGAATTATTCGCACGCGGGTACCCAACGCAGTCCGCTCATCCGGTGTCAGCAACAGTTGCAGCAACGGTTGGTGCAAATCCTGTGAGAACGCATGATTCAACAGCGCAACAAAGAGCAGCCAATCCTCATTGCCTTGCTCTGAGAGCGCGGGATCATTAAGGGATAATTGCGTCATGACATTCACCATACTATTTAACTAGTACGGCAGCTTAGCATATCCGGGTTCTCTTTCAAGTTGGCGTAGAGCGGGTTGCCCTCCATGGGCTTCCCGGCATCTTATTTACTCAACTACCCTATCAGTAACGCCTTGACCACTCAGCATCCGTCAACACTTTGGCGGGTCGATTCATGAAATGACGATAAAACGCATCATACGCCAGCACGTTCTTGACATAAGAGCGGGTTTCATTAAATGGAATACTTTCTACAAAGGCCACTGCGTCAACGCGCCCTTCGGTATTACCCAACCAGGTATTAACTCTCGATGGCCCGGCATTATAAGCCGCAGAAGAGAGAATACGGTTACGGCCAAACTGCTGATATACCGACTCAAGATAGTGGGTACCAATAGTGATATTGGTTTTTGGATCAAACAATTGACTTGGGCTGCTGTAACCTGGAATGCCATATAATTGCACGGTATGCTCCGCGGTACGCGGCATCACCTGCATCAAGCCTGCCGCCCCCACGGGGGATTGGGCTTTCGGGTTCCAGGCACTCTCCTGGCGGGCTATCGCCATGGCATAGCTGGGGGTGATACCTTTATCTTCAGTCGCACGATGGAATTCCGCTTCCCAGGCGATGGGGAAACGCTCTTCCAGATGATCCCAAAGTTTGCCGACAATGGTCGCCTGTACACTCAACTCAGCCCATTTCTGCTCAAAAGCATAACGCGCCAGCGCCTCCTGATCAGCACGGTTATGGCTAGCCACCAGCGAGCTCCATTCACTGCGCGCCTGATTATCCATATTCCAGTACATCAGCTCACGTACCCGGTCAATCTCGGGCCTACTAACTAAATCGGCTCTTGGCTTGGTCGCCACTTCCACCATCACCGGGTAAGGCACATTGAGTTTTTGCGCCGCAACCATCGGGTAGAAGCCGCGTTCACGCATCAAGCTGCGTAGGGTGGCTTCCCCTTCGCTACGCTGCCCCTCATCAATCATTTGAACCGCACGCCAGTAACGCCACTCGTCTTTATCACGCGACTCTTGCGGCAAACGGGCCAGCCAGGTTTTCAGCCCCTGACGATCTCCCATTCCTAACGCCATACGCGCTCGACGTTCAAGCAAAGCAGACGATTGACTACGCAAGATCACCTGATCGCGCCACTGAGTCTGAGCCAAGGTGGCATTGTTATCCATCAAACGCCAAGCTACCGCCTCCTCCAACTCGAGCTTCTCGCCGTCACTCATTTTCTGCAAACGGGCCAGCGTTGGGATCATCAGCCGTGCATTTTCCGCATCCTGACGCGCCAGGCGAGCAAATACGATCATGGTTGCAGCACGCGTAAAGTCTGTCGGGCCGGCACTGCGAGCAAAAGACTCCACCGTACCAGGGTCATTCTGTAACCGAACCAGTGCCTCCCCCATGGTCTGCTCATTAGCCGGGAGTTGGCGATACAACGCATTTACCAGGCCACTGTTACCCGCTTTTAGCGCCAGTTTCATCCGAGCCTGAATATCGGCAGGCGTTTGCTTGCCCGCCGACTGCCAGACGCTGAATAGTTTGTCACAAGAACTCGGCAACGATTCTCCACTCAGCCAAATATCCCCGGCACCACGCCAAGCAACTTGCTGCTCACCGGTTACCCACTTGGCATAATAGTAATTACAACGAGCAGCTGCGGCTTTCGGTTCCTGTGGGCTGAATGCCAGCAGAGTACGCCAATCTTCACGGCGGGCCAGTTCATTCACAAAACGCGATGAGAGCGACTGAGCGGGCGGCAGTGTTGGGTTGCGCTGCAAAAACTGACTGACTTGAGCCACATTGACGATGCTCAAATCTTGTGCCAATTGGCGGTATTCCAGATAAGGATACAGTGGGTAATCCTGCAACGTCGGCATCAGTTGCTGTACCGTCGCCATCTGATTGCTGTCCCAAGCCTGCTTGATTTGCAGGTAACGCTGACGTTGGGCATCCAAAGAGTCCGCGACAACTGCACTCGAGAAGACCGTAAGGCTCAGCCCTACCGCCCAAATCCGCCATTTATCCACCTTGGACATACTTACCTTTCCTCGCTGGGTTATCTTGCAACAAATCACGCTCATTACCGACTCAGTCAGCCGTCAATGGACTTGTGGTTTCTAGGGGTGCAGTGTCTCACGCCCGATAACGGGAAACCACTGCCTGGCTCCCTTAGGATACAACCTGAATAAACTTGGGTATGACAGGATTGATTATAAGAAAAATTTCACCACAGCAATAGATTCTCTGTTCTATAGTTCTCTATAGTAGATCGTTCGTTGTTATACAAATCAATTACATTGTAAAAACATTTATTTAGAAGCATTTTCATATTTAACAGCACAGGGAGTATTAATGTGCTTTTGTCCGCTGAGATCAATAAGACAAGTTTTTGATTATCGACTATCATGCAGCGGAATAATTGATAAAGAATTGATTGAAAATACACAACAATCATCTCTCTGTGCCACAAATAATGGAATAACATTTCGACTAAAGAGCAGACAGCACAGACTGAAATTTGAGTACGCTTGACTTTAGGAGAGGCCTTAAATGCCAAAACACACCCCCAATGACTATCATGAGTCGCCCAAGGCGAGTAAACCATGGTACCAACATAATGTTGAAGACACACTTCAACAGCTAAATAGCCAGCAAAATGGCCTGAGTACTCAAGAAGCCGCTGAACGGTTAAAAAAGTATGGTCCCAATGCTCTGCCTGAACAGGCGGGGAAAAGTGCGTTTATCCGTTTTATCGCACACTTTAATGATGTCCTGATTTATATTTTGTTAGCGGCAGCCTTGCTTAAAGGCATCATGGGCCATTGGATCGATACTGTCGTGATTCTTGGTGTTGCCGTGATCAACGCCCTAATCGGTTTTGTGCAGGAAAACAGTGCCGAGAAATCACTGAAAGGCATTCGTAACATGCTGTCCAGCCAGGCGATCGCCATACGTGATGGTATTAACCAGACGGTGAACGCTGAAGATCTGGTGCCAGGGGATATTGTTTTGCTGCGCCCCGGCGATAAAATCCCAGCCGACCTGCGTTTGTTGGAATCCCATAATCTGCAGGTTGAAGAGGCTATTCTTACCGGTGAATCCACCGTGGTATCCAAGCAAACCGACCCCATTGCCGATGAAGTGATGATTGGCGATCGCACCAACCTGCTATTCTCGGGTACCACCATCAGCGCCGGCAACGCCAAAGGGGTGGTCATCGCTACCGGGGGCTTTACCGAACTGGGCCATATCAGCGAGATGATCTCAACCGTTGAGACTCAGCGTACCCCCCTGTTACAACAAATGGATCGCCTGGGTAAAAGCATCTTTATGCTGATCCTGGTGATGATGGTGTTGCTGTTCCTGTTTGCCTTCACAATGCGTGACATGCCGTTCAGTGAACTGCTGGTGGCACTGATTAGCCTGGCGGTTGCCTCGGTTCCTGAAGGTTTGCCAGCTATCATCTCGATTATCCTGTCATTGGGTGTGCAGGCCATGGCGCGTAACCGAGCCATTATCCGTAAACTGCCCACCGTGGAAACACTCGGCTCAATGACGGTGATCTGTTCGGACAAAACCGGCACCCTGACCATGAACGAAATGACGGTAAAAAACGTTATCATGGCCGACCGTTCATTCCGTGTTGAAGGTGAAAGCTACCAGCCTGTCGGGGCTATTTTCCCTAGTGATAGCAACCAGCCAGTGAAGGTGCAGGATATTCCCCCACTGGCGCAATTTATCACCGCCATCACGCTGTGTAATGACAGCCATGTCAAACAGGATGAACATGGTCGTTGGGGGGTCACCGGTAGCCCAACCGAAGGTGCCCTGAAAGTGCTGGCCATGAAAGCGGAGCTGGATGTCGGTCAAACACAGCAAGTGGCTAAAATTCCATTCGATTCCAGCTACAAATATATGGCAGTACGTAGCCAGGTAGCAGGCAAGAATCAGATATTCCTTACCGGCGCACCTGATGTGTTGTTCGCTTTATGCGAATTTGAACTGACCGATGCGGGTGTTCAACCCTTCCGCCGCGACTATTGGGAAGCGGAGATGTCACGCTTTGCCGAGCAAGGTTTGCGTATGGTGGCGGCTGCCAGCAAAACCACCGCTGACGGCGAAACCGAACTGGATCACAACGATATTCGCCAACAGATGGTGTTTATCGGTATCGCCGGTGTGATGGACCCACCGCGGCCAGAAGCGGTTGCCGCTATCGCCGAGTGTCAGCAGGCTGGTATCCGCGTGAAAATGATCACCGGCGACCACCAGAAAACCGCGATGGCTATCGGTGCCATGTTAGGTATTGGCAACAGTCAGGACTCCATCACCGGTTCCCAACTGGAACATATGGATGATAAAGCGTTGGCAGAAGCCGCAGTACATTACGATATCTTCGCCCGTACCAGCCCGGAACATAAACTACGCCTGGTAAAAGCCTTACAGGATAAGGGCGGCGTCGTCGGTATGACCGGTGATGGTGTCAATGATGCTCCCGCACTGAAGCAGGCTGACGTCGGCATCGCCATGGGGATTAAAGGTACCGAGGTGACCAAAGAGGCCGCCGATATGGTATTGACCGACGATAACTTCGCCACCATTGCCAGTGCAGTAAAAGAAGGTCGCCGTGTCTACGACAACCTGAAGAAAACCATTCTGTTTGTATTACCCACCAACCTGGCGCAAGGGCTACTGATCATCATCGCCATTCTGATGGGTGCCATGCTGCCACTGACGCCTATCCAGATCTTATGGATGAACATGGCCACCTCGACCACCTTATCCTTTGGTCTGGCTTATGAACCGGCAGAAAAAGACGTGATGCACCGTAAGCCGCGGATCCCCGGTAGTAATGTACTGGATCTGCACGCTATCTGGCGTATCGCCTTCGTTGGGACCTTAATTGCCATCAGTGCCTTTATCCTTGAAGCCTGGATGGAGCCGCGCGGTTATAGCAGCGAACTCATCCGTACTGTGCTGTTGCAAACATTAGTGACTGCACAGTGGGTTTACATGTTCAACTGCCGTACCAATGACCGTTTCCCACTCAACCGCCAGGTGTTCCTCAACAAAGGCTTATGGTTAGTGAGTGGTGTGCTGTTCTTGCTGCAACTGGCCATCATCTATCTACCGTTTATGAACTCACTGTTCGGTACTGCGCCACTCCCCCTGTTCTATTGGGGCGTGACACTGATGATAGCGGTGGGGCTGTTCCTGATTGTAGAAGTGGAAAAATGGATTATTAACAGTATCAAAGCGCGTCGTAAAACCACGGTATAATATGGTGGTCGTGTTAACCCCGCACTGAAACTCAAACGCCCGGCATCTCTGCCGGGCGTTTTCATTCTGAAACCGTTTTAACGTGCCACCGTTTACCGTTTACCGCACAAGGTTTTAAACTTATTCTTGAACCAAACCAAGGTATTATCACCCACGGCATAAATCGTATAAAACTTATTATCTTTTAGCGGTGTTGATGACGCACTGCAAACCGTTTGCAACATATCGGCATAGTTATCCCCCCACCCCAAATCGACATTATTGAGCCCCATAGAATAGAGGGTGCGCCTCGAGATCCAGCCATAAGATGGGGTATACATCAAATCGATAATTGCCTGATGGTTGATAATAGTTTGGGTGATAGGTGCAGTACCGGGGTAGTTATTGATAAAAATCTTTCCGTGGTTATTGGCATTGACTGCCATCAAGTCATAGATCAACCACGAGAAAATACGGTCCTCATACATGTGCTGATTTTTTACCGCATTCGCATATTGGAAACTCACCGCAGTAAAATAAAATACCGGAACCAGACTTAACAACATCCATTTAGGTTTTAGCTTTCTCAAAACCACAACGAGAGAATAGCCATGCAGAAATAGTGTCGCAGAAACCCCAGATAACACCCGAACATCCGTCATCCCTTCCCTAAGCAAAAACAATGGCCCAAGAAAAGCAAGGAAGATCACTATCGGCGACAACACCATCAGCAGTAAAGATAACAGCGTACTCACACTCCATTGTTTATCTTGCAGAAAGTTATAAACATTCAGGAAAAACGCATAAACAACACACAAAGAAGTAACATAAAGAATAATTTTCAATTCACGGGTAATAGCAGACTTAATATAGTGAATTAAAATCTTAGTATGTTTAATAAGATAATCAGCCAACTCTGGCAAGGGGACCATGGCATCACGACCACCACTCATTCCCAGCATTTTATTGATAATAACAAAATATAAAATATAAGCCGATAATAACACTACACCTGCCCATAGTGTCTCTTGTAATGGTGAACGGCTATTTTTATTAAAACCAACTAATAGGTTAACACCATATAAACCAATAAAAATATTGGTACACGGCTGGTACATCGTCAACGCTAAAAAAAGATAGGCAATGGGAATAAGATAGCTTTTAACGCCTCTATCTCGCGGATAAAAATAAGCCAGTATCGAGATGGCAAGTGCAGCAATCATCGGGAGGCTGTCATACTTGTAGGAGATGTTTTGTAAAAAGAATGGACTAATCAGCAACAAAATATAGGGGCAAAGAGAACCGATGGTTAAAAGAGTTTCATTTCGCTTTGCTACCGTCCAGAGGACCCAAGAGATAAACAGAATCCCCAGCAACAGAGTAAAAGGTGCGGTATCGGTAAGCTCAAAAATATTAAACGAAAATAACCGCATCAGCAGGTCAGCGGTGGGGCGCCCGAGCGTATACCACCCTGCGGCTGGGTTTAGCACCCTTTCAAAGTCATCACGATAATAGACATCTGCCAAAATAATCGGGAAAGCATAGAGCAAGCAGCAAGTTAAAACAAAGACAAAGGCATTCCTTGCAGAAATTTGCTTATTCATTAGATGGCTCATTTTTTCCCCTTTAAGCTCTTGACGATAAAACGTGGTCTATGTTTGGTCTCAACATAGATGCGGCCAATATACTCCCCGAGAACCCCAATCCCGATAAGCTGGATCCCGCCCAAAAACAACACAATAGAGATCAAAGAGGGATAACCTGCCACCGGGTTGTCATTAACAATTTTATCGATAACCATATAGAGAGCATAAAAAAACGACAACGAAGCGATGCTCATACCGATATAGGTCCAAAAACGCAAAGGAATGGTGCTAAACGAGGTGATTCCTTCTAAAGCGAGGTTCCATAGCTTCCAGAAACCAAACTTGCTAGTACCACTAACACGTTCAGCTCTAGCATAAGTGACCACTTCTGTTTTAAACCCGACCCAACTGAGCAAACCTTTCATAAAAAGATTGCGTTCATTGAGCATCATGACTGCATCAACCACCTGGCGGCTCATCAGGCGGAAATCCCCCACATTCTCCTCAATCTCCGGGTTGGAAACGATATTATGTATCCGGTAAAACCAGGCGGCGCTGAGCCGTTTCAATCGACTGTCTGATTGGCGGTCGGTCCGTTTTGCCAGCACCACATCTGCACCATTCTGCCAAGATTCGATTAATTTAGGGATAATATCGATAGGATCCTGCAAATCGACATCAATAGGGATAACGGCATCGCCAGTGGAGTACTTCAATCCGGCATACAAGGCTGGTTCTTTGCCAAAATTGCGTGAAAGATCGACCAGCAATACCAGCGGATCGGTCTTAATTAACTCATTAACGACGACTTCTGTCTTGTCTTGGCTACCGTCATTGACAAACACGATCTCAATATCAAACGGCGATAACTCCGGCTGATTACGTACAGCCTGATAGAAGATAGGAATTGCCTTTTCCTCATTAAAAACAGGCACTACAAGCGATATTATCATTGGGACTTTATCCTGAAAACGATATATTTCGAGTAAATGAAACCGAGCACTAAACTTATTGCGGAGAAAATAATCATCGTTAGTATCGGATTTATCTTCTGATTATCAGCTAAAGCGCCCACCAACCAACTCATGGCCCCCATAAAAGCCACATACAGCACATAGCGCTTCAACGACACGTAACTTTTAAACGTGAATCGTGCATTGACAAAAAATGAGAAAGTGACCGCAATAGCAAACGCCACCAAGTTACTAATAGCTTGTTTTTGCAGTAAATCATAGTACAGATACAGGAATACCATCCAATGTATCAACGTGTTCAAAATACCAACAACACCATATTTGGTGAATAACTTCCACATGCTTAAACTCATTATAATTTTGCTATGCATTAATTATAATAGTGAACTCAGGGTGCGCCTTTATGTCCTCCGACCCACCGCTAAAAATGTGATCCAGATCACTAGATTTCTATTATTTTATGACTCTTGATAAATGGAAATAAAAAATACCATTCAGATAATTGATTGGCACCTTATTGTGCCTCATTTTGTCGGCCACTATAGTGCGGAAAATTACCGTTACAGCCTCATTTTGGTGCAATACCCATCGACTCTGGTTTCTGCCCCCTCTCCCCCAAAGATTGCCTCCCTCACTGCGTTTAGTGATATTTCAAATGTCTCTGGCATTACAATTGATCGGTAAATCAAATTATTTGGTATAGCGAGCATCTGAAATAACAGCATTTTGACTTGCAATTGTCACAATAGCGTCAAAAGAAGCACCATTCCTGTTATGACAATAGCTATTTTTGAAGATAGGCCTGTTTTAGTGTGACAATATGACCAAATTTTCTTAGGATAGGAGCAGAGAATAGGTCACAGCAGGTATGCCGGAATGCCGAATAGCGCCAAGCACAAAATTAATCGATTTTGTCCTCATGATCGGTTGATTCCCGTTGTCTATAAGCTATCTACTTTGTGCCTGCTGACGACACTTGGGCTTCCTATGGCACAAGCAGCCAACCCCCCTCAAAAGCCGCTAGTCAACGTATTTACTAACCCCTGGTCACGCCTGTTCGCAGGCAGTGAAGCTTCATTTTCTACTGCACTCACCTACAGTGTTCCCTTAGAAAGATCAGACATCACGCTTCCGACCGGCAGAGAAACTTCTGAAACCCGGGAGATGCTGAATCATCGCGCTCTGTTCAGCATGCAATATTCACCCTTAAGTAACTTTTTTGCTAACACCACGGTGAATGTCCCATTGCAGGAAGTGAATAAATACGCTACCCGTTTTTCTTACAGTTTTGGCTATGATGACTGGCGTCCTAATACCTTTAGCTTTATATACAGCAACTATGCGGAAGATAACCATTTTTTCCCACAAAAAGGCTCGCAAATTACTGAGTTTGAGACTGGGTCATTTACTTCTGCCTATAAATTCGAGCTACCTGAAGGCATTGAAAAACATCTGTTGATTAATAAAGATGACAACATAGGGTGTCAGGTTGGTTATACCTACTCCTATCGCTATTATGACAGCGTCAGTGATGCCACCAAGCGCCATAAAAACGTTTTATTGGCAAGTTGCGGTTATACCCTTAAAGGTCACTATTTTTTGCGGCTTTCTAGTTTCTATTACCCGGATAAAAACCAACAACAGCCTTGGAACTCTGACTACACCTACAGCTTCGGTTATAATTCCGGTTATAAACCTGGTGCTATCTCGATACGTTATGATAACTACAGTGGTACACGTTACCCTTGGAAAAGTAATTCAACCGCCAATTTCAGGTCTGGAACGGTGAGTATTAGCTGGACGCTTCCCTGGTAAGCAACTTGAATAACCCGGCAACCTACCCCGTTGTCATTCAAGCTGCTGGGAAAACGATCACTTCACCTTTGCTGATTGCGCCTTGATATTACTGAAAGAGAATTGGTTTTTCCCCAACACGTTCCCAGCTTTATCACGTAATTCTGCCTCAACCACCATGGTTTGCTGACCCCGAGGGCGCACCTTCAGCTCAATCACTTTTTGGCCACTATCTGCCGCCAGATCAACCCGCTCTGCCCCTTGACTAATAACATGACCTGCCTGCTGTACACGCCAATGCAGCGTTGCATCAGGATAAGTCTGCCAACGATCATTAATCGCCCACAAACCAATCTGCCCCCATTGCCCTACTATCCAGTTCTGCGTTATCGGTTGAATGGAAGGTAGCACTGGCTGATAGGCACGTTGCAGTGCGTAATATCCCCGCTTGGGTTGCCGTAGATAATCGACGACAGCCCAGTTTATGGAAGGCCAGGTTTCAGAAAACATAAACTGAAACAGCATGTTCACTGGCTGATAACGTTGCCTACGGTAACTCTCTGCCGCCAGTTGGATCAGGTCTGCCTGATATTTTTGTGTATTGGCAATCAGCTCTTCAATATCTTTGCCCATTGGCACTTTAGCCATGACAAATGTATTTTTGGGCTGGAAATTATGGTAACGCCAGATATCCCAGCCAGGCGCCTTATCATTGGTGGTACCAGGCCATAACTTATCTGCTGGAATAATGGTACGTAGCGTCTCTATATTAGGCAGGGCTTGCGCCCCAAACTCAGTCACATATCGACTACGAGTTGGCTTGAGATAATCCTGCATCTTACCGGAGTACCACCCTAACCATGGGTGCTCATTAACCGAAGACCAAGCATGCGCGATCCGCCCATCGTCTTGGCTCAAGACCTGGGCAACCTGCTCAGTCAGCGTTTTATTCAGTGTGGGTGTCCACCCCTTACGTGATTTCATCCATGGGGAATCGAACGGCGGCTCATTCTGCCCAGACCAGACGATGATGGAAGGGTGGTTACCCCATTGCCGTAACAGGTCGTTAGCTTGACGCTTCGCCTCATCAACAATGGACGGACTGTCGTCATAAGCCCACTGTAGCGGGAAATCCTGCCACAATAGTATGCCCATACGATCCGCCTGCTCATACAACGCCTGACCCGCAATATGTGCATGTATACGTACCGTATTGATATTCGCCTCACGCATCAGTTGCAGGTCACGATGGTATTTTTCACCATCCATGCTCCCCAGCCAGACAGAACCAATGTAGTTAGTACCACGAACAAACATCCGCTTATCATTGACTAACAAACTGTTATTCAGGTTATCCTGGCTGATTTTACGTAACCCGGTCTTAATGGTTTGCTGGTCAAGCAAGCCATCACTATCTCTTAGTGAGACTCGGAGTTGATAACGATTCTGCTCACCATAACCCGCAGGCCACCAAAGCGCTGGGTTTGGCACCCTCTGGCTGAATGACAGTTGTTGTGTCTTGTCAGGGGAACGTTTAAGGGCAACCGGATAGCTAAAGCGATAAGAACGCCCAGTAAAATTATCAGGGGTCAGTTCAATAACGAGCTCCCCGTGACGCGCAGCATTGGCTCGGTAATCAACCTCAACCTTGACTTGAGGCTGGGTAAGCCCGTCCTGCCAATCCACAGAAGTCAGCAAATTGTCGATGACCGCCCCACGACTGACATGTACCATTACGGATTGCCATATCCCCCCAGAATTAGCTTCTTGTCCACGCTCCGACCATGCCCCTCCGGGGCGAGTATCATGGTGAGCAAGTACCCCCTTGATCAGCGTTTTGTGCATATACCAATGGGGACCAGGCTTTTCAATTGGGCTGTCAACTTTAACCAATAGCTGGTTATGAGCCCCAACAGTTGGCGTGATATCGAAGGCAAATCGCTGGAAATAACCTTTATGTTGCCCAAGCGGTTGTTGATTGAGCGTGATATCAGCAGAATAGTCAACGCCATTGAATATCAGCGTTGCCATTTGATCCGAGGTGAGCGTTGGCAACAAAAAGTTCGTCTGGTACCAGACGACACCGTGGCGATCAACGCCCTGTGTGAACCAATTTGCCGGTACCTGCATCGGTTGACATATTTTGTCGTTGAACAACGGCAGTGCATCTGCGCTAGCAGGCGGCGGCAATTTGATACACCAAGTACCATTTAGTGAGATATCGGCCAAGGGTGGCACACTTGAAGGTGCCTGTTGGACACAGCCGGCAATCAACAGTAACGGGAACAGCAAGTTAAGACGGTTCATTTCTATACCTCAACAAATATCCCGGCTGGTGATAATCACGGTGTTGAATGTTATCCCCAGCAGTGTCATCACATCGTACCTGGCGGTTCGAATGGCAAGCAGGTTTTTGGGCGATTAAAGACTTCCTGACGCATGCGTTCAAAGGCACCAGCAGGGTTGTCACGTACCAACACACCATAAGCGCTTTTGTACCATAAGGACTCCAATACCAGCGCGTTGGTTGACAACGTCAACGCCTTATTTAATTTACCCGACCGCTCGGAACGCCCCTCAAACCAGCCCCGTTGCGGATCATTATGCCATTGCCCCAGACGCATCAATTGGTCGGTATAGGGGGTATTCCACAATGCCCACATACCGAACAGTGCTTTTGTTGAAAGCTGAGCATACTCAGGCCGAAAATTCCCTTTACTATCCAGTGTATTCCAGGGAAAACCACTGGCAAAAACGGTATCGCTAATGGTCCAAGGGGCTGCATTCAGTGAGAAGTCGGCACGTGCAGTCAATATTCCCTCTTTTTCGGCACGTAATTGCTGCACATTAAGCATGTTTAGTGCCTGGCGGCGCAACGCCTCGCTCTGCGTCGCATTCCCCGGTATCTGCCATTGAAACTCCATCCCAGCCAGGATATAGGGAGTTGAAGTCAGTGCATCACTCACCCCAGTAGTCCGCGGGTCACGCTCATCTATCGCTAAGGGGATGCCATATATCTGAATATTTTTGTACGGTAAGGCGAGGTTATTGGCGGCAGAAAAACCCCATAATTGGAATCCCAGGGCGGTATATTCGCTGTAACCCAAGCGCAAATCATCTTGGGTAGACAGTTTGCCGTTCTGGCGCCTGCCACTCAACAAGGTACCCTGCGAATCAAACAGTGGGCAAAAGTTCCAGTTCACGACGGTTTTATCGACATAATAAGCATAATCAGGCGATAAATTACGAACCAGGCGCAAAGCAACCAGCAAGCGACCAATATCCTGCGCTGACCACCCTGTTGCCGCAGGTTTTACCGTTGAATCTACCATGGCCGCATCGGTAGTGCGGTAATGGCGGTTGACGATGCCATCCTTCAATGGCAACGCTTGTAGTGTGGCAAGCAAGGTGGTTATCCGCCGGTCATACTCTGCCGGCTCAATTACCCCCAGTTGTTTGGCAGCAAGCACCGCCATCATGCTGTCGCCAATCTGACCTACCGTCGTCAGCGGGTAATTGTCACTCCCATTTACCAGCCCAGTTGTGGGTTGAGTATTGTTCTCTATATAACGCCAGGCGATAGTTGCCCATTGACGCTCTTCCGCCGTCAGCGGCCCTAGCCGCCCCTGCGACTGCCAACCGCCTTGATAAAGATACTGCCATCCTTGCTGGATGCGCGCTGGAAACAGTACCAGCGCAACGACCAATACAAACAGCAGCCAAAGGAGTATTTTGCCTGTTATTTTTTGGTACATGATGAGAGCGCCGGTGGAAGTTTAACGGGCAAATCCTCGCTACACTGCGCACACTGGCATGCCGTGCAAGTTGGTGCCTCACGCAATGCCACCCCGGTCCGTTCACACCAACTGCGCGTACCTTTATCCGGTGAAATAAAGGGCCGATTCAAACGTTTATTATCTTCTTCAAAAACGTTCAATAGCCTTTGGTTCCAAATTGACGGCACAAAATCTTTCGCTTGCGAATCTTGTACTCTCAATTTCAGGATGCTGCCTTGTGTTTTGAATAACAGCGCTTCCAACATAATGCCGTTATTATTCGCGGTGAAGGTTTTAATTGGTCCACTTCCGTTTTCGTAAAGTCCCTCATAAAATCCTTTGCCTTTCTCACTGGCATTTTCAATCATATTAAACAGATGGTCAGTATAAGAAGACTGCCATAACGCCCACATCCCCAAAGCTGCCTTCAATGAGACTGCAGAGAACTCAGGCACAAACTTGCCTTTATCCGTGATGGTGTTCCAGTCGAAACCATCTGAAAAGATAGTGTCATAAACAAAGTAAGGGGCACGGTCTAGCTGGTGTTCTGTACGGGCGGTCACCATCCCGGTGATCAAATAACGATTTTCCTGCGCTTGGTAAACTCGATCGCCAAAGTCATGTACCCATTCAGGAAGAATGGCGGCCTTTTCCTGCACATCGGTTCTCTTTTCACCCCAACCAAACTCCATGCCTTGCAGGAAAAAAGGTTCCATCACCACATAGTTATGTTGCTCATGTTCACGAGGATCACGCGAATCATAAGGCACCATCACACAATAAATATCTTTCAGCTGATAGGGTTCAGGGCGTGAAGCTTGACAGGTGTTAAACCCCCAAAGTTGGAAACCCCGCGCCGAATACTCCTCATAACCAAGCCGCCCTTCTTGCACATAAATAGTCTTCTTATCACCACCAACGATGGCGCCATACATGGTCCCACAGCCATCTATCGCATTGGTGAAATCCCATCTGAGCACCACATTATCAACACCGTTGGCATATTCAGGATAAAGCTCTTTAATGATCCGTAGCCAGATCAGCAGGCGGCCAGCATCCAACGGTGAAAAACCGATCTCGCCTGGCTTATTCATATAGTTCACTTTTTCTGCAGAAATAGTGTTATAGGCTTTATTCGGCATCTCGTTTTGAAATAGCGAGATACTATTGAGCGTCCCCAGCAACTTGATCATCCGTTTGTCGAATTCAGCTTTATCTATAATGCCTAACTCTCGAGCTGCAACCACAGCGGCAATGTAAGAGGCTGTATCCCACATCGTCGTAGAAGGGTAACCGTCCACCGCATTCACCAACCCAGTGGTGGGTTGATAGTTAGTGACGAAATACTCCCAGGCGCGGTTAGCCATGGCTCTTTCACGCTCAGTCAATTCACCTTGACGCACAGGATAATCTTTAGCAGGAAGCTGCTGTTCTGCCAGTGCGCAGAACGAACTCCCCACTAATAAGGTGGTCACTGCCAACATACTCACCACTAAATGACTGAAAAACCTCAGCGGTGACAAATAAAAGGGTAGCAAACGCATGAGTGCTCCTTAATGAGATCCTGAAGATTGTTCCGCAGAGGCGGTTTCTGTATTCTGACAGGCAAAGCAGACCATCTTTCCTTGAGCCGTATACATCAGACTTTCCAGAATGACTGCATTGGTTGTCGCCGTAATTAACTTGCTGGGTTGTTGGCTCTGTGCCTCCACTCCCTCAATCCAACCTCTGCCCGGTACAAACAGCGTTGCTGCTTGCTGCCTGACCTGTTGGGTCCAGGTAGTACTGAATAAGGCATTCCAGCCAAAGGCGGCTTGCGTTGAAAGAGAAAGCGCAACCTTATTACGAGGTAACGCACTATCTTGGGTTGATGGTAACTGCCCGCTATTAGGTTGTTTTTTTCCGACAACAGGAAAAATATTCGTGAGCCCCATATTAACGTAACTGTGCCTGTCACTACTCTGGTTAATCATCTTCTGAACCTGAATAATGCGCCATGAAATCTCGGCTGACTCGGTATTAAAACCATTTTCCAGGCCACTGAGAATATAAGGTAAGCTATTGATAACAGGATACGGCTTACCCCTTATTGTCGCCTTACCATCATCAGGGATGTCTATGCCATTGACGGTAATAAAATCAAATTGTTGCCGGCTATTCGTCAATACGATTCCAGCCCAAGTATTAATTAATGACAAACCGTTAATGGCATACAGCGAATAACCGTAACCGCTGCGATAATTATTGGGCTTAAAATGGGCTTGCTTATGACGGCTTTTCAGTGAGGCATTATCTTTCACCATATCGAATAAAGCGGCCAGATCCCAATGTTTCACCGTTTGCTGAACTAAGGCATTGTATTGCGGATAACGCCAGATAATCACCTTGAACGCGACCAACAACCGCCCGAGATCCACCAACGAATAATCAACATCATAAGCGGTCGAAAGCGGTTTTAAATCTGTTGTGCTGTAGTAGAGATAAGGCACATTCCCCTGATGCAAGGGTAATGAACTCAAGGCCATTAATGCCTTCTGCATACGCGCATCAAGTTCTTTATCATCGATAACATTGAGTTGATGAGCAGAGATCAGGGCTAATAGATAGCTCCCGCAATCCCATAGGCTGGTATAAGTCAAACCGTCAGCGGAATTAACCAAACCACTCTCTTGAGTATTATTGACAAAGTATTGCCAGGCCACTCTTGCCCAGACCGCTTCCTGATAATCCAACCCGCGCGTTGTGGGGAGCGTGGGGAAGTTCTCACTTAACTGTAGTTGCGGCAATTTCATATTCGCCGGATTGGTATGCTTTTCAACATAGAAAACAATACTAAAGGCCAACATAAAACCAATAATCACCGTAAGATAGCTTCTCGCTTTCAGCAGATCCTGCTTAATTGACATTGGATATCTCCTCCGGCACCGGCATCTCCTCTTCGGATGGCTCTGGTTGCCAAAGTGCCGCACGGATCATCGGGATCATCGCAGCGATATTCAGCGAGCACCAAAAAATATTAATTAAAAAACCAGAGGGATCTTCAATTCTCCCCCAGTAAAGTTGCAATCCCCCCGCTATCAAGGCCAATAAGGTGACGCCAACAATCGCCAGTTGCGGCTTGACCAAACCAAGAAAATTACCTTGTTGCCGCTCTTTCGGTGTCACATGAAACTTGATTTTCTCCCCGCGCAATACGGTATCGATGGCACGCAAGTTCATGGAAAACAGCCCCAGATAAGAGGCTTTACCATCCCAGGCTGAAATTCCCCAGGTGCCAAACATAAAAGCCACCTCCGACAACAGAAAGAAAGGCACAAAATGGAGGTAAAAAGGCGTCGAATAGACTGACAAAGGAGGAATGCCGGTAAAAAGATAGATCATCGGGGCAATCAGGAAAATCGTATTCCAGATACAGGCCATATAAGAGATAAACGTCGAACCATACATCAGTTTCTGCGGCACACTAAGGTTAAGATTGCCACGTTTGAACAGTCGGTCATGGAACAGGATATCCACTGAACCGGCCGCATATTTAAAGCGCTGAATCATCCAGGAAAGCAGGTCTTGTGGTGATAACATCTTCGATTCAACCTCGGGATGCATCACTGAACGCCAACGACGTTCATGATCACCATGCAACATCAACGAGGTATAAATATCTTCGGAAACATGAAACTTATACGGCATCAATTCTGTTTCATTAGCCACCTGCCTCAGCATCGCCCCGCGCAATGAGGTTTTAAATTCTTCATGTTCGATATCGTCAGTGTACTTATCAATTTCAGCTTCAATATCATGATGATATCTTCGCAGCGCTGTCTGCATCACCGCTTCACGACGGTGTATCGATGCCGCACCACAACAAAACGCCGCATTGGCCCAATTACGCCGTCTTAAAATAATGTCGTAGAACATCTGAGGATCATTGGCAAAAGGATCATGCCCAATGGTAATAGGCCCAATACAGGATTCCACCGCCTTACCTAAATAATATCCCCCTTTACCAAACCGCTGTTGTAACTTCTTCGGTAAGGGTTTGCCTGCTGGAATATCATAAAACCATTGAGGCGTCTGGACCCAAGCCACATCTGGGTCACGAAAATAACCCAATGTATCGCAGAGAATCGAAGGAAAAACGCGCGTATCCGCATCACAGATAATAATAAAATCACCATCGGTGAGTTCCATGCCATTACGCAAGTTACCAGCTTTAAAGCCGGTGTTTTGGTCTCGCGTAATATAATTGACCCCTTCCTCCTCTGCCACCTGGCGCATTTCTGCTCGCCGCCCATCATCAAGCACATAGATTTTATAGCTAATCGCGTTGGGTACAGTCACCTTATTGGCATCGATGATGGATAACCGGACCAGTTCAACATCCTCGGAATAAGTGGCAATAAACAGATCCACACTAATTGGTCGGTCATCACCATGTTGAGCCGAGGGCTCCAGACACTGATTTATGGTGGCAGGGGGTTGTTGGCGTTTATAGTCCTGTAACTTCCACAGGTTGATGGTAAAAAAAATGGTGCCAACATAGGCACAGGTTTCAGCAAGTAGCAAAGGAACCGAATACCAGAGGGCGTCATAGTTTAACGACTCCATCCAGCGCCAGCGGATATAATTTGCACCACACACCAGCGCGGTGACCGACAGGATTTGCCAAACACACTCAATCCCCTTGCGGTGACGCAAAGGTGCAGGAGGGGTCCGTTTCTCAAACGCTGAAAAGTAAAATCCCATATAAGCCAATGTCCTATCCCGGGTACGGTCTATCCCCTTCATCTTTCAAGCTACAGCGGTGTTGGCTGCAACTTGAATAAACTTGGGCCCCCTTGTCACATAAATTTTTCGCATGAACAAAAGGAGTTAGCGCCCCGTTTATTTCAAATAATGAGTATTCACTTGCCCACCGCTCACTGGCGATGTCAAATACTTCAATCACTTAAAAAGTGCTAATCAACGATTAAATATAGTTGAGCCACCTGTGGTTGGCAAACCAGGCAAAAAAAATATAAAATCATTTTTAATCAAATGATTAACTAACAATTGATTGAAAAAAAAGCAAAAACCAGCATGTAGTAAACATGCACAATGTGAGCTGTCTCCGGTCATCTAACGGCATGGTTACTCGTTGTGAGCTGCGCCTTTTGAATCTCAAACTCAAATAACGCCAACAATGCCCGTGCCCCCTAGGCCCCAGCCAATGTTTAAAGATTCTTTTTAAATAAGTGATAATTCTCGTTATACTCTATCTGGCTGGTTTGAATGACATGGCAAAAACATAATGTGTTTGTGAACAACACATCATGCGAGTCTCAATCCTTAATTGGCGAGTTGCCACAACAAGTGTGAGAATTGCCAAGAGCATCAATAAACCATGTGATGAGTACGACAGATCAGCCTAAACAGATTTGGATACGGTGATCTCGTTCCCGCAATGGACCTAATACTCAGGCGCAGCCCCTGGCGCTTGAATAACGGCGAGTATGAACATTTTCTTTAGGAGATGTATGTCATTGTCAGCAGGGTTATCGATTAAAGGGATGTCACTCGCCTATCACGCCTCTCCCCAAGCAGCGGGTAAACGTGATCTGCGGATTGACTTCCTGCGTGGTATTGCCCTGATTATGATGGTCGCTGCACATATCGAGATCACCTCTGTGGTTAACATTTTCACCTGGGAGCGTTTTGGGTTAACCACCGGGGCGGAAGGTTTCGTCATCTTGTCAGGTTTTGTCCTGGGTTTTCTCAAAAAGCAACAGCTGGAAAGAGATCATTTTCTTACGGTTGCCTACTCGATTTTACGTAGAGCAGTCACACTTTATTTTATTAATATCACGATTATTCTCTCGATCCTGGTACTAACCAAAATGGGGGTCAACACCTATGAGACTACCCATTTTGTGGAAAGATTTTCTGGTACAGCATACTCAATGTATCCCACTGACGGTGGTTCATTAGAATCCTGGTTGAATAACATTTTATTTTTGCAAATAGGCCCTCACCAGACACAGATACTGGGACTTTATTTTTATCTATTATTAATCACCCCAGTGATGTTCTATCTCCTTTACCATAAAAAAGCGTTGTTACTGCTGGGTGTATCTTTAGCTCTATATGTTATTTATCAAGATAATAGGATTATTTTAACCAGTGCACAATTTGAGTTCGCCTTCCCGATTCTTTCATGGCAATTAATTTATGTGCTTGGCTTATGCTGTGGTTGGTATAAAGATGAACTGATGTCTTTGGCAAAAAATAAGTTCGGCGTTTTTGTGATTGGCCTGTTGATAGTCATTTTCTTTATTTTGCTCTTTATTGCACAAAACCGTCTTAACCCCTTTCTACCGAAATCATTTTTCCTTCATATCATTCCTATCAATCAAGTTAACTGGATGTATGATAACTTGGCTGCAAAAAATGCGCTTGGTCCACTGCGGGTACTCAATGACATTGCCTTACTCGTCACCATGTATGTCTTTTTAAGCTATTTCTGGCGGCCGATGAACTATCTATTCAGTTGGTTCCTGGTCCCCTTAGGGCAGAACTCCCTTTATACATTTATACTGCATGTTTATATCGTATTAATTGCTAGCTTCTTTGTAAAATTTAATCTCCTTGAATACCACTGGTTGAGAAATACCTTGGTCCATTGTGCTTCATTGCTTTTCCTTTGGTGGTTGGCGAAATCTCAAGTGCTGCGCCGTTTCGTGCCAAATTAATGGTCCTGGTTCTATAGTGGGCTATGCTCCTGGGGTTCTATCGCTATTCGAAGAATTTTGTGTTTATCATGCTCAAGAAAATAGCTTGCACGTCATCCTGTCGTTCCGGCAATTTCAATCACCATGGATAGCGTAATTAATAAGGAAGTCACCGCATGCACAGAGAAAAACACAGCATAGAGAAAATTGGTTGGCTTCGTGCCGCTGTGCTTGGCGCTAATGATGGCATTGTTTCTACCGCCAGTTTGTTATTGGGCGTCGCCTCAGCCAACGCCACACACCAAACCATTCTGTTAACCGGCATTGCCGGCCTGGTTGCAGGTGCGATGTCGATGGCAGCCGGGGAGTATGTCTCGGTCTCTTCACAAGCCGATACTGAAAAAGCCGCACTGGCGGAAGAACAAGCGGAGTTACATGCCGATTATCCGGGTGAACACCGTGAATTAACCTCAATTTATGTCCACCGTGGGCTTGATTTGGCCTTGGCAAAACAAGTGGCAGAAAAATTGATGAGTCATGATGCGTTAGGTGCACATGCCCGGGATGAGCTGGGGATCTCCGAAATCACCACCGCTCGTCCATTACAGGCGGCCTGGACGTCTGCAATGAGTTTTGCTGTCGGAGCGATACTTCCTCTCTTGGTGGCTTTTATGGTCAGCAGTGATTGGGCCATTACGGCAATCGCGCTCTCGACATTGATTTCACTGGCTATTTTAGGGGGGGTTGCGGCAAAAACCGGCGGAGCGCCTGTACTTCCAGGTATTATTCGCATCACGTTCTGGAGCACTCTGGCGATGGGAGTCTCATCGGGGGTGGGTATGCTGTTTGGTTCACTTGTTAACTGATATAGCAAAGGTTATAACCTATGGACAGGACAAAACAAGGAAAACCACGATGTCGTCAAAAAAGCTGGACACCCTATTAATCGGCGCGGGACGTAACAAACGTTATACCCAAGGTTCCGTCAACCCGGTAACGCAACGTGCCTCTTCATTAGTCTTTGAGTCAGTAGCTGCCAAAAAATATGCCACTGCCAAACGTGCACAGGGTGAACTGTTTTATGGCCGTCGCGGCACCTTGACCCACTTTGCTTTTCAGGATGCCATGACCGAGTTGGAAGGTGGCGCGGGATGTGTTCTCTACCCTTGCGGCGCTGCGGCGGTCGCCAATGCCATTCTCTCTTTTGTGGGCGCTGGCGATCATCTCTTGGTCACCGGCTCGGCCTATGAGCCTACCCAAGACTTCTGCCACCACATTCTTGGTCGCATGAACGTTACCACCCAATATTTTGATCCACTGATTGGTGCCGGCATCGCGGCGTTGATCCAACCGAACACCCGCGTGGTCTTTCTTGAATCCCCTGGTTCCATCACCATGGAAGTGCAGGATATCCCGGCTATCGTCAAAGCCATTCGTGACGTAAACCCGGAAATCGTCATTATGCTCGACAATACCTGGGCCGCCGGCGTTCTGTTTAAAGCCTTGGAGTTTGATATTGATATTTCTATTCAGGCAGGTACCAAGTACATCATCGGCCATTCCGATTATATGCTGGGCACCGCGGTAGCCAATGCCCGTTGCTGGGAGCGCTTGCGTGAGTATTCCTACTTGATGGGGCAAATGGTTGACGCCGATACCGCCTATATGGCCAGCCGTGGCCTACGCACGCTCAATGTACGCCTCAAACAGCATGAACAAAGCAGTATTACCGTTGCGAACTGGTTACAGCAGCGGCCCGAGGTGGCGGTGGTCAATCACCCGGCACTGCCCAGTTGTAAAGGACACGAATTTTATCGCCGCGACTTCAGCGGGTGTAACGGCTTGTTCTCTTTTGTACTCAAAAAACGGCTTAGTAGTGAACAATTAGCCAATTATCTGGATAATTTCAGCCACTTCAGCATGGCTTACTCCTGGGGAGGTTATGAGTCACTGATCCTGGCCAACCAACCGGAAGAACTCAAGGCAATTCGCCCTGCGGGTGGTGTCGATTTCTCTGGTACGCTGGTACGCGTACATATCGGGTTAGAGAATGTGCAAGACCTGATTGACGATCTGGCCGCCGGTTTTGCACGTATCGCTGATTAAACAGTGCCGTGAATTGACCGTCATGCCATCAAAAAACGCCCCCTGGGTTTATGCTGGTTGCCTTGCTGCCAACCCTTTGTAATTTAAAAAACCCGGGGATAGCATATTATTACACTCTGTCTAATGTCCACTTAGGTTAATCGGGTTACACTACAAGCCAAGCCTGAGACACATGATTGTTTCCGTCATGACTCAAACTACTCAACGTTGGCTGTTGTTTGAATAAACCAGGGTATCAAAGCAGGCTAAATGATAAAAAGCCAAGCACCACAGGACAAAAAATGGATGTGTTAAGAGAGATTGTTCACGCACTGTGGACGCAGGACTTCGCTGCACTTGCTGACCCTAAGGTAATCTGGGTGGTTTATGCTGTTGTTTTCACCACCCTGTTCCTGGAAAACGGATTGCTCCCCGCCTCCTTTCTGCCCGGTGACAGTTTGCTGTTATTGGCTGGCGCATTAATTGCCAAAGGCGTGATGAGTTTTATCCCGACACTGATCATTCTGACTGTCGCCGCCAGTCTGGGGTGCTGGCTTAGCTACCTGCAGGGGCGGTGGCTGGGTCATACTAAGTTGGTGAAAGGTTGGTTATTACAATTACCAGCGCAATACCACCAACGCGCCTATATGCTGTTTAACAACCATGGTCTGGCCGCCTTACTGATTGGCCGTTTCCTGGCTTTCGTCCGCACGCTACTGCCTACCATCGCTGGAATATCAGGCCTGAGCAACTCACGTTTTCAGTTTTTTAACTGGTTAAGCGGTTTGGTCTGGGTAGGGCTCGTGGTCTCACTGGGCTATGCCTTTAGTCAGATACCTTGGGTTAAACTCCACGAAGATCAGGTAATGACGGTACTCATGCTCCTGCCAATCGTGCTACTGGTATTGGGTTTATTGGGTGTCATCATGGTCATTTGGCGCAAAAAAAGCGCTTCCTGATAGTCTATCGGTACCTGTGCCTTTACCCCTGTGCCACCATGATATTACTGTCCCGCAGCCGAGCGAGCTCATCGCTCGGCGTAATCCCGAACAAGCGTTTAAACTCACGGCTGAACTGTGAAGCGCTTTCGTACCCTACACGAATGGCTGCTGTACTGGCCTTCAACCCATCATGCACCATCAACAAACGCGCCTTGTGCAGGCGGTAAGATTTCACATATTGCAATGGGGAAGTGTTGGTTACCGCTTTGAAATTATGGTGGAAAGCCGAGACGCTCATATTCACTTCGTTCGCTAACTGTTCCACATTGAGATTTTCGGCGTACTGGCTTTCAATACGCCGCAACGCCTTGGCTATCTGGCTAAAGTGAGTATGGCGATTAACCAATTCCTGCAATGATGCACCACAACTACCACGTAACACGTAATACAACAGCTCGCGCACAATCTGTGGCCCCAGTACCTGAGCATCAAGTGGTGTTTCCATCACGTCCAGCAGGCGCTGGGTCGCACACAGCATTTCCTCAGTCAGCGGAGAAAGATTGACGCAGTTGCTTTCTACCGGTGGTTTTAGCAGGTAATCCTGGTCCCCGATGTCAAACAGCAGGTCCTGCAACATTTGGACATCAATACTTATCCCCAGCCCCACCATCGGACGCTGCGGGCTGGCAAAAGTCTCGCATTCAAATGGCAACGGTACCGTCATCAGCAGATAATTGCGGGGGTCGTACTGAAAAACTTTGTCACCACAGTACCCCACCTTATGCCCCTGAAAGATAATCACAATACAGGGTTCATACATTACCGGTTGGCGGGGCCAATGCTCGTCAGCATACAGAATTGTCACCTTGGCTACTGGCGAGGGGATAAAGCCTTTCCCTCGAACAAAACCCATTGCCTGGCGCGCCATACGGCCACGCCGCTCATCAATTTCAGTCATCACCCTTCTCTTGCCACCCAAACAATCCAGCAAAGAACATCGTAAAAAGCAGGCCTTTTCTACAATGTTTAAGAGAAATAGGCAAGACATTGAGAGAAATATGCATTGCCTGAGCAGGCTAAGTGACTAACAATAGCCAACGACTGTTTTTGCGCCGCTAGCGCTTCCCTGAGACTTGAGAGAATCCAACCATGCAAAACTTTATTCTTCATACCCCAACCAAGATCCTGTTCGGTCAAGGCCAGATCGCCGAACTGGGTAAACAGATCCCTGCAGATGCCCGCATCCTGATCACTTATGGCGGTGGCAGTGTGAAAAAGAATGGCGTACTGGACCAAGTCTATCGTGCGCTGGCTGGCCGCAATGTGCAGGAATTCTCTGGTATTGAACCTAACCCAACCTATGAAACGCTGATGAAAGCGGTTGAAATCGTGCGGGCGGAAAAAATCGACTTCCTGTTGGCCGTCGGTGGTGGTTCTGTAGCCGATGGCACCAAATTTATCGCTGCCGCCGCCCACTATCAGGCCGATAGCGATCCTTGGCATATTCTGAAAACCGTAGGGTCTGATGTCACCAATGCCATCCCGCTCGGTTGTGTACTGACCTTACCTGCCACTGGCTCTGAATCCAACAGTGGTGCGGTAATCACCCGTAAAAGCAGTGGTGACAAACAGCACTTCCACTCATCCTACGTGCAACCGCGCTTTGCCATCCTCGATCCGCTCGTCACTTATACACTTCCTCCACGTCAGATCGCTAACGGTGTGGTTGATGCGTTTATCCATATCCTAGAGCAATATCTGACTTATCCGGTGGATGCCAAAGTACAAGATCGCTTTGCTGAAGGCCTGCTGCTAACGCTGGTGGAAGAAGGTCCACGCGCACTGCTTGAGCCAGAGAACTACCAAGTCCGTGCCAACGTGATGTGGTGCGCCACACTGGCCTTAAATGGCCTGATCGGTGCCGGAGTACCTCAAGACTGGGCAACACATATGTTGGGTCATGAGTTAACTGCTATGCACGGTCTGGACCATGGGCAAACCTTGGCGATTATCATGCCTGCGCTGTTAGTCGAGAAAAAAGCACAGAAACGTGAAAAACTGCTGCAATACGCAGAGCGCGTTTGGGGTCTGCATGGCGGTTCGGAAGATCAGCGTATCGATGGTGCCATTGCAGCTACGCGTGCTTTCTTTGAGAAAATGGGGATCCCTACCCGCTTATCCGACTACCAAATCGATGGCAGTTCCATCCCGGCTCTCCTCGACAAATTGCGCGAACACGGTATGACCGCCCTGGGTGAACATCAGGACATCACACCGGAAGTCAGCGAACGTATTTATCAGGCAGCACGCTAATCGGCTGACTGACACCTCCGTTGATTAACCTTGTTTGAACCGGCCTTGATGGCCGGTTTTTTTCGCTTCATTGCCCAGCTGCCACTGGATAAATTTGGGTATATAATTGAAAGATATCGTTTCAACTTGATGGGTTTATACCCAGGTGGTATGGAGCTCTATGACTCGATCACAAACTTATTTGTCGCGCTTCACCCTGGTGCTGACGCTGTTGGTACTGGCTGGCTGTTCCAGAAACTCTCCGCATACTGGCAACTCTAGCCAAACCTCTGGGCACAATAAGCACACCTATAATTATCAAATTGAAGATGCAGCCAAAGAATATGGTGTCGACCAAAAGCTAATCACGGCCATTATTCAGGTCGAGTCTGGCTTTAACCCCGATGCAGTCAGCCGCTCAAACGCTATTGGCCTGATGCAGATAAAAGCAGATACCGCCGGCTGTGATGCCTACCGTTTTAAAGGTAAACGGGGTTGCCCAGATGAGAGTGACCTGCGGGACCCTCAAGTCAATATCGATTTGGGTGCGGCCTACATCAGTGCCCTGCAACATCAACAACTGAAATGGATTGAAAACCCGGTAACCCGGCGCTACGCCACGGAGGTCGCCTACGCCAATGGCGCAGGAACGCTATTACGCACCTTCTCTAATGACCGTAAAAAAGCCATAAGTATGATCAACAACCTCTCCCCGGAGGCATTTCACTGGCATGTGCGCAAGCACCACCCTTTTCCCCAGGCTCCACGCTATATGTTGAAAGTTGAAGCAGCCTATAACGAGTTGTAGAAAGGGAGGCGCTGTAGAGATTAATGGGTTCACCGAGATCATTAATACGGGTACCCTACAGGAGGGATCCGGCGTAACCCATTCATCATGCAAGCTGCGGTATGTTAGCTGCAGCTTGCACAATCTTGGATCTCACCGAATGAGAATTAACGGCGAACTGCAATTGCTTCGATTTCGATTTTCACATCTTTTGGTAAACGTGCCACTTCAACGCAAGAACGTGCTGGGAAGGGAGCATGGTGTTCAGTAAAGAAAGCTTCGTAGGTCGCATTAACGGTGGCGAAATCATTAAGATCTTTCACAAAAACCGTAGTTTTAACGATATCGGCCACTTTCAGCCCGGCAGCTTCAACAATCGCTTTCACGTTTTCCAGTGATTGACGAGCCTGAGCAGAAACGTCATCGGCAACAGTGCCGGTTTTAGGATCAACCGGAATTTGGCCAGAGGTAATGATCATGCTACCTAGATCAACACCTTGCACATAAGGACCAATAGCAGCAGGGGCGAGTTCAGTACTAATATTACGTGACATTTTTTCTCCTGATACCCTTTTGGCGTTACCAACAGTGGCTGGCACCCCATTGAGTAGCGTTATTTTTGAAATACCATTATAAAGAGTGGTGACAATATTAACAGCACCACTCCCGGCAAAACAGACGATTTTAATCGGCCTGCAATACCACTTGATGTTCAAACTCTTTTTCACAGTAACGGCACTTCAGGTGTACCTCACCAGCATGAGATTTCACACTAAAGCTGGAGGTCACCGGCTCACTGCGACTAATGCAATTGCTGTTCGGGCAGGTCAACACCCCATCGATATGGTCTGGCAGACTGAGGGTCAACTTACGCACCACTTCATAGTTATCGATGCGGTTGACTGTCGCCTTGGGGGCATACATCGCCAGTTGGTTAGCCTGCTGTTCCGTCAGGAAGGTATTCTCAATTTTGATCAAATCCTTGCGCCCCAACTCTCTAGAGGGCAGGTTTAACCCAATGGTGATGCGCTGGTCGGTAGCCGTCAGTTTGAACAGTGTAAGCAGTTTAAAACCGATTTGTGCGGGAATATGGTCGATCACCGTACCGCATTTGATTGCTTCAACCTGGAGTTTATTATCATGAGTCATGGCGGTTCCCCCTTAAAGAGCCAAATCTGCGTTTAATACCAGAGCCAACAACGCCTGGCGGGCGAAAATACCGTTACCCGCCTGCTGGAAATAGTGCGCGTAGGGCGTTTTATCCACTTCGATAGCAATTTCATCAATACGCGGCAGTGGGTGTAACACTTTCAAGTTGTCACGGGCGCGAGCCAAGTCCGAGACGCGCAAGATAAACTGCGCTTTGACATTGGCGTATTCGGAAGGATCCAGGCGCTCTTTCTGTACACGGGTCATATAGAGAATATCCAGCTCAGGTACCACTTCCTCAATACTGGCGTGACAACTATAAGAGATACCTTTTTCCGATAATGTTTTCAGGATATAGCTTGGCATCGCCAAGGCTTCCGGTGCGATAAAAAAGAAGTGGTTCCCTTGGTATTTTGCCAATGCCTGGGTCAATGAGTGCACAGTACGGCCATATTTCAGGTCACCCACCATGGCAATATTGATATTACTCAAGCGGCCCTGAGTTTCCTGTATGGTAAACAGATCCAGCAGGGTTTGAGTCGGGTGCTGATTGGAACCATCACCGGCATTCAATATTGGGATACCACCGGCAAACTCAGCCGCCAGCCGGGAAGCCCCTTCCTGCGGATGGCGCATCACAATGGCGTCAACATAGGTACTGATCACCGAAATGGTATCGGCCAGGGTTTCACCTTTTTTGCCCAGTGAGGTGTTACTGCTATCAGAGAAACCAACAACCGATGCCCCCAGGCGATGAACGGCGGTCTCAAACGATAGACGGGTACGGGTAGAGGCTTCAAAGAAGCAACTGGCGACCACCTTATGTTTGAGCAACTCGGGTTGCGGGTTGGCTTTCAGGCTGGCAGCAGTGCGCAGTACCAGTTCCAGATCTTCACGGCTGAGATCACTAATAGAGATGATGTTCTTGCGATACAGCGGATTGGCCATGTTCACTCTCCTCAGATCAAACCCTTGGCGCGGGGATTTTCAATGTAATTGCAATTCTGCAGACAAAAAAAAGCCCCTCAATTGAGGGGCTTTTTTAAATGATAGGTGCTGTAACAGGAGGAAAAACGGCAGCTGGCCGGCGTTTGGTAGCCGGTTTTGTCCAATATGGCGAACAAAACAAACTTCGTCTTTCATGCTTTCTCCTGGCAAATTGTCGCGCATTATACTCGCGTTTTTGCTCTCTGCAAGCGTTAAGACACCTCTTTTTGTTTTTTCGCCATCCATGCTGGCAACAGCACTCACATTCCTGATTAGAACAGGTAACGGGCACCTAACATAAATTCACTAGAAACCAGGCGAGCTTTCATTTGCTCATCTTTCAGCCCACGGACATTGGTAAAGTTATTAAAACCACTTTCAATGTTGCCCATATCGACATAGCGATAACCTAAGTCTAGGCTAAGTTGCGGCATAGGTGCATAACTAACCCCTGCACCCACGGAATAAGCCAGATTATTCTGGGTACTTTCCGCATATTGGCGCGAAGTATTACCTTGCCAACCATCAGACGTTACCTTGGCAATACCTAAACCCAGGGTACCATAGACCGAAAAGTTATAACCCAATGCATAGTCACGATAAACATTAATCATCACACGTTGGGCGTCCACTTTATGGTGATTGAAACTGCTGGCAAAAGTGGTAGAACCGCTGGTGTATTCAGTACTCTTTTTGAATACATACTCCCCTTCACTGCGCCAACCATTACCAAACTGGTAGCCCAGAGCAATGGAACCATTATAAAAACGCTGATTCTCATCACCGCTGACAAAATTACCCACTCCTGGGCGACTACTGGTGTCCATATTCTCGGCAGACTGTCTGGCATTCAGTAGTTTTACTGCTCCGTAATAGCCAGATAAATAATCATCAGCCAATACATTAGCGGAAAGTCCGGTTAAAACAATCGTTAGTACAAGAGGTTTTATATTCATGTATTTCTCACTTAATAAGGTCATTTTCGATGAGCAATGAAGCTACGGTTAAAATAACCATCGGTGAGAAATTAAACAATTCGGTTCAATACCTAACTCACTACGTATTTTTACTTAGCTCGGTTTGAGGAAAATACCTCTCCATAGATTTTTATTAACTTCACCGAAGAGTTGATAGCCAATTTTGCAAATAAATTGGCACGATGAGCCTCAACCGTCCGTGGTGAAAGCAAAAGGTCATTAGCAATTTCCTTGCTGGATTTCCCTTCCATCATCAGTTGGGTCACTTCTAATTCCCTGGCAGACAATGTATTGAGTTTTTCTTGTAACACCGTGACTTCTTGCTGTTTTTGCTGCGAAACACGCTGAAATTCCAATGCCCCGCCCACCGTTTCAAGCAGCAAATCAGCATCAATCGGTTTGGTTAAAAACTCAAAAGCGCCATTTTTGAAGGCACGGCGGCACAATTCAATATTCCCATGACCCGTCATAATGATGACCGGAATATTCAGCCCTTGCCGTTGCCACTCCTCCAGTAGCGTTATGCCACTTTTACCCGGCATACGGATATCCAGTAGCAGACAGCCATTTAATGCTTGGGAATCCGCCATCTGCTGTTGAAAATCCTGAGCATTTTCGTAAGCGACCGTTTGCCACCCCATGGTGGCCAATAGTGAACCAAGAGCACAACGGATAGCCTGATCATCATCAATCAAATAAATAAACTGTTCCATTACACCTCCCGACTGTTAAACGGAAACCACAGCGTAAAACACGCCCCCTGCCCAAGCCTATTTTCCGCTTTAATATTGCCATTGAGGCGTTGAACCAAGGTTTCTGTCAGTGCCATCCCTAACCCCAATCCCTCTTCCCGTGTAGTGAAAAAAGGAATGAAAACTTGCCGCAATGCTTGGGCAGAAAGACCAGGCCCACCATCGGTGATGACTAACTCAATACCTTGCTCTGAGTAACTAGCATCAATGGCTACCCAAGAAGATCCCGGGGAATTATTCTGCTGGGCCTGAATCGCGTTAGCGACAATGTTTTGAATAATCTGTTCAACCCAGAGGGGATCAGCACGTAGAGTGGGTAACTTTTCCGGTAACCGGTTAACCACCTTAACATTGCTATTGTTGATCTCATCTTCCAACAACATCGTGACGTGCAGCCAGACTTTGTGCAAATTGACATCCTGATAAACCACCGGCGCATCAACCAGTTTCTGTCTAAATTGCTGCAGTAATGTACTGATACGCTTAATTTGTATCACCGAAGAATCAAGCAGCGCTGCCGCTTTTTCTGCCTGCTGCTGCTCTATCAGGCGTAGTGCCGTTTGGTTATAACTCAACACCGCGGTCAGAGGCTGGTTTAATTCATGAATGATGCCAGCAGTGATCTCTCCCATGGTGTTTAGCCGTGTTAATTCGGAGTAGTGCTCGCGTAAAACGGCAATATTATGTTGATGTTTTTGCTTACGATACAGGCTAATAAAATGGATAAACACCGCCCAAAAAACCGACAGCAGTAGCAATATTAGCCAAGGTAAATCCGCCCAATCAGGATCATTACTGGCTGATAACTCAAAAGGTTGCAACGAACTGTTGACCTCTTTGTTCCATTGCCAGTAAGCAGGTTGACTGTTACTCCCCAGTTCGAACACCGTCCTATTCTGCCGATTCAGGCTGATATGACGAAAATCATGACGTTGAGGGATATCCGCCAATAACAGGTTGAAGTCAATCAACAAGGCGTTACGCTGATTTTCTAACCAATAGGTTCCCTTGCCAGCAGGCGTCAACGTTTGATGTGGCGCTAGGTTTAGCTTGGGTTCCCAAGCCAGGATCTGTGGGAATTGTTGCCGAACAGCAGCAGGATCGCTGGTGACGGAGAGCAATGAAAGGATCGTTTCCAACTGAGATACCTTGACGGTAATCTCACGATATAAAATACGGTAGTTTACGGATTGCTCTTCATATTGCTGTTGCAACGCGTAAATGACCACGCCACCACCTGAAAGCAGAGATAAAATCAACCAGAGAAAAACCTTGCGCATAATGATTCCAGGCGAATTAAACAGGAGAAGAAGTTAAGGCTAGATGTTCCCCGGCTTGCAACTCTGCCCGGTTGTAGTGACGTACAATATGCCCTTGCTCCATTAAAGCCGCACGTTGGGACATATGAGCAATCACATCGCCATCGTGGCTCACCAAGAGGTAGGTCATACCATGTTCCCGTTTCAATTGATTGAGCAGGTTGAGGATCTCCGCCTGTACCGACATATCTAACGCCGAAGTGGGTTCATCTAACAATAACAGTTTTGGGCGTAACAGCAGAGCACGGGCGATAGCCACGCGCTGGCGTTGGCCACCAGAGAGTTGATGTGGGTAGCGCTCTGCCATCGCCGCACTCAACCCTACCTGCAATAACGCTTCACTGATCCGTGCCGGAATATGCTTTTCACCATGGATCTTGAGCGGCTCCCCTAACGTGCGGGCAATTTTGTGTTGCGGGTGCAATGATGCATAAGGGTCCTGAAACACCATTTGTACATCACGACGCAACCGCCCAGAAAAACGCTGCAATGGCTGAATAACCTGGTCGAACAAGCGCACTTCACCGTGCCAATCACGTTGTAGCCCGGCCAACACACGCAACACCGTGGATTTTCCGCAGCCAGAAGCGCCAATCAAGCTAAAGGTTTCCCCGGCTTCAACGCTAAAACTCACCGACTCGACCGCAACTTTATGACCAAACGCCTGCGGAAAACTGACTTGTAGGTTCTCAATCTCAATCAGTGCCATATTCGCTCCGGGCAAAGTCGATACTACGATCCAATACCGGTAAATCATGGCCGTAAGTCGCGGCACTGGGGCGACAGGCCCACAATGTACGCGTGTACGGATGTGTCGCCAGCGGCAGGTTGGCCGCGATCCCCTGATCCACCAACCGGCCTTGGTACATCACCAACACTCGGTCACAACGTGCCGCCACCAGCGACAAATCGTGGCTGATCAGCAACAGCCCCATATTACGTCTGGTAGCCTGTTCAACAATCAGATCCAGGATCTGCTCGCGCAACCGGGCATCCAACGCCGAAGTCGGCTCATCTGCAATCAGCAGTTGCGGATCGTTAACCAACGCAATCGCCAACATCGCACGCTGCCCCATCCCACCTGAAAGCTGAGCGGGATAACTGTGATAAGCACTCTCTGGTAAACCCACCGCCGCCAGCGAGTTCAACACCCGCTCATAGCGATCAGCCCGGGACAGGGCATTATGCAGGATGAGAGACTCGGTAATCTGTTTGCCAATTTTGCGTACCGGGTTCAAGGCATAGCGCGGGTCTTGCAGCACCATGGCAATTTCTGCGCCACGTATCTGGCTCCATTGGCGCGGTGGTAACGTCAGCAGATCGGTCTGGCAGTAGCTCAGCCTATCTGCCGTCACAATTCCGGGTTTACGCACCAAGCCCATCAGCGCTCGGGCGGTCATTGATTTACCTGACCCAGACTCGCCAACCAACGCGACTTTTTCACGCCCAATGTGCATAGAGAGGTTATCCACCACCTGATGACCATTAAACGCAATACTCAGATTATGTGCTGATATCAAAGGCTCAGTCATGATGCGGATCCAGTAAGTCACGTAGGCCATCGCCCAACAGGTTAAATGCCAGGCTGCTTACCAGGATCGCGCAACCGGGGATCGCCGCGATCCACCATTGATCAAAAATAACGGGCATCCCTTCTGCCACCATCGAGCCCCACTCGGCCATCGGTGGGCGCGCGCCCAAGCCCAGAAACCCCAAGCCGGCCGCCGCCAGAATGACCCCGGCCAGATCCAGTGCTAACCGGACAATGGCAGAGGGCAGGCACATTGGCAAAATATGACCCCACAACAGGCGGGGACCACGAATCCCCATCATCTCAGCCGCAGCCAGATAGTCGCTGCGCCGCAATAATTGGATCTCGCTTCGTGCCTGGCGGGCATAGGCAGGCCAGGTAGTGAGCGCCAGTGCCAATGCGCCGTTAACCAAACCAGGCCCGAGCATGGCGACAAAGGCAAAAGCCAGAATCAGCCGTGGCATCGACATGGTGATATCGGTAAAACGCATCAATACGCGCTCCAACCAACCCCCATAGTAACCAGAAAGCACGCCCACCAGCAGGCCAAGGGGCAGCGTGATCACCGTGACCAGTAATACCAACCCCAACATCGGGCGGGTACCGTAGATCAGGCGGGAAAGCACATCACGGCCATAACTGTCGGTACCTAGCCAGTGACCGGATCCCGGCGGCAACAAACGGTTAGCGGCCTGTTGCCAGTTGGGATCAACCGGTGCCAACCAAGGCGCAAATAGCGCAATCAGTAGCAGTAAGAGCAGGATAACCGTACCACAGGTGGCAGACGGTGAACGTTTAAGTAATGTCATCGCCATCTCAACCTACCCTGGGATCAAGCAAACGCACCAGTAGATCGGTGAGATTATTAATAATGACAAAGCATAAACCGATCAGCAGTGTCCCCCCCATGATGGTCGTGGTGTCACCCGCTAACAGCGCAATCGTCAGGTAACGGCCAATGCCGGGCCAGGAAAACACCGTTTCAGTCAGCACGGCACCTTCCAACATTCCGGTGTAAGCCAGCGCAATCACCGTTAGCAGTGTGCCACTGATATTGGGCAACACGTGGTGGAACATAATACGCATCTCGCTGGCGCCTTTGGCACGGGCCAGTGTCACATACTCTTTATTCAGCTCACTCAGGCAGGCGGAACGGGTCAAACGGGTGATACTGGCCAGCGAGTAATACCCTAACAAACAGACCGGTAACACCAAATGTGCCAGTGCATTGCGTAATGCCCCCATATCGCCGGAAAGCCAGGTGTCGATCAGCGCAAAACCGGTCTTGGCCTCGACACTGTATTGGTAAATATCATCCAGCCGCCCGGGCCCAGGGCTCCATTGCAACTTGGCGTAGAACAGTAACAACATCAGCAAACCCAACCAGAAGATAGGCACCGAGTTACCCAACAAGGTCATCAAGCGCACAGTAATATCCAGCTTGCTACCGACAAAACGTGCACACAACACGCCCAACAGCACCCCTAAGGTCGCACCGACCACCAGCGACAAGGTGGCGAGTTCCAAGGTTGCAGGGAACACGCGCAGCAATTCCTGCAACACGGGTTGCCCCGTAGCACTGACATTACCCAGATCACCCTGGGCGAGCCGCTGTAGATAGTGCCAAAACTGCACCGGTAAAGAGCGATCGAGGCCAAGCTGGTGTTTAACCTGCTCATAAGTTGCAGCGCTGGCATGATCACCAACAATCTGCAAGACCCGATCAACCGGCGACAACGCAGAAAGCAGAAAGGTAATCAATAATAGGCCGAACAGGGTCAGTACCAGTGTGAACAGACCCTGCGACAATCCCTTAAGACGACGCCGGGCAATATTTCCCGGCGTGAATTTTATCCCTACCGACATGGTTATCCTGATTATTTACTAACACGGTCATAATAGACCATATCTGCATTTAGTCCTTGTTGATAGCCTTTCACGTTATCACGCAGCACCACCTGCGTTTTAGCCTGATCGATAAACACATAGGGCGAACTTTGCTGTAACGCCTGCTGCAGGGCAGTATAACGTGCCGCACGCTTAGCCGGATCAGCCTCTGCCACCGCTTCCAGCGTCTGTTTATTCAGCTCAGGGATCTGCCAGCCATTGAGCCCGGCGACGGTGCTGCTTTTGCCATCGTTATACGCGAAGGTGCTGGCATTGGAATGGGCATCGAAATAATCGGGGATCCACAGACGGATTGCCGCTTGATGCTGTTTGGCACGGACACGAGCATAGACCTGGCTGCCCGCCGCAGGCAATAGCTCAAGTTTCACCCCACCTTGGGCAAAACTGGCCTGCAGCGACTGAGCAATGGTGATAAACGGAGGCTTATTTTCTACATCCAGGGTCAGAGTCGCATTGGTGATGCCGGCTTTTTCCAAGATAGCCTTGGCTTTGGCCGGATCAAAACTGAAGGGCTTATCTTCCAATGCCCCTGGCAGGCCCACAGGCAGGAAGCTTTGGTGAATAAAATATTGCCCTTTTAGCAGATCCTGGGTGATGCCTTGATAATCCACCAAATAGCGTGCGGCCTCCCAGAAAGCCGGGTTGTTCAACAGCGGGTTGGCCCGGTTGGCGGTATTAAACACCAAATAGTTCTGTTCAGCCGACGGAATTTCCAACACTTGCACGCCAGGCTGGTTTTTCAACGCACTGGTCTGGTCTGGGCCCAGCTCGCGAGCGATGTCAGCATCCCCTTGTTGGATCAACAGACGGCGCGCACTCGGGTCAGACACATTCTTGATAATGATGTTCTGGAGTAACGGCTTATCACCGGGAGAAGTAAGGTTGGCATCCAGCACAATGGCTTGATGAGGCTGATAAACGCGCATTTTAAACGGGCCGCTGCCCGCAGAGTGCAACTTCAGCCAAGTATTACCGAGATCATCCCCTTTCACATTGGCTTGCACCACTTTGCTATCGACAATGGAGGCAATGGGGGTAGAGAGAATATTCAACGCGACCGCCGGGCTGACATCCGCCGTCCAACTCAGTTGCACGGTATGATCATCAACCTTCTTCAATTGTTGTTCAATATTCTCGGGCTGCCAACCGAGCACATTGAGGATAAACGCCGGTGATTTATTCATTTTCACCGCGCGGGTATAAGAGAAAATGACATCATCCGCCGTCAATGGGTTGCCCGAAGAGAAAGTGGCCTGCGGACGCAGTTTGATGGTTAAGGTTTTAGCCGCCGCATCATCCTGCCAGCTTTCTGCCAATACGGGGATCACCTTGGCCGGGTTATCACGATCAGCTTGCACTAAACGCTGATAGAGACTGGGTACGGTTTGGATACTGGACAGTTCATTGGCTTCTGCCGGATCCAAGCTAACGATATCCTCTAATGACTGCACCACCACCAACGTATTCGGTGGCGTAGCGGCCCATGCAGTGCTGGAGAGAGCAGCAAGAATAAAAAGCGACAATACTTTATTTTTCATGAAAATATTCCTTTATCCCTGTCCGTAATTCAAGCTGCGCAGGGGGAATGGCAACTTAAATGAACTTGGGTCACTTTGACTCGAACATTAAACCGAAAATGAGCAATTAGCATTTGTTTTTGTACGGTATTTTCACCGTCAGGGGGTCACGGTAGAACGTTGCACAGCCGCAAGCAAAGGTTAATCTGTTATTTCATATAGCCAAAAGAACTATAGCCAGATTCAATCAATTTGGTGGGTAAAGTGCGCAGGTTTATTAAAGAGAATATCGGGGAGGGCTAGCCTATAGGGGCAGGTTTTGCCCCTATACTCATTAATTTACTGGGCGTTACTACTTAATGTCGCGACCATCACCGCCTTGATGGTATGCAGGCGATTTTCTGCCTGATCAAATACCACACTATGCGGGGACTCAAACACCTCGTTAGTCACTTCCATGCCCCCAGACAAGCCATACTGTTGCGCCATCTGTTTACCCAAGGTGGTTTGGTCATCGTGAAAGGCTGGTAGGCAATGGAGAAATTTCACCTGTGGGTTACCGGTCAGTTTAACCATCGCCATATTCACCTGATAAGGCAGCAACTGGGCAATTCGTTCCTGCCAGACCTCTTTGGGCTCACCCATAGAAACCCAAACGTCGGTATAGAGGAAGTCGGCACCTTGTACCCCTTCGGCAACATTCTCTGTCAGGGTAATTTTCCCGCCGGTCTGCTGCGCCAGCGCCTGACATTCAGCCACCAGTTGCGCCTGTGGCCAGCAGGCCTTCGGTGCCACCAAACGCAGATCCAACCCCACCAGAGCCGCTGCTTCCAGCAGCGTATTACCCATATTGTTATGGGCATCCCCCATATAGGCCAGTTTCATTTCACTCAAGTTCTTACCCGGCAGATGCTCAATCATGGTCAGTAAATCCGCCAGCAACTGGGTCGGGTGGAACTCGTTAGTCAGGCCATTCCATACCGGTACCCCGGCATATTCTGCCAGTGTGTCCACCAGATGCTGACCAAAACCACGATATTGAATACCGTCGTACAGGCGGCCAAGGACACGCGCCGTGTCTTTCATTGATTCTTTATGGCCGATTTGACTACCGCTTGGGCCAAGATAGGTGACCTGAGCCCCTTGGTCGAATGCGGCAACTTCGAAAGAGCATCGGGTACGGGTTGAGTCTTTTTCGAAGATGAGCGCAATGTTTTTACCCTGAAGATGTTGCGTTTCCTGGCCTTGCTTCTTGGCCTGCTTCAAGTTAGCCGCCAGTTGCAGCAGGGACTGGATCTCACTGGGGGTAAAATCCATTAACCTCAAAAAGTGCCGATTATAGAACGGGTTCATTTGGCTCATCTCCATCTATCCTTATTTTTGTTTGAATTAAAATTCACAATATATGAATGAATATTCAAATTCAACCCTGATAAAGAAATCTTTTATCTTTACCATGGCAGCAGTGGCAACGGTATGTGAAAATAGAAGAGATAAAGCCATTTTATTGAGGATAGAGACATGGCAAACCGTGAACTGCTGGAAGAACAACGCGAAGAAACCCGCCTGATCATCGAAGAACTGCTGGAAGACGGCAGTGATCCGGATGCGCTCTACACCATTGAGCACCATTTCTCTGCTGAAAAGTTTGAAGTTTTGGAACAAGCGGCCGTTGAAGCTTTTAAACTGGGTTACGAAGTGACCGACGCTGAAGAGCTGGAAGTGGAAGATGGCAACCTGGTTATGTGCTGTGATGTGATCAGTGAAGTTGCCCTGAATGCCGAATTGATCGACAGTCAGGTAGAACAATTGATCACCCTGGCAGAAAAACATGGTGTCCACTACGACGGTTGGGGCACCTATTATGAAGACCCTAATGGTGAAGAGGGTGATGACGAAGACGGCGACTTTATTGACGAAGACGACGACGGCAAACGCCATTAATTAATAATTAAATATGACGGGCCGTTAGATAGCTACCGGCCCGGTTACCACTGGATACCATGAACACCGCATCACTCTTATCCCCTATTCTCAACTTCCTGCACTGTGAAACACCAGATAGCTGGATAGCGATTGCACGCCGCTCTGAAAACTTGCCACTGCTACTGACCGACCACCTGGTTTGTGAGCTAAAAGCCGCGCAAACCGGTATGTGGCTGATCCGCCGCTATGTAGCCGATAAACAGAGCGGTGAGGCTTTGCTGGCTCTGCTTAAGCCCTATGAGGCGTTTGTGCATGAAGAGCAACAGGTGCCGGAAGTCCTGTTCCAGCAAAGTACGCTCACCAAAAAGATCTTGCCGAAAAACGACACCGCCTATGGCGCTGATTTGCTGGAAAAGATGGTCTTACTGATTAAAGAAGAACTTCATCATTTCTCGCAAGTGTTGGAAATCATGCGGATACGGCAGATCCCGTATAAAAAGATCACCGCCAGCCGCTATGCCAAAGGGATGATCCGCGAGGTACGTACCCATGACCCGGCCACCTTGATCGATAAACTGATCTGCGGGGCTTATATCGAAGCGCGATCCTGTGAGCGTTTTGCCAAACTGGCGCCGTTTCTGGATGATGAATTGAACCGGTTCTATGTTTCGCTACTACGCTCTGAGGCGCGCCATTATCAAGATTACCTGACACTGGCGCAGCAGGTGGCGGGGGGCGATATTAGCGAACGGGTGGATTATTTTGGCCGTATTGAAGCTCAGTTAATCCAGTCACCAGATACGGAGTTCCGTTTCCACAGCGGGGTGCCAACCTGCTGATTATCCTGGCAATACCCGTCATACTGCAAGTTGCTCGGGTCTTGCCAGGTTCACAGTGTTTTTAGCATCGCTACTTCGCAATCACCGTGGCCAGTATCGCCCATAGCGCACTCGAGAAGCTCAAAACCAAGATGCTGATACAGGTCTATCGCACTCTGTAGGGTCGCAGTGGTCTCTAAATAACAACGCTGGAACCCTTGTTGGCGGGCAAAATCCAACGCCTGAAGGGCTAAGCGTTTCGCCAAGCCTTTGCCACGGACTATCGGCAGGAAATACATCTTCTGTAATTCACAGATAGCCGGATCGCCCCCTTGTAATGGCGCGACCCCACCGCCCCCCACCACTTGGCCCTCCAGCTCCACCACCCAATAGGCGCTGCGTGGCTGGCTATAGAACTGAAATAGTGTATCCAGAATCGGATCGGCAACGGCATAGCCTTTATCTGCCGTCAGGCCATGTTCGGCTGAAACGGTACGAATAACATCGGCAATCGCGGCGTTATCTTCAACCGTGATCATGCGTATCAATGCTGTCATAGACTCCCTCCCTCAATCAAGCGGCAACCGGAAAGCAAAAACAGCGGTGGTTTGCCGCTGTTTTTGTGTTACCTGTTTTTGATATCGCCTGTTTTTGACATCAATTAGCTTTAGTGCAACTTACCCGCGCTGATTACAGCGCGGCAATCGTCGCTTGCTGCTCCTGCAGCTTCACCTTACCTTGCTGACAAGCAGCCAGACGCTCACGTTCCTTGGCGACCACCGCTTCTGGCGCACGAGCAACAAAGCCCTCATTAGACAGTTTGCCTTCAATCGAGGTAATTTCCGCATCCAGTTTAGCCATCTCTTTCGTCAGGCGCGCAATTTCTGCGTCCTTATCGATAAAGCCCGCCATGGGGATCAACAGCTCAGCACCTTCCACCAATTTAGTCACCGAGACCGGGCCTTTTTCACCCGCTGGTAACAGCGTAAGCGCACTCAAGCGTGCCAGTTTTTCAATAAAACTCTGGTTTTCCAACACGCGACGCTGGGCATCACCATTGGCATTGCGCAGCAGCACTTCCAGCGGTTTACTTGGCGCGATATTCATTTCAGCACGGATATTACGCACTGCAGTGATGGCCTGCTTGATCCACTCCAGATCATCCAATGCCTGCTGATCTTCCAGTGCGCTATCAAACGCCGGGAAAGGCTGCAGCATAATGGTATCGGCGGTGATGCCTTTAATCTGCTTCACACGCTGCCAGATGGTTTCGGTGATAAATGGAATGATCGGATGCGCCAAGCGCAACAAGGCCTCCAGCACAGTAATTAACGTGTTACGCGTCCCACGCTGTTCCGCTTCGCTGCCGTTACCGATAATCGGCTTGGTCAGTTCCAAGTACCAATCACAGAACTGGTTCCAGGTGAATTCATACAGAATACTTGCTGCAATATCAAAGCGGTAGTTATCCAAGGCTTCACGGTAAGCCTTCACCGTGCGGTTGAATTCAGCCAGGATCCAGCGGTCAGCCAGCGAAAGCTGCATTTCACCACCGTTAAAACCGCAGTCATGCTCTTCCGTATTCATCAGCACAAAACGACTGGCATTCCACAGTTTGTTACAGAAGTTACGGTAACCCTCCAGGCGCTTCATATCCCAGTTGATATCACGCCCGGTAGATGCCAGTGCCGCCAGAGTAAAGCGCAGCGCATCAGTACCGTGCGGCTCAATGCCGTTGGGGAACTGCTTCTCAGTGCGCTTGCGGATCTTCTCTGCCAATTGCGGCTGCATCATATTGCCGGTACGTTTTTCCAGCAATTCTTCCAGTGATATCCCGTCCACCATATCCAGCGGGTCGATGACGTTGCCTTTCGACTTGGACATCTTCTGCCCTTCATCGTCACGGATCAGGCCAGTCATATAGACCGTTTTGAAAGGCACTTGCGGTTTGCCATTTTCATCTTTGATGAAATGCATGGTCAGCATGATCATGCGGGCAATCCAGAAGAAGATAATGTCAAAACCGCTCACCAACACACTGGTCGGGTGGAAGGTTTTCAGCGCTTCAGTCTGCTCAGGCCACCCCAGCGTGGAGAAAGTCCACAAGCCAGAAGAGAACCAGGTATCCAGCACATCCTCATCCTGGTTGAGCACCACATCTGCCCCCAGGTTATGCTTCTGGCGCACTTCTTCTTCGTTACGGCCAACATACACCTTGCCATCCGCGTCATACCAAGCGGGAATGCGGTGGCCCCACCATAGCTGGCGAGAGATACACCAATCCTGAATATCGCGCATCCAACTGAAATACATGTTTTCGTACTGCTTGGGTACGAACTGAATGTCACCTTGCTCAACCGCTTCTACTGCTACTTTCGCCAGCGGCGCAGTACGCACATACCATTGGTCGGTCAGCATCGGTTCAATCACCACACCACCACGGTCACCATAAGGCACCGTCAAGTCATGGGGTTTGATCTCATCAAGCAGGCCAAGTTGCTCAAAGGCAGCAACCACTGCTTTACGGGCGGCAAAACGTTCCAGGCCACGGAACTGAGCTGGGAGCTCACCGCTGTATGCAGTGCTCGCTTCACCCTGGGTATCAAACACCTCGGCTTCTTCGCGGATATCGCCGTCAAAAGTCAGGATGTTGATCATCGGCAATTGGTGACGCTTACCCACTTCATAGTCATTAAAATCGTGCGCCGGGGTGATCTTCACACAACCGGTGCCCTTTTCCATATCGGCATGTTCGTCACCGAGGATAGGGATGCGGCGGCCAACCAGTGGCAAAATGATCTCTTTACCGATCAGATCCTTGTAACGCGGATCCTGCGGGTTGACGGCAACACCAGTATCCCCCAGCATGGTTTCCGGCCGGGTGGTGGCAACCACCAGATAATCTTTGCCTTCCGCTGTGGTAGCGCCATCGGCCAGTGGATAACGCAGATGCCACATCGACCCTTTGGATTCACGGTTTTCCACTTCCAGATCAGAAATGGCGGTGCGCAGTTTCGGATCCCAGTTCACCAAACGTTTACCACGGTAGATCAAGTCTTCCTGATAGAGGCGAACAAACACTTCTTTTACCGCATTGGACAAGCCGTCATCCATGGTGAAGCGTTCACGCTCCCAATCCACCGAGTTACCCAGGCGACGCATCTGACGGGTAATGGTGCCACCGGATTCTGCCTTCCATTGCCAGATTTTTTCGATAAACGCATCACGGCCGTAGTCATGGCGGGTTTTCCCCTCTTCGGCGGCGATCTTACGCTCCACCACCATCTGGGTGGCGATACCGGCATGGTCAGTACCCGCTTGCCATAGGGTATTTTTACCCTGCATACGCTGGTAGCGCGTCATGGTATCCATAATGGTTTGCTGGAAGGCGTGGCCCATATGCAAACTGCCGGTGACATTCGGCGGCGGGATCATGATGCAGAAACTTTCCTGGCGGGTGTCGCCATTTGGCTTAAAGTAACCCTGACTCTCCCAATGATCGTACAGCTTTTGCTCGATCTGGGTTGGGTCATAAGCGGTATCAAGATGCGTGTTTGTTTTTTCCATTTTATATCGTTGTTCAGTAAGTTGGCGGCGTAGCCGTGGTCAAATTGAAGCCGACGCTGCGATAGGCTTTATAACGTTCGCGCGCCAACTGTTTCAAGGTATCTTGGTAAGGGACGAAGTCTACCACTTCCTGGAAAGCAGTAGCAAAGTCTACAAACTGGGGTAACAGGGCAATCAGCAGTTCCCGTGGCGCATTGCCGCGTTTACCTGGCCAGCACAGCTCCACTGGGGCACCAAAATTTGGCCCTTCACCGGCCAGATTATGTGGCACAAATTGGTGAGGGTCGCGCTGCCACAGGGCTTCATCCAGCCGTTCAGCCTGCTCCTGGCTTTCACAGGCAATCAGCACCCGTTTGCCGGTACGCCAGTGCTGTGCAGCAACCGCACAGGCCAGTGCCTCGTGCGCACTGAGCATACCGATGGGCTGGTCATTTTCTAGCAGGTAAAACGTTGCCTGTTTCATGGTGACTTGATTGCCGTTGATAAGAAAAATTCGGGGCGCAACCAGTGCGCCCATCTTGCATGATTATATACACAATAGCGTTCAAGTTGCAGCAGGGAGCAATGGCATCGCCCCCTGCCGCCAGCATGGCGACGGCTATTTACTCGTCGCCGTTTAGACCGGCCCTATTGAGCAGAAACTGCGCCAGCATCGCCACCGGTCGGCCTGTCGCCCCTTTGTTTTTACCTGAACGCCAAGCAGTACCGGCGATATCCAAGTGTGCCCAACCGTATTTGCGAGTAAAACGCGCCAGGAAACAGCCCGCGGTAATCGCCCCACCAGGGCGGCCACCGATATTCGCCATATCAGCAAAGTTGGAATCCAACTGCTCATAATACTCTTCTGCCAGCGGCAAACGCCAAGCGCGGTCCCCTGCCTGTTCAGCCGCGCCCACCAGTTCATGTGCCAGCGAATTGTGATTCGACATCAAGCCAGTCAAATGGTGGCCTAATGCGATCACACAGGCACCGGTCAAGGTGGCAATATCAATCACCACCTCGGGTTCAAAACGCTCCACATAGGTCAGGGCATCACACAACACCAGGCGGCCTTCTGCATCGGTGTTCAGGACTTCCACGGTCTGGCCAGACATGGTGGTCAGCACATCGCCTGGGCGGTAAGCGCGCCCACCCGGCATGTTTTCGCAACCGGCCAGCACACCGATCACGTTCAGTGGCAGATTAAGTTCTGCCACCACACGCATCACGCCGTACACGCTGGCCGCGCCACACATGTCATACTTCATCTCATCCATGCCATCCGCGGGTTTGATCGAGATGCCACCGGAATCGAAGGTCAGCCCTTTACCCACCAGCACGATAGGCTTGGCCTTCGGATTGGGGTCCCCTTTATATTCCATCACAGACATCAATGATTCATTTTGCGAACCAGCACCCACCGCCAGATAGGCGTTCATGCCCAGCTCTTTCATCTGCTGTTCGCCGATCACTCGCGTGGTGATACGGCTACTGAAGGCATCTGCCAACTGGCGTGCCTGCGAAGCCAGATAGCCGGCATTACAAATATTAGGCGGCATATTGCCAAGATCTTTCGCCGCTTTAATACCGCAAGCCACTGCCAGCCCGTGCTGGATAGCACGTTCGCCACTGGTCAGCTCCCGGCGTGTAGGCACGTTGAAGACCATTTTACGCAACGGACGGCGCGGCTCCACCTTGTTGCTTTTCAGTTGATCGAAGGTGTAAAGCGTTTCTTTGGCCGTTTCTACCGCCTGGCGCACCTTCCAGTAGTTGTTACGGCCTTTAACATGCAGTTCAGTCAGAAAGCAGACTGCCTCCATGGAGCCGGTATCGTTAAGGGTATTGATGGTTTTCTGAATCACCTGCTTGTATTGGCGTTCATCAAGCTCGCGCTCTTTGCCACAGCCAATCAGCAGGATACGTTCAGAGAGAATGTTTGGCACATGGTGCAGCAGCAAAGTCTGACCAACCTTACCCTCCAATTCACCCCGGCGCAGTAATGCGCTGATATAACCCTCACTGATTTTGTCGAGTTGTTCGGCGATAGGTGACAGGCGGCGAGGTTCAAATACCCCGACGACAATACAAGCACTACGCTGTTTTTCCGGACTACCGCTTTTTACACTGAACTCCATGCACACTCCTGAATCTTAAAGACAACGGCGGAAGCTACAGCTAAAATGGTTTATCCTCACCTTCATTCGTGCTGCCAGAATGTAGGCTGCAACTTGAATGAACTTGGGTATATACTCCCCACGAGCTCCGCCACTGAGGTAACTAACAAGGTTAACCTGAATGGTGTAAATTGTTCTGTTTCGGCACTGATAGGTTCATTCCTATCGTATCGCCAAGCAGCTTGATATTTTAAGGCTATTTTAGCTGTGAAGGTTGCCACATGATGAGAAAAAATGGCGGATTCGCGATGAACCTATCTATTTTCCTGCAAAAAGACAAGTTTTCACAGGCGTAACAAGCGTGATTATTATTAGATATCTAGTACGGGAAACACTGAAAAGCCAAATTGCCATTCTGTTTATCCTGCTTCTGATCTTTTTTTGTCAGAACCTGGTCAGGGTGTTAGGCGATGCGGTAGACGGCAATATCCCAACAAATTTAGTCTTGTCGCTGCTGGCCTTGGGTGTGCCCAAAATGGCACAGCTCATCTTGCCATTAAGCCTGTTTCTTGCCCTGTTGATGACACTTGGCCGGTTATATACCGAAAGTGAAATCACCGTGATGCAAGCCTGTGGGCTCGGTAAACGCACGCTGATTATCGCCGCGATGGTATTAGCACTGTTTACCTCACTCGTAGCAGCGGTGAACGTCTTCTGGCTGGGGCCCTGGGCGGCAAGTCACCAAGATAGCGTTATTGCCGAAGCCAAAGCCAACCCCAGTATTGCCGGGTTGACGGAGGGGCGTTTTCAATCCTCCCAGGACGGTAATGTCGTGCTGTTTGTCAGCAAAATAAAAGATAATACCTTCACGGATGTGTTTCTGGCACAACTGCGCCCCAGCGGCAATCAGCGTCCTTCGGTAGTGGTGGCTGAACACGGGGTCATCACCCAGAATCCTGATGGTTCGCAGGTCGTGATGCTGGATAAAGGAACCCGTTTTGAGGGTACCGCGTTACTGCGTGATTTCCGCGTTACCGACTTCACCGATTATAAAGCAATTATCGGCCATAAAACGGTGACTACGGATAACAACCAGAGTGACAAGTTGCTGATGAGAACGCTGTGGAAGTCGGACGATCCCGATGCCCGTGCTGAGTTACATTGGCGCCTGACGCTAGTGATTTCTGTGGTATTAATGGCGTTATTGGTGGTGCCACTGAGCGTGGTCAACCCACGCCAAGGCCGGGTAGTCAGTATGCTGCCAGCGATACTGCTGTATCTGATCTTCTTTTTGTTGCAAACCTCAATACGCTCCAATGCAGGAAAGGGCAAAGTGGACCCGATGCTGTGGATGTGGCTGGTTAACCTGATGTATTTCGTACTCGCGCTACTACTTAACCTGTGGGATACCGTACCAATGCGCAGACTGCGTATGCGCCTGAGAGGAGCCGCCTGATGTTTGGCGTATTAGACCGTTATATCGGCAAGACGATTCTGAACACCATCATGATGACCCTGTTCATGCTGGTATCACTCTCTGGCATTATCAAGTTCGTCGAGCAACTGCGTAACGTTGGCAAGGGGGATTACACTGCCTTGGGTGCCGCCATGTTTACGCTACTCAGCGCACCAAAAGATATCCAGATCTTCTTTCCCATTGCTGCTTTGCTGGGATCATTGCTCGGCCTGGGTGCTTTGGCTACCCGCAGCGAACTGGTGGTGATGCAGGCTTCGGGATTCACCCGTTTGCAAATCGCCGGGGCGGTGATGAAAACCGCCATTCCACTGGTGTTACTCACCATGGCGATTGGTGAATGGGTAGTACCGCAAAGCGAACAGATGGCACGTAACTATCGTGCACAGCAGATGTATGGCGGTTCACTGCTGTCCACTAAAGGCGGCTTGTGGGCAAAGGATGGCAACGATTTTATCTTTATTGAACGCGTATCAGGAGAAAAGGAGCTTTCCGGCGTCAATATCTATCACTTTAATGATCAACGCCGTTTGCAAACGGTGCGTTTTGCTGCCAGCGCCAATTTTGAAGATGGCAAATGGCAACTTTCCCAGGTAGAAACATCTGACCTGACTGATCCTAAACAAGTGACCGGCACGCAGACCTTGACCGGGGTTTGGCACACCAACCTGACACCCGACAAACTCGGGGTGGTGGTGCTCGATCCTCAATCGCTCTCTATTCGCGGGTTACACAGCTATGTGAGATATCTGAAGCAAACAGGGCAAGAGTCTGACCGTTATCAGTTGGATATGTGGAGTAAAATCTTCGCCCCGCTCTCCGTGGCGGTGATGATGCTGATGGCGCTGTCATTTATCTTTGGCCCGCTACGCAGCGTAGCAATGGGGGTTCGGGTATTGTTCGGCATCAGCTTTGGTTTTGTCTTCTATGTACTGAATCAGGTCTTTGGCCAACTGAGCCAAGTCTACAACATACCGCCGATCCTCGGTGCCGTGCTGCCGAGCCTGTTGTTCTTGCTGATTAGCCTGCAAATGTTGCTGAAGAGGAGATAGCCATTTCTCCGCAAACCCGGCTAATGGCCGGGTGCTTCCTGCTTCCATGCATTGACGCCCATGGGTTTTGGGCATCAATGCCTAATCCTGTCACTCTGCCTGACCTCGGGCACTCAATAATACAATCCCGGCTTCCTGATAATCTGCCGCATCTTCTGGCAGACGATCCAGCACGATAGTGTCGATTTGTGCCGGGGTAGCAAATTGCGCCAGTGAGGTATTGCCCAATTTGGTATGGTCACACACCACAATCACCTGATTGGCATGTTCCACCATGCTACGTTTGGTCTCTGCCAGCATAATGTCGGCGACACAGGCACCCTGATTGAGGGAAAGGGCATTCACCCCCATAAAGGCCTTATCGATATTCAACGTATCCAGCAGTGAACGGCCATTGATCGCCACCGCACAGTGGTAGCCTTTTTTAACCACCCCGCCCAACAGCACAATCTGGACAGATTCCACATCTTCCAGGCTTTTAGCGATCATAAAATCGTTGGTAATTACCGTGATATTGCGACGTTGGCGAATATGGTGGGCAATCTGCAAGGTGGTGGTGCCGGTATCCAGCACGATTATATCGCCATCTTCTACCAGGCTGGCCGCTAACTGGCCAATCTGCTGCTTGGCGGCGAGGTTCACTTCGTTACGTTGATCAGAACTGATTTCAAAACTGGCCCGGGTACGCAGAATGGCCCCACCGTGAGTGCGGGTCAGCATGCCAGCATCTTCCAGGATGCGTAGATCGGTACGGATGGTGGCGCCAGAAACATTGAAATGTTCGCTCATCTCCCCAACGGATAACTTGCGCTTCTCTTTCAGAATAATGAGCAGTCTTTCTTGGCGCTCCTCTGCGTACATAGATACTCCCAGTGGACAAAACGATGTGCGGGTAATATACCCCGCGCAGAGAAGGCTGGCAAAAGGGAGCATCGGACGATTAATGCCAGCCATACGGCATACCAACCCACCGTTCACCTACCCGATATGCCTCATGATACCTATTTAGCACCAGGATCTACTGGCTAAGATGCGCTATTGTAATAGGTATATTTTTGACGTAACAAGAACCTATTAACCTCAACAGTAAGTAAACCATGCAAAATCGGCTGACAATCAAAGATATCGCCCGTCTGAGTGGCGTAGGTAAATCCACCGTATCACGTGTCATCAATCATGAAGGCAGTGTAAGCCCACAGACCCGTGAACGGGTGGAAGCGGTGATCCATGCTCATGGCTTTACCCCCTCAAAATCAGCACGGGCGATGCGCGGTCAGAGTGACAAAGTGGTAGCGATTATTGTTTCCCGTCTTGATTCTCCATCAGAAAACCAGGCGGTGCGCACCATGTTGCCACTCCTCTACCTACAGGGTTTTGACCCTATCGTGATGGAAAGTCAATTTGACTGCCGCCTGGTGCAGGAGCACCTTAAAATACTGCAACAGCGTAATGTCGATGGGGTGATCCTGTTTGGCTTTACTGGCCTGACTGCCGACATGTTTAGCGCATGGCAGGATAAAATGGTGGTAGTCGCTCGTGAATATGCCGGTATCTCTTCAGTCTGTTATGACGATGAAGGTGCAGTAAAACTATTAATGCAGCGTCTGCACCAACAAGGCCATCGCCATATTAGCTACCTTGGCGTGCAAAGTACCGATGCCACCACCGGGATGCGTCGCCATCAGGCCTACCTGGATCACTGCCAACAATACCAAATCCCCCCCGTCGTCGCGCTGGGGGAATTGAGCTATCAGAGTGGTTTTCAACTGGTTGCCAGTGTGATCAAACCTGATACTACCGCGCTGGTGTGTGCCTCAGATACCATCGCCCTCGGCGCCATAAAATATCTGCAACAGCAGCAGATCGCCCCGTTGCAAGTGTGCGCCATTGGCAATACGCCAATGCTCAACTTCCTGTTCCCTGAAACAGTTTCTGTCGATCTGGGTTATGGCACTGCCGGACAACAAGCGGCACAACTGTTACTTGCTCAATTGAGTGGTAGCCAGGGTATTCGCCAAATCGTTATCCCCAGTCAACTGGCCTAACCGCAAAGGTCTGGGTAGACACACTGCCTAGCCCTTCCCGCTGCACTTATTCTGTGATCATCCACTCGTAATGGGAACGTTCCCATTTTATAAAAAACAATAAATGGATAAGCTCATATACTTAAAATAATTCGAGTTGCTTGATAAAACGCTAGGCGTTTTGAACAGCGCTTGCGCTGGCCCTTTAAGGCGAGGCTCATGGACAAGACGAGTAACTGCAGCCAACACCCAAGCAGCTTGAAGAATAAAGTGTATAGCCATCACACCTCTGCGTCTCACTAATTACGAAGGGTCACATAATGAGTAAAGTTCAGCAGCAGGACATTAATCGCTTGATAGTGCTGGTGGGTGGCCGTGAAAATGTCGCCACCGTCAGCCACTGTATTACCCGCCTGCGTTTTGTGCTTAACGATCCCAGCAAAGCCAACCCGAAAGCGATCGAAGAACTACGTATGGTCAAAGGTTGTTTTACCAACGCGGGGCAATTTCAGGTGGTGATCGGCCCTGAAGTAGGGGATTACTATCAGGCGTTAATCACCACCCTCGACCTTAAGGAAGCGGATAAAGAGCAGGCCAAGCTGGCAGCTCGCCAGAATATGACCTGGTTTGAGCGCGGCATTTCCCATTTTGCCGAGATCTTCTTCCCGTTGTTACCGGCACTGATCAGCGGTGGTTTGATCCTCGGTTTCCGCAATGTGATCGGCGATATCCCGATGTCCGATGGCAAAACGCTGGCCCAGATGTACCCCGCCTGGAAAACGATTTACGACTTCCTATGGTTACTGGGTGAAGCCATCTTTATGTTCCTGCCCGTTGCCATCTGCTGGTCTACGGTGAAAAAAATGGGGGGAACCCCGGTGCTGGGTATCGTTATGGGGGTTACCCTGGTATCACCGCAACTGATGAACTCCTTCCTACTCGGCCAGCAAATACCCGACGTGTGGAACTTTGGCTGGTTCACCATTGAGAAAGTGGGTTATCAGGCACAAGTGATCCCGTCGATCCTCGCGGGGATCACCTTAGGCTGGATCGAAACCCGCTTGAAAAAGATCGTGCCCGACTATCTGTATCTGGTTATCGTGCCAGTAGTGTCCTTATTGTTGGCGGTGTTCCTGGCACATACCTTGATCGGGCCATTTGGCAGAATGGTTGGCGATGGTGTCGCCTGGGTAGTGAAATGGGTGATGACCGGCAGCTTTGCCCCGATCGGCGCTGCGTTGTTTGGTTTCCTGTATGCGCCGCTGGTGATCACTGGTGTACATCAAACCACGCTGGCGATTGATATGCAGATGGTGCAAAGCATGGGGGGAACCCCGGTCTGGCCACTGATAGCCCTGTCCAACATTGCTCAGGCTTCGGCGGTGGTCGGTATCATTATTGTCAGCCGCAAAGTGAATGAACGCGAAATTTCGGTACCGGCGGCCATTTCCGCCTACCTCGGCGTTACCGAACCGGCCATGTATGGTATCAACCTCAAATACCGCTTCCCCATGTTGTGCGCGATGATCGGTTCTGCCATTGCCGGCCTGATCTGCGGCCTGACGGGGGTGCTGGCCAATGGCATCGGTGTGGGTGGTTTGCCCGGTATTCTGTCGATTCAACCCCAATTCTGGTTGATCTATTCCCTGGCTATCCTGATTGCGGTGGTGATCCCGCTGCTACTGACGATGATGGTTTACAAACACAAAGCCAAACGTGGCGATTTACCACAATAAACGCCCCCAGACGTCACTCAAGCGACAGCTAACCGTGCTGTCGCTTGGTGCGGGAAACAGGTTACAACCTAAAGGTATGACTATGAGCAATCCAATCCCTTGGTGGCAGAATGGCGTCATCTATCAAATCTACCCCAAAAGTTTTCAGGACAGCACCGGTAATGGCTTTGGTGATCTGGCTGGGGTCACCCGGCGGCTGGACTACCTACAAGAATTGGGCGTTGATGCTATCTGGTTAACCCCCGTCTATGTCTCTCCACAAGTGGATAATGGCTACGATGTGGCGGACTACTGCGCCATCGATCCAGCCTACGGCACTCTGGCCGACTTTGAACATCTGGTCGCACAGGCCCACCAGCGCGGCATCCGTATTGTGATGGATATGGTATTTAACCATACCTCTACCGAGCACCCCTGGTTTAAAGCGGCGCAGGACCAGCACAGCCCACTGCGCCAGTTCTATATCTGGCGCGATGGTACTGACAACGCACCCCCCAATAACTGGCGTTCCAAGTTTGGCGGGAACGCCTGGCAATGGCATGCACCAAGCAGCCAATACTATCTGCATCTGTTTGCCACCGAACAGGCGGATTTGAACTGGGAACACCCCCCGGTGCGCGAAGAACTGAAAAAGGTTTGTCAGTTCTGGGCAGATAAAGGGGTTGATGGCTTACGCCTTGATGTGATCAATCTGGTTTCCAAGCAGCAAGATTTCCCTGATGACAATCAGGGCGATGGCCGCCGTTTCTATACCGATGGGCCACGAATCCACGAATTTTTGCAGGAAATGAGCCGGGATGTGTTTCAGCCACGCGGCTTGATGACCGTGGGTGAAATGTCATCCACCTCATTGGCGCACTGCCAGCAATATGCCGCGCAAAGTGGTCAAGAACTGTCGATGACCTTCAACTTTCACCACTTGAAAGTGGACTATGCCGATGGACAAAAGTGGACATTAGCCGCCCCCGATTATGTTGAGCTCAAGCGGATCTTCAATCACTGGCAGCAAGGCATGCATAACCACGCCTGGAATGCGCTGTTCTGGTGTAATCATGACCAACCGCGTATCGTTTCACGCTTTGGTGACCAAGGCGCACTGCGGGTCACCGCCGGCAAAATGCTGGCGATGGTGCTACACGGTATGCAAGGCACCCCCTATATTTATCAGGGGGAAGAGCTCGGTATGACTAACCCCGGTTTTAGCCATATCGAACAGTATCGCGATGTGGAAAGCCTGAATATGTATGCCGAACTGCATGCTCAAGGCAAGAGTGATGAAGAACTGTTGGCAATCCTGGCCAGTAAATCTCGTGATAATAGCCGCACCCCAATGCAGTGGGACGATACCGCCAACGCTGGCTTTACCCGTGGAACGCCCTGGATCAGTTGTGCCGATAATTACCAGCAAATTAACGCCAAAGCGGCATTGGCTGACCCGAACTCGGTGTTTTACGCCTATCGCCACCTGATTGCCCTGCGTAAACAGTACCCGCTGTTAACTTATGGTGACTATCAGGACTTGGCGCCCACTCATCCCGCTTTGTGGTGTTATCAACGCAGTTGGAATGGGCAACGGTTATTGGTGGTCGCTAACTTGAGTAGAGAACCTTTACCTTGGGATGCCGCAGGTGTTGAACTGGCTCAACTGTGGCGGCCATTAATCAGTAACTATAACGATTGCATCGAACAGCCGCAAAGCAGCCTATTGCGGCCATTCGAAGCCATCTGGTGGTTATTGGAATAAGGATTTTAATTCAATCTATTACCGCAGGAATCATTTGTGTCGTGACTCGCCTCTTACCTGAGGCAAGTCACGATTATGGTCGTGTTCAAACTCCACGCCAGGGAATATTAGAACTTACCGCGTAATTTATATCCGTCATACTTCAAATTGCATGTGTGTTGGCTTTAGTTACTCGCCTCATCCATGAGGCTCGCCCCTATCGGGGCCGCTGCAAGCAGCGTTCAAATCCGCTCCAGGCGGATTTGTCGCTCACCCCAGTCACTTACCCGTGTAAGCTCCTGGGGATTCTCTGCGTCGCCGCCTTCCTGCAAAACGAATTATTTAGGGTATAGTCGAAAAATGCAATAAACCGATTTTAACAGAGCTTCTATCCTGGCATTCTGAATAAAGGCAGATAAACCTGGAACTACCAAGACCCATCACCTTGATTTCCGCCAACTTCTTTCCGACCAATCAAATTAGAACTTTCCTAAATATAGCGTTATAATTCTTCACTGGCTCATTTTTGAGCTTTTATGGTGCGGTTTTTACACTATGTGACTTATTTTTAAGGGATAATAGATGAAAAAGGTAACAGGAATTATTTTTGCTACAGTCCTTCTGGCATTAGTGGGTAATACAGCAAATTCAGCAAGTAGTTCAGGTGGCAACTTTTCAGCAACGCAAGAAACATTATCATCAGATAACAAAGCGGACATTAAGTCAGATTTAACTGATTTAATTCGCCTTATGAAAGCACATAATAGTGATGTAGCTAAAATAAAAAGTGAATTATCAGAAGCTGGAAAAAAAGAAGATGCTGATGGAATGATTAAATCATTTGATAAAGTCAAATCCAGCGTTATAGAACTCACCAACCAATTGAAATCGCTGACCATTAAAAGCCAAGAATTACAAGATATCAGAATGGACATAGTTACAAGCAATGATATCGGAATTATATTGTTAGATTTCGTTAAAAAGAATATTGAACTTAATAAAAAAGGGCAATCCCTTTCTGAAAGTGAGGTTCAACAAATGAATTCTCTTCAGGAAAAATCTGTCACCCTAATGAAGATATATGGGGAAAAACTGAGCAAATTGAATAAAGAATACAATATTCAATAAATTACTCTAATTACTGGAAATATATTTTTATACCCACGTTCAATAAAGTGATAAGACAAAACACAACGCTTGCATTGGGCTGTTGGAAGAGCCTCAGGGAAGAGGCGAGTAACGCACGACTTGCAGTATGAGGAATATATCCTGCTTTTAATACATCGGTTTGCGTGGTGCAATTTTTATACTATGACACTTAATCTGCAGGGATAGCATAGGTTTTAAGGAGAAATAATGAGAAAACTAATCACTGCTATCTGTGCTACAGCACTCTTGGCATTATTAAGTCATACTGCTCATTCAGCAAGCTTTTCCGAGGGTAACGCATCAACAAAGCAAGAAATGTTATCAGCAGATAACACGCCAGACATTAAAGCAGATTTAACTGCTTTGAATGATATTATTAAAAAATCCGACACCTTCACGAAAAAGTTGCCAAACGAGTTATGGAACGCAATGAGTAGCCCTAATAAAGAAACGAAAGAAAAAGCATTTGAAAATATGATATCCAACTTTGAAAAAACCAATGAACAACTGATTAATTGGCAAGTTAAAAGCAAAGAAATACAAGAAATGAAAGAGGAATTCATTACGATAAATTAATTATCGAGCAAAATCACCAAATACCTTAATCATCCAGATAAACTTTCGGAACAAGATATTAAAGAAATGTTATTACTTCAGAATAAACTTATTCCCATGCAGGCTGGTTTTCAGCAGCATCTTGATAAGTTAAATACCAAACATAACAAATAATTATACTTGCTAGGTATTAAATGGTGACGCCCCCGCCACCTTTCAACCGGCAGAGATATTTCCCGTACAGAAATCACCCAATAAAAAATAGGCTCCGCCCCTGAAAGAGAATAACGCCTCTCATATCAACCGACCCTTTCCCGCCCTATCATTTCTCATCATCACCGTTTGAATAGTGATTCTCAGAAGCTTGATAAAATTGTCTTGGGATTAATCCTTTACCTCACCAAATTTAGACCTCACTACGCAAAAATAGGGTTTTACAACCCACATGGCGCGGTACCAAAAAATATTTTCTTCGCATCAGATCAATTATTCAGGCTAAAGTGTGAAGAGAGTCTCAAATTGGCCATGCATTTACTTTATGCGGCAAGAATAATATGTAATGATTAATAAAAAAATATAAAACCAACCAATTGAAAATAGTGATAAAAACCAGGTTACTGAAAGTTCGTTTCATCTGTGGTTTATTTTACCTGTTACCTAAGTGACTTCAGGACGTAGGTCAGTGGCAATTCAGTAAAGCGTCTCGAAATTATTACCCCAATGACGGGGCGTGAACACGCCGTTTAGCCAATCATTCTGCACCTTGAAGGATCATCGGTATCACGATATGGAGTTTCCTTTATGCGTTTTAAAAGAAAGTCGATACTGATATTCAGTGGGTTGTTAGCGGCCAGCTTAGCCGGGTGTGATAATAATGATTCTTACGTGGCGCCAAGCTCTCAGGCAGAATTGGAAAGTCGGAATATTCCAATTATTACTGTCGGTACGCTGAAATTTAAAGATATGAATAAAAATGGCCAGCTCGACCCTTATGAAGACTGGCGTCTCGACAGTGCCACCCGAGCTCACGACCTGACCACCCGCATGAGCGTGGAAGAAAAAGCCGGAGCCATGATGCACGGTACCATCGCCCTTGATAACGCCGGGCGTGTCGATCTCAGTGCGACCGAAGAAGACATTAATCAACGCCTCGCCAACACCTTTATTACCCGTATGGCCGGCAACCCCCAGTTTATTTCTGCTGATAACAACGCATTACAGGAAATGGCCGAGAAAACCCGCCTGGGTATTCCCCTGACCATCAGTACCGACCCGCGCAACCACTTTGTTAATGACCCCAACGCGACCAGTATTGCAGCGGGGAGCTTCTCACAATGGCCAGAACCCCTTGGCCTGGCAGCAATAGATGATACTGCTCTGGTCAAAACTTTTGGTGATATCGCACGCCAGGAATATCGGGCTGTCGGGATCCATATGGCATTGTCACCGCAGGCCGACCTGTCTACCGAACCACGCTGGGGGCGCATCAATGGCACCTTTGGTGAAGATAACCAACTGGCCAAACGTTTGGTGCAAGCCTATATCGAAGGCTTCCAGAATGGCGACAAAGGCTTGACCCCGAATAGTGTTATCACGGTAGTCAAACATTTTGCCGGGGGTGGCCCTCAGTTGAATGGGCTGGATCCGCACAACGCCTTTGGTAAACAGCAGGTCTACCCGGGGGAAAACCTGGAATACCACTTGGTGCCGTTTGAAGGTGCATTTGCCGCCAAGGTCGCTTCAGTGATGCCTTATTACGGTCAGCCAATCAATTTGTGGTACAAGGACCAACTGGTTGAGGAGGTCGGTTTTGGCTTTAACAAACTGGTATTGAGCGAAATATTGCGTGGCCGCTTTGGTTTCACCGGTGTGGTGTTAAGCGACTGGGGTATTTTGGAAAGCTGCGAAGGCAAATGTATCACTGGTATCAGCGATGCCGATATCGCGGCTGGTGTTTCACCTTGGGCCGCTGGCATCGGGATGCCATGGGGAGTTGAAAACCTCACGCGTCAAGAACGGGTGGTGAAAGCGGTTGAGGCCGGTATCGACCAGTTCGGCGGAACCACCGACTCCAGCGATCTGATCGCCGCCATCAACGAACAACAAATACCGGTGGCGACTATCGACGCTTCAGTCACGCGTATTTTGCAGCAAAAATTTGAACTGGGGCTGTTTGAGAAACCCTACGTCAATGAAGCTCAGGCGGTGAAAATTGTCGGCAACCGTGAATTCCAACAAAAAGGGGATGACGCACAGCGCCGTTCGCAGATCCTGCTGCAGAATAACCGTACCCTGTTACCCTTAGCGTTGAGCGGTAAGAAGGTGTTCCTGCATAACGTTAATGCCAGCGTGGCGGCACAATATGGTATGGAAGTGGTTGCTACACCAGAAGAAGCTGAAATCGCTATCCTGCGGGTAGATACTCCCCATCAAAACGATCCCCACTATCCCTTTGGTGTACTGGTCAACTTTGGGCAATTGGGCTTTGACGATGCCGATACCGTGGTGCTGGATGAGAAAGCCGGCACTTACAGCGGCAGTGAGGACTACCAGCTTATCAAACGGGTGAAGGCACACAATATTCCAACGGTGATTTCCGTTTACCTTGATCGCCCAGCCATCCTGACCAATATCGTCGATAAAACGGATGTGCTGCTGGCTAACTTCGGTGCTTCCGACCAAGCCGTGCTGGATGTTATTACAGGTAAGAGCAAGGCACAGGGTAAATTACCCTTCGAGTTGCCCTCCAATTGGCAAGCGGTGCTGGAACAGAAAGAAGATGTACCGCATGACTCTGCCAACCCACTGTTCCCTATCGGCGCGGGTCTTTTGTAACCCTAGCCTGGCTGCCACACCACCAAGCCCCAGTAACTTGGTTAGCCGAGTTTCTGGGGTAAATACTCGTATTGTTTGCAACCAGAGAGATCCACAGCCATTTTGACTCAACGGTTCAGGTCGCTATAGACAGCGCCTTATTGACCGCCTATTTCGCTTGCCCAGCTCTCTCTTTGGATGCTTAAAGTGATCTAAATCACGCTTTGGTGATTTCTTTACGTTTTGACAATCTGGCAACAATAAGATGCAGTCCCCCTGATAGCAAGGGCTACCCTTGTTACTGAAATGTACCGCTGTACAGCGTTCAAACTCTCTCCCAAATTCCTTGCCCTACATCAACAAAAAACACAACACACCCATATATAGTGCACTAAAATATATAAACACCTATATATAGTAGTTATCCACAATGTCATCCACACCTCCCGCAGCCCTTGTGTCTTGCGGTTTTGCCCTGTGGATAAGCTGACGCTCCCCAATGGGAACAGGAGTAACAACGTGAAACCAGTAGTGATTAAGCGGGACGGTTGCCAGGTCTCTTTTGACGAGATACGCATCAAGCAGGCCATTGAGCGGGCCGCGCTGGCTGCCGGAGTGGTCGATGACGACTACTGTGCTACCGTCGCCCGAGTGGTCGCTCAACAGATGGAACAGCAACCACGTGTCGATATTCATGAAATCCAGCAGGCGGTTGAAAACCAATTAATGGCAGGCCAATACAAACAGTTGGCCCGTACTTACATCGAATATCGTCATGACCGCGATGTGGCCAGGGAACTGCGCGGCAGACTGAACCAGGAGATCCGTGGCCTGGTTGAACAGAGTAATTTGGCGCTACTGAACGAGAATGCCAATAAAGACAGCAAAGTGATCCCGACCCAACGTGATCTGCTGGCAGGTATTGTCGCTAAACACTATGCCAAACAGCATATTTTGCCTCGTGACGTGGTGCTGGCCCATGAACGTGGGGAGATCCACTACCACGACCTCGATTACTCGCCATTCTTCCCGATGTTCAACTGCATGTTGATCGACCTGCAGGGCATGCTGACGAACGGTTTCAAAATGGGTAATGCCGAAATTGAACCACCGAAGTCAATTTCTACCGCCACAGCGGTTACCGCTCAGATCATCGCACAGGTAGCTAGCCATATTTATGGCGGTACCACCATCAACCGCATTGATGAAATCCTGGCTCCTTTTGTCAGTGAAAGCCTGGAGAAACACCGGAAAGTGGCACAAGAGTGGCAGATCCCGGATGTAGAAGGCTATGCGATGGCGCGTACCGAAAAAGAGTGTTACGACGCCTTCCAGTCGTTGGAGTATGAAGTCAATACGCTGCACACCGCCAACGGCCAGACGCCGTTTGTCACTTTCGGTTTTGGCTTGGGCACCGGTTGGGAATCGCGGTTGATTCAGCAATCGATCCTGAAAAATCGCATTGCCGGCTTGGGCAAAAACCGTAAAACTGCGGTATTCCCTAAACTGGTTTTCGCCATTCGTGACGGCTTGAACCACAAGTTCGGTGACCCCAACTACGACATCAAGCAGTTGGCGCTTGAGTGTGCCAGCAAGCGTATGTACCCGGATATTCTTAATTACGACCAGGTAGTTCAGGTCACCGGTTCATTTAAAACGCCAATGGGTTGCCGCAGCTTCCTGGGTACCTATGAAGAGAATGGCGAACTGATTCACGATGGCCGCAACAATATCGGCGTCATCAGCCTCAACCTGCCGCGCATTGCCCTGGAAGCCAAGGGGGATGAATCACGTTTCTGGCAGTTGCTTGATGAACGGTTGTTACTGGCCAAGAAAGCCCTGATGACGCGCATTGCGCGCCTGGAAGGTACCAAAGCGCGTGTCGCGCCAATTCTATATATGGAAGGGGCCTGTGGTGTCAGATTAAACGCCGATGATAATGTCGCCGAAATCTTCAAACATGGCCGTGCTTCGATCTCATTAGGCTATATCGGTGTGCATGAAACCATCAATGCCCTGTTTGGTGCCGGGAAACATGTTTACGATGACCAGCAATTACGCGCCAAAGCTGTGGCGATTGTAGAACGCCTGAAAGCCGCCACCGATAGCTGGAAAGCGGAAACCGGTTACGGCTTTAGCCTGTACAGTACGCCAAGTGAAAACCTGTGTGATCGCTTCTGCCGTTTGGATACCAGCGAGTTTGGTGTGGTGGAAGGGGTAACCGACAAAGGTTACTACACCAATAGCTTCCATCTGGATGTTGAGAAAAAGGTCAACCCTTACGACAAGCTGGACTTTGAGGCCCCCTATCCGCCACTGACCAGCGGCGGGTTTATCTGTTACGGCGAATATCCGAACCTGCAGCACAACCTGAAAGCGTTGGAAGATGTCTGGGATTACAGCTACAGCCGCGTCCCTTACTACGGCACCAATACGCCGATCGATGAGTGCTATGAGTGTGGCTATACTGGCGAGTTCTCTTGTACCAGCAAAGGGTTTACCTGCCCGAAATGCGGCAACCATGACCCGGCAAAAGTCTCGGTCACCCGCCGTGTTTGTGGCTACCTGGGCAGCCCGGATGCCAGGCCGTTTAACGCCGGTAAGCAGGAAGAAGTTAAACGCCGGATAAAACACCTGGCCAACGGGCAGCTTGGTTAATTGCCCTTAATGATGGGTCTTAGCGATGGGTATTAGCGATGGGTATTCTTGGCTCGCCAATAATACCCATCATGGCAACCGCAGGTGTCGGCGTGGAACAGGTAAGAGATAAATGAATTACCATCAATACTATCCCATTGATGTGATCAACGGCCCAGGCACACGTTGCACGTTGTTTGTTGCTGGCTGCGAGCATCAATGCCCGGGCTGCTATAACAAAAGCACCTGGCGGCTCGATTCGGGTATCGCGTTTACCCCACAAATGGAAGCGCAGATAATTGCTGATCTCAATGATCAGCGTATTCCACGCCAAGGGTTATCCCTCTCAGGGGGGGACCCCTTGCACCCAGCCAATGTCCCGGCCATATTGCAGTTAGTCACTCGCGTGCGCGCTGAATGCCCCGGTAAAGATATCTGGTTATGGACTGGCTACAAGCTGGAAGATCTCGATAATGCGCAGATGGAAATCGTCAACCAGATCAATGTGTTGATAGATGGAAAATTTGTCCAGGCCTTAAAAGACCCGGCGCTGATTTGGCGTGGCAGCAGTAATCAAGTGGTACATCAATTACGTTAAGCGGGGAATTTCTCTCGTTGATGGGTGATCGCTAAAATTTTTATTGCCTCATCCCAAACGACGTATATCACTAATAACGATGCTTTACTCACCAACAATTTTCGCGCCCCCCCGTACCAAGGCCTACCCAATTGTGGGTTATCCGACAACCGCTCGACGGCCAACGCAATTTCAATATCAACTTGCTCGGCCGCCAATGGATTGATTGGATAAAGCAATTCAAAAATGCGTTCTCGATCCTGTAACGCAACGTCGTCCCATACGATGCGCATAACAATCCTTATTTAGCGGTGTATTTTGCTCTGATTTTGGCTTTGAAGTTTTCCATTCTTTCTGCAACTTGCTGTTCATCAAGATAAACGGCCTTTCCCTGATGCAAACGGGCAAAAGCGGCATCAACCCTTTCCTGCAACCAATTTTCATGCTGTTCAGATACCCGCTGTTCGGCCGCCATTTGATATATTAAATGGCGGCATGCCTCACTGAGCGTGGTACCTTTAGCCTCTGCCGCTTTCTGTGCCAGCAATTTGGTTTCATATTCAATACGAAATTGGATACGGCTTTCCACGTTTAGCACTCCTACTTTGATTCTATGTTTACAGCCTGATGACGTGTTAGCACATCGGTGACAACAATATAAGCAAAAAAGATTAATTTCTGCGCTGTTTATCCAGGCTCCTCTCAGCCTAGGCACCCGCTCACGGCGATTTGAGCTGAGGGGATATTATCCCGCCTTGATTTGGTCAGACTCCAATACCTTAACGCCATTACCCGGGGTTAGCGCCTCGGTCAACAAGGCTTGTGCCACGTCTTTGGCTGCGACACTACGCCATTTGCCGGGTAACAGGTTAAATAACGGCGCAGTCAGCCGCTCCAGCAAACGGGCGTGAGTGCGCTGCCCCGTCAGCATTGACGGGCGCACCAACGTCAAGCGTGGCCAATGCTGTTCACGCAGCGCTTGTTCCATTTGCCCTTTGGTGCGGTTATACAAAAAGAGGGAACCGGAGTTCGCCCCTAGCGCGCTGACCACCAGGCAGTGTTGCGCCCCCAGCCGCTGCCCGGTAAGGGCGGTATCAACCACCAGTTGGTAATCCACATGGCGGAAAGCGTCGGCGCTCCCGGCCTGACGACGCGTGGTTCCCAGGCAACAAAACACCTTATCCACCGGTTCCGCCAACGAGTTCAACAAATCATGCAGATCTTTCCCTACCGGGTTTTGCAATTTGCTATGAGGAGGGAGTGGATGACGCGTAGGAGCCACTATCTGGCTGACCTGGCTGTCTAATTGCAACAAATGCAACAGTTCGCCCCCTACCAACCCACTAGCGCCGGTGATTAATACTCGTGCCATCAGATCCTCTTTATCTATTTGACCATTTGCATAGAGTATACCTGTTATCAATCAGGCTGCGGGGGCTTTGGCTTTGGCTTTAGTTACTTGCCTCGCATCGGCAATGCAGTGCAGTGCACACTGTTCGATTTTTTGCGCGGTCAGCTCGCCCATTTGCTGAATAAAGCCAAAAAGTGTGCTTCGCTAGAAATAGGGTTATGTTCCCAATTTTTTGCAAAAAATGGGAATATAGTCCCAATAAAGACAAAGTAGTATGCGAAACCAAGATGAATCACACATTAAATGCTTCTTGCTTGATGGCTTGCTCTGCTCGGCTGATCCCTAGTCGCTGGGCAACTTGCTGCCACTGTTTGACCGCGTTTAACACCTCACTATAAATTTGCGTTGCCTCACTCTGCGAAAGCCTGAAAAAATCTTTCACATCAAAGGCAAGTTGGTAATCGAGCGCGTTGTCTGTATCGGTAATGTTCAGATGAAGCCCTTGCTTGCCAGCAATAGGGTTTAAATCGTAAGCCGGTGACAACTTCCAGCCTTTATTCGTTAGCAAAAAACCATGGTTTCGCAGGTGATCGTCGGTGTTAGACACGGCGATATTAAACACTATCCGCCGCCATAGTTGAGCCAGGTCGACTTTAGTTTGTACGCCCTGATTAGAAATGAATTCAGCGAGCTCAAGGTAACTGGCACCCTGTGAATGCTCGCCATCATAGTATTGGAGCTGCGTCATTGCCGATGAAAAATGCAGGCGCTGGTTTCCCTCACGGTCAAAGCGTTTGGTTAAAAAGGTATGGTGCTGTGTCGACAGTTTTCGTACTTCACTTGGAAACATCTCAATACCTGCCGCTAAAGCAAGTTCGTAACACACCATCTCCCACGCACCGACATCATAGGAATCATTTAAATTGGGAAACTTCGCTATCCACAGATGGTTATGCTCGTCAGTAACACAGGCTTTTGGCCTAGCTCCACCTAAAGAAGAGCCAGGCGAAATCAACATTTTCAACCATCGGTAATATTCATCACTGTCAATATTATCGTCTTTTTCAATTTGGATAGCGGCATGCTCTAGCTCACGAAGCATTACCATCGGTGGCGCGGAAAATTCAGCATTGTTATCCAGAAAATCAGATGAGCCGTTTTTTTTAAAACGAATGCCGCCCATGCGGTAGCTATCATGTACCCCAAGCAAATAATCGAGCTCAGTAAGTCGATTATTCGGCCGAATGCCTTTGCGATGTTCGATCGCCGCCCTATGCTGCATCAAAATACGCCCCCAGCGATCTGGGGATGAATCTAAAAAGGCACGAAAGTTTTTATCCGCTTGGTCATTGTATAATTCACCCTCATACAGCGTCAGTAAGGGATCAATTTGCAGGCAGTAGGGAGACTTTAAAAATGTCTTGTTATAAGAAAAACTGAACACACCACCGCGACTTGAATCACTATAAGTCAAAAGACCCATTAATAATGGCTGCCCAATGGGTTGCCAATCTGCATAAACCTCGACTAGTTCACGGCTCATTTTGAACCTTCCAGTAATTTGATATTTTGCAACTTGATGCCTAATTCGTCATGTGCCGCCAGCTCTGAGAAGTTACTCTCCATACCCAGAACAGCCATAATTTTCAAATAAGTACCAATTGCCACACCAGGATCGCCGGCAAATACCTTATTTACCGTTTTATGGTCAAACCCAGTTCGCTCGCAGAGCATCTTTTTGGTTAATCGGCGTCGTTTCATCGCTAGCAACAAATCCTCACCAAAGTGAGTGAGAATTTTTCGCTGCTTTGGAAACAGCACACTGTGTAAGTCTCGCTTTGCCATACCATCACCAATGGGACTATATTCCCAATTTAAAAGGAATAATGGGAATATAGTCCCACATTGGTCATTTGGCAAATCTAAGTAAAGTTCAAAATGGGGCTATAGTCCTTTTTCCCGCCACTTTGCTCAGGTAGTGGTTTAAGGAATTTGGGTATAGCATGCCTTGGGTTGTCTGAGGGCAATCTACAACAGGGAGGTCATATGAAACGTCTTTGGGCAAGTCTGCTGTTGATTATTGCAGGCTTCTTTTGTGGTGTAGTTATCTCAACGCTTAATATGGCCTTCGAACCCAAGTATTGTGGCGAGACCTGCGCCATAAATGCCCTGAACTCATTACTAACCTGGGTTGTAATATGCGCTATTATCTTCCCTGTTATCGGTCTGCTGGTGTGGTCTCGAACAGGCCAAACCTGCCGTAGCCTGGCCGCCATCATCGTGATACTGGTATCGATTTCGACACTGCCTGCTTTTTCAATTTATGGTTATGGATTACATAAAAGATATTGGCCGGATGACTGGAAGCGCCATTATCCCAATGGCGACTTTAGTTATATGATCATTGCCACCAAACCAGTGACAGTCAACACCGCCGGCACTAAGTCGAAAACCCAAATAAAAATCTGGGAACGCTGCCTACTCGGCAGCGTTCAATGCGATACCAAACCCCACAGTGTTGAATCGCTATGCCTTGATAGCGGGACAGTTGTCTCGATCGATGAATCACACTGGCGCGCCTTCCAACGCATTCCTGAAGAAGACCTACAGGGGTCAACTGATGCCCCCAAAGATATGCACTTATGCGCCGTACCGTGATGTTGCTCGCTGTTTGTTTCTGGCTCCAACTGTTCTTGACCCCGACTTAGTTGACCCTACCTAATGGGGCTGGGCGATATACCGCATGGCGGAAGCCACAGAAACAGAGCCCGGCCCCACCACGGTTTTAAAATAACTGAGCGGTTTCAGCTTAATCATGGTGCCTTTATAAAGCGGGTTTGACCTCTGTGACAAACGTCGGCAGATCCCAGGTGCCGCCCAAATGGATATAGCTGCACATCCCGGTGGTCGCTTCACGGCTTTTGTGGAAGGTTTCACCATCCCATAGCCAACGTGCTGTTGAAAAGCAATCCCCCAACCCGCGCCCTCTTTGCCCTAGGGAAATCACCCCTTGACTATAGCCTGAAGCGGAATTGGTCACCAAAACCGGGTCAGTTTTCAATGCATTGTCGATAACCCAATAACCATAACCTTGGTTATAGGCGGCTCGCCAACAGAGTGTAGAGATCAACGCATGGTCGTTACCCAGTGGGGTCAGTGTTAAGGCATCCTCATGGTCCGCAGATGTGCCTAAATCTGAATTATTCTTCAAATCAAACCATAGGTGCTCACAATCATCCGGTTTTAACATTGCCAACAGTTTTGGTTTTAACGCTGCTATTTCTGGTGCAGTGAGTAGACGCTCCGGCACATCACTCACTTTGACCCATTGAATCATCGGGGCAGGAATCGCTGCTGGTACGCTGCTTTCCGGTTTATCGCCTTTTTTAGTTAATGCACCCGGAGTGCCAATACGCCCTTGCACATCATCCATTTTCAGTAATACGGCAGTGGCCCCATCCCCGGATAATACAAAAGAAACTGGCCCGCCTTTAAATTCAACTTTGCCACTGCCGTTGACCGTTTTGAGCACCGCCAGCGTTTGGTTGCTTGATAAATGCCAGATGCCATCTTGAGTGGGCTGGACGTTCCCCATCAATTTGTCATTAATCCACAGGGTCAATTTAGGTACCGGGGAAGATTCCTTAGACTCAATATCCGCCAACGTCACCGCCCCGGTAGGTTGCGTACCCGGGCCAGCCAGGCGGGTAATCAGCACTGAGCCCGTGGACTCCTGACTTTCACTGTAGCCAGCCGCACGGCAGGTATGGGTGTTATCACAAACCAGCTCCCAGTTTTTGTGTGCAAAAGAACCCCCCTCATCCTGCGCCATCGCCAAGGAAACAAAACTACTTGCCAATATAATTGCCGCTATTTTTTTATGGTTCATGGGATACCGCATTAAGGAATAGTGGAAGTGTTCACCACAATATAAAGAGCTGCGCGGAATAGTGCTACCAGTGCGAGTGACGCAGGTTAGCCGACTGCGGAGGCGCACCGGTATGCACCCAGTGCGATAACCAAGAAGGGGGAGTGATGCCAAACTTCAGGCCAAGGGAACAGAGAGAATAGTTAGAGCTGCCATTCAAGAATAGGCCAGTGATGCTCATCAGCAAGTTGACGTAAACCCGGATACGGATTGACGGCGTAGGGGTGGGCTACTGCCTGCAACATCGGCAAGTCATTGTGGGAATCGCTGTAACCGAAACTGCCCTGCCAGAGCTCTGGCTGCTCGCCGAATAGCTGCTTGATGCGGGCCACTTTGCCTTCACGAAAGCTCAGCGTACCGTATGTCTGGCCGGTCAACCTACCCTGTTCTTCTTCCAGCAGGATGGCAACGCAGTGATCCATCCCCAGCATCTGGGCCATTGGTGCCACCAAGTGTTCCCCGGTGGCGGAAACCAATATCAAGGTATCACCCCGTTGGCGATGCCATTCGATACGGGCTATCCCTTCCGGGTAAACACGCTGGCGCAACACCCGCTCAATAAAGTCCTGACTCTGTTGGCCAAGCCACTGACGGGACTTGCCCACCAGCGGCTGTAAGGTAAAAGCCATATATTGATGCATATCCATCTTGCCCTGATAGTAGAGCGTCATCATGGCTTTTTCTTCAGCAAGCATCGTTGCCGGAGCCAACTGTTGCGCCACCATATATTCCATCCACAGGCTAGAAGAGTCGCCGCAGAGCAGGGTATCGTCCAAATCAAATAGTGCTAATGACATTACTGTTCCTGGTAATCATTTTGGTATAAACCACAACAAAAAAACTATCAGCTAGGCAACTTCACAAAGCTGATCCCGAGCTACCGCCAGCGTTACTGCGGCACTCACTGGCAACAGAGTGATCGCTTCCGGCCGCAACGCCAGCTTGCCACTAAACTGTGCGCCAAATAGAGACTTGCCCTGCTCCGGCCCCAACAGGTTATAGTTACCAATAAAACCCACCACAAATTCACTGGCAGGTTGCGTATAAATCTGGTCTGGCCTGCCGCTTTGCACTATCTTCCCTTGGTTCATCAGGAAGACCCGCGATACTCAATGAGTTACTGAACGCTTGCAGGTAAAAAGGGGAGCTGAGTATCTCTTGGTAATTATCGATACCCCAACCTTCTGATGTCTGAAAACTCCCCACCAGCACCCACACCAAGGGAGCCAACTGGAACAAGAACATCAGCAGGGCAAAAGGCAATAACACCAGTGCCGGAAGCCAGTGGCGGCGGACAGCGTGCGGGATCCGCTGTTGATCCCGCACTGTCTGGGTTGTTGCAGACATCATCAATGCACCTCAGGCAACAAGGCCGCCTTGAGTAGCGATGGGCCGCGCGATTTTTGGTGAGCAACCCCGAGCAGATCCGCCATCAGTGCGCAGAGCTGAGTCTGCTGGATGATGGCTCCTGCAGGCCATTGTGCGACGAAAGCATCGCCAAACAGCCACAGCGGCACTGTGCGCTCTTCCGGCAAAATGCCACCGTGGCTCAAGTCGTTATTCATGCCGTGATCCGAGGTCACCAGTACCTGATACCCCTGCGCCAACCACTGAGGCAGAAGATCCGCCAGCAGGCCGTCCATGCGCCGCGCCTGATTACGATATTGGCGCGAATCCAGCCCGAAGCGGTGACCAGTGTCATCCACACCCATTGGATGGATCAACAAAAAGTCGGGATCATATTGGGTTCTCAGCCACTCGCCATCCATCAGCAGATGGCTGTCCGGGTAGCTGTCATCACAGTAAAAACAGCCATGCTGAATCGGCAACTGCTCATCATGGGTAAAACGATCCCGGCTGGCTTGCCAAGGAGCGCGATTGTACAGTTCGCTGATCCAGTGGTAAGCCGCCGCCGCGGTGGTTTTCCCCGCCGCACGGGCAAGATGAAAGATAGAATCATGTTGGCTCAGGCGGCAGATGCCATTATGAGTGATGCCACTGGCCACTGGCGCTACCCCAGTCAGGATGCACTCATAAAGCGGGCGGGAAAGAGAAGGTAGAGCACAATTCAGCGTGGTATAAAGACCGCGCTCCGCTTCCACCATCCCGGCCAGATAGCCCATGGTATGGGCTATCTCAGCACTGAGGCCATCAACAAGTACCACTATTACCTTGTGTTGCACATTCATCCCTTACTTCATGTTGATCATGACAAATTCTTGCCACTTACGCGGCAGTTCTTTCGAGCTTTTCTCCCGCGCCGCCTGGTCAATCACTGGCTTGGCATTGGCATACTGCTCGGCAGCAATTAATTTGCTCTTCACATCATCTGGCAATATCACATTGCTGCGGATCGGGCGGGCGTAACCACGAGCTAGGTTAATTTGCCCCGCATCAGAGAGGATGTATTCGCGCGCCAATTTTGCTGCATTGGGGTTCTTGGCCCACTTGTTAATGATGGTGGTATAACCGGCGGTCACTGAGCCATCGCTGGGGATCACCACATCAAACTTGTTTGGGTCGATCCGGTCACAGTAGTTAAGGGCGTTGAAATCCCACAGTACCGCTACTTCCACTTCACCCTTCTCAATATTAGCGATGGTAGGGTCATTCAGTGACAGGCGGCCTTGCTTGGCTAACTGAGCGAACAATTCCAAAGCCAGTTTTAGGTTCTTCTCGCTGCCGCCAGTGGCAAAGGCCGCCGTCAGCACACCGTTATTGGCCTGAGAAGCCACAACAACATCCCCCAGAGTTACTTTGTAGTCCCCGGTGAGCAGAGATTGCCAACTGGTTGGTGTCGACTTCACCAGATCTTTGTTGACCAGGAAGGCAATGGTGCCGGTATAGGCCAGCATCCAGTGGCCGTCAGCATCTTTGGCCCAGTTGGGAATATCACCCCAGGTGATAGGCTTGTAAGGCTGGGTTACCCCTTGCTTAACCGCTACTTGCCCAAAGGCGCCGCCTACGTCACCAATATCGGCGGTAGCATTGGCTTTTTCGGCAGAGAATTTGGCAATTTCTTGCGCTGAACTCATGTCAGTATCCTAATGCTTGATACCGTAGATACTGCCCAATTGCTGCCAGGTATCTTTCCAGTTAGCCCAACTATCAGGCATGCCGATACTGTTGAGCTGGCCTTCTCTGCGGGCTGCTTTTTCCAAATCGGCAATATTGTCGGCGGCAAAGAGCTGCTGGCTCAGTGCCACCATGGTCAATGCACTTGCCATCACTTTCTTTATCATTTCACTCCCCTGGACTCGATTAATTATGGTTTGAGGGGCATGTTAGAGGGTAAATATGACGGTTACGGTGTAGTTTGATGATGGTTTGGTGACAGCCCTGTTACGCCAGAATCACAACAGGTGGGAAGCTAACACGCGGCGGAAAAAAGCGCTGGCGGACAGGCTCCAGCCCCTTGTTGCTGCCACTTGCCGTAATGAATGAAGCTGATGGGTGAGCCGTTAATCCGCACGCTGCCAGTACAGCTTTTTACCAAAACCCAAGGTGTTATCGGTCATCTTCACCTCTTGCAAGGTGATCTGCCAGACCGGGGTGTTCATAACCTTGGCGACCGGGAAACGCTTGCAGTAATGTGCGCTGGCCTGTTGGGCTTCATCCCCTTGCAGTAACCTGATGTCACCAGCGTATTGCACCCCTTTAATCAGGGCGATGCTCTTGGGTTGTGGCGCAATGGTGCCCACCACATGGTGATGTTGCTGCATCAGCGTGCCGTGGCGGGTATGGGGTTCCGTCATTAACCACAATGCCATACGCGGCGCATCAAACACATAAAAGCAGTTGGCGCACCACATATCCAAACCGTTGCCAGCACACAACGTGAGCAGATGCTGCTGGTTGAGAAAACGGATAATGTGTTGTTGGTCTTCGCTGGGGTTCACGCTGAGTCTCCTAGAGCAGAGAATATCTTATTGCCGAGTTTAACCGCCAAGAGCCATCATTAACGATTACCCCCACCAAGGCTAAACAGCATAATTCTCATCAAATCTCGCATAAAAATGCAAATTCAGTTACAAGAATGTCATAACAATGGAGATACATTCTGCCTTATAATCCCGCCTTTAATACTTAAAATAATACGCAGTGCTTGCCAAACCGCTGGAGGAGTGAGAAAGCCCCCTGCAGCTTGATTGATGGCGAGCCGATTTGCCAGTGGAATACGTTGACCAATGAAAAAACTAAAAATTGCCGCCAACACAAAAACGGTAGGATGCTTTACCACCACACGTGAAATTATCGATGTGCATCAAAGTGATTTTAATGATGTTGCTGCCATCGTCCTGGCGATTGAAGATGTACAACAAGGTATGTTGGTTCAGTTAGCAGAAACTGGCCTGGATATCCCGATTTTTGTCACGGTAAGTGGCGAACAAGAGCTAGAGAGCAGCGTATTAGCGGCTCTGTATGGGGTATTTGAACTCGGTAGCAACAACAGCCCATTGTATGGCAAACAGTTGGAAGCCGCCGCAGTGAAATATGAAAGTGAACTGCTGCCGCCCTTCTTTGATACCCTAACCAAGTATGTCGAAATGGGTAACGCGACCTTTGCTTGCCCTGGGCACCAAGGGGGAGCATTCTTCCGCAAACACCCTGCTGGCCGCCAGTTCTTTGATTTTTACGGTGAAACTATCTTCCGTTCGGATATGTGCAATGCCGATGTCAAGCTGGGGGATCTGTTGATCCATGAAGGTGCCCCCTGCGAGGCACAACAATATGCCGCCAAAGTATTCAATGCCGACAAAACCTATTTTGTGCTCAATGGGACTTCAGCCTCCAACAAGGTGGTGACCAATGCGCTGCTAAGCCGTGGCGATCTGGTGCTGTTTGACCGAAATAACCACAAATCCAACCACCACGGCGCACTGATCCAGGCGGGGGCCACACCGGTCTACTTGGAAACCGCGCGCAACCCCTTCGGCTTTATTGGTGGGATTGATTCCCACTGCTTTGCAGAGCCCTATTTGCGCCAGCAAATCCGTGAAGTTGCCCCTGAACGCGCCAATGAAGCGCGCCCGTTCCGCCTGGCGATTATCCAATTAGGCACCTATGACGGCACTATTTATAATGCCCGCCAAGTGGTAGACACCATTGGCCACCTGTGTGACTACATTCTGTTTGATTCTGCCTGGGTGGGTTACGAGCAATTTATTCCGATGATGAAAGATTGCTCGCCACTGTTACTGGAGCTGAATGAAAACGACCCGGGCATTATCGTCACCCAATCAGTGCATAAACAGCTGGCTGGGTTCTCGCAGACCTCACAAATCCATAAAAAAGACAAACATATCAAAGGGCAAGATCGCTACTGCAACCATAAACGTTTTAATAATGCCTTTATGCTGCATGCTTCCACCAGCCCGTTCTACCCGTTGTTTGCCGCCTTGGATGTTAATGCCAAAATGCATGCAGGCAAGAGCGGACCACACCTGTGGAAAGAGTGCGTTCACCTGGGTATTGAAACACGCAAAATGCTGCTGGCAACCTGCTCGATGATTAAACCCTTTGTGCCAGAGCAGGTTGATGGCAAACCTTGGCAATCTTACAGCACAGAAACCATGGCGAATGACCTGCGCTTTTTTGACTTCGTCCCTGGGGAGAAATGGCACGCTTTTGAAGATTATGCCGCCTCACAATATTTTGTTGACCCCTGCAAGCTACTGTTAACCACACCCGGCATCGATACCAGCAATGGGGAATATAGCCACTTTGGTATTCCAGCCACTATTCTGGCTAATTACCTGCGTGAAAACGGTATTGTGCCGGAAAAATGTGACCTCAACTCGATTCTGTTCCTGCTGACGCCGGCAGAAGACAGCGCCAAAATGGCTCACTTGGTGGCACTGCTTGCCCGTTTCGAAAAGCATATCGAACAGGATTCATTGCTGAGTGAGGTGTTACCGACGGTGTATAAAAACCATCAAGCGCGTTATCACAACTATACGTTGCGCCAACTGTGCCAGGAAATGCACGATTTATACGTCAGCCATAATGTTAAGCAATTACAAAAAGAGATGTTCCGCAAAGCACATTTCCCACCCGTGGTGATGAACCCGCAAGATGCCAATACGCAGTTAGTGCGTGGCAATGTGGAATTAGTCGCCTTGGCACAAGCAGCAGGCAGAATTGCTGCTGAAGGGGCCTTACCTTACCCACCAGGGGTATTATGTGTTGTCCCCGGTGAAGTTTGGGGCGGCGCGGCACAACGTTATTTTCTGGCATTGGAAGAAGGGATTAATTTATTACCTGGCTTCGCCCCTGAGCTGCAAGGTGTGTACATCCAGCACGATGAAGATGGCTGGAGCCGAACCTATGGATATGTAATAAAAGATTAATTTCCCAATTGGCAACGTGTGGCGCTATCGCAACCTGCATGGGTAGTGATGAGCGCCGCAACAACCTGACTCAACCACACCAACGGGTTGCGAGGCCAAAAATCTGCCCCCACATGCTCTTGATAAAGAAGAACAACGCTTGTTTTACAATATCAGTGAGCGTAAATTTTTAGCATTCGCCAGCGGTATCAGTAGGCATAAAGCCCTTTAGCCGCTAGAACACTTGAAAAGCCCCCTGATACCGTCTGAAATGGGCAAAGCAGGGAACGAGAATCAACATTCATTCCTGTTGCCCTAGGTTTTGACGGTGACATATTTAACATCAGGTCAGAAAATGGAGTATGAGTATGCTAAACCCCTTGATGCGCATAATAGTATTACTGCCCATCGCTTCATAATATCCTCCGGTAGTGTAATAGCGAGTGAGTTCTAACGCATAAACAGTGCCCAGCTTCAGAGAAACGGTAACCCGCATCATCTCATCCCAGCGGCTTTCGATTTTAGAAAGGTCAATACAACCCCGCTCCAGTTCGTCCAACGCCCATCATTAGCCCTCAAACCCCGATATGCCATAAAAAATATTTTCCTTTGAGTGCATCCAAATCGCTGACCTGAACGTCTGTATTAGAGACATTCAATGTACATAAGGAAATAATGATGAAAATTCGTGTTATTCCGGCCATGCTCGGCCTCTTGGCATTTTCTGCACTGGCTTCCGACATCTCAACAAGGGAAACAGCATTAGGCCAGGTTTACACCGACAGCAAAGGTATGACTCTTTACGTTTTCGACAAAGACAAAGCAGACCAATCTGATTGCTATGAGGACTGTGCCAAAGCCTGGCCTCCTCTCCTAGTCAACGACGAGAGCACGCAGCTGAGCGGTTTGGGGAAAATTACGCGTAAAGATGGCAAGCAGCAATGGACATTAAATCATCGTCCACTTTATCTCTGGAATAAAGATCAGCAAGCTGGAGACATTACCGGGTCAGGTGTCAAAAACATCTGGTCTCTTGCTCGGGCAGATCAGGCCCCGGTTAAAGTTTATACCACTGATTCTGGAAAAATTCTGACTAATAAAGAGAGTCTGTCGCTCTATACTTTTTCTAAAGATAGCAAGAATGTGTCGTCATGTTATGACGATTGTGCAAAGAAATGGCCACCGTTGACCGCGCAAAAAGCAGATGTTGGCAGCGGTGAGCTTAGTGTCATCGCCCGTAAAGACGGAACTTACCAGTGGGCCTATCAAGGTTCGCCTCTCTATACGTGGGTCAAAGATACACAACCAGGCGATGTCACTGGTGATAAAGTGAAGAATGTCTGGCATCTAATTCATCTCTAATTACGGAGTCATCGTGGTCACAGCAAATGAAGAACTGCAGGTGCTATTTGCTCGGGTAAAACTCCGGGATAGAACAGCATTTGAAAAGTTGTATCGGCAAACCAACCGCAAACTATACGGGTTGCTGATGAAGATTGTTGCTGACCGCGATATTGCAGCGGAATTATTGCAAGAGGGTTACCTGAAAATCTGGTTTATCGCTGAACAGGGGCCAGTAATATCCCCTTGGGCATGGATGTGTCAGTTGATGCGCAATCTGGCGATTGACCACGTTCGACAGCATGGCCGTCTTCACCCACGCTTTGAAGAAACAGATATCTTACCAGAAGCACAGGGAGACAATGAAACGGATGCTGCCGATGACATTTCCCTGTTAAACCGCTGTTTTTTCTCTTTGGATCAGGAAAAAAGGCAAGCCATTAAGTTGGCTTATATTCATGGTTATTCTCATGAAGAAATTGTTGCGCGCTTGGTGCATCCGCTAGGCACAATAAAATCATGGATCCGCAGAGGTCTCCAGGAGTTGAAGCAATGTATAGACGCTTGACTCCCGCTCGCTATAGCAACCCGGCGATACGGGAACATCTGGTCAGTCAGTATCTGCTTGGTACCTTGTCGCTGAAAACGAGAAGACGCTTCGAATCTTTGATAGCAAATGACATAACCTGGTATGAGCTCGTTATACAGTGGCATTCACGTCTTAGTGGGTTGGAACCAATGACATCTGAGAAACCCCCGGCGTGGGTATGGGGAAATATTAATGCCACGTTAGGTAAGCAGGAAAAAGGGTACTTGTGGGGGAAATGGTGGGGTAAAAGAATATCAACATTTTCTCTAGCTTGCGCGGCATTGCTATTCCTGTTATCTGGCTCAATGTTGTTTATGCCCGAGCCTCAAATAGCCACTCCTAGCTATATCGCAGCGATGTCATCAGCAGAAAAAAGGGATTTTTTCGTGCTTATGGCTTTCAAGGGAGATAAGCCTGGAAAATCAAGTATGCGCTTGAAATGGAATGCCCGCCATCATCTGTCCGATGCCAATATGGAAACGGCTATGTTATGGGCAAAAGATAAAGATACGGGGCAACTGACCTTATTAGGGCGCTTTATTCAATTACAAGACTCTCAGACTAAATTACTGACACCAAATGAATGGAATGCTGTAAAAAACAGCAGTGAAGTTCTTATTACGGCCAATAAAAACCCGCAAAGCGAGATATTGTTCAAAGGTGTTTGTATTGAACTATCTGTATCACCCACATAAAAAAGAGCTTATTTTTATGAAAATTAAAAAGTTAATCATTGCAACTGCGACTATTATGGCGTCATTTTCCACCTATGCTGGCGGGCAATTCCTCGACACTAGCATTGCCCATCAGCCTAAAGACGGAGTGGTGCGTTTGTATGGGCCTGGCGGCCCTCATACCGCGTTAATAAAAGCAGCTGCCAGCTTTGAAAAAAAGACCGGGCAACACGTTGAAGTCATTTACGGACCAGAAAAGAAATGGTCAAAAGACGCTCAACAACGTGCCGACATTATTTTCAGTGCATCAGAGCAATCTATGACAGCTTATCTTGAGAACTATCCCTTTGTCTCCAGCAAAGATGTGATACCTATATTCATTCACCCAGCGGTGATTGCGGTTGCCAAAGGTAACCCAAAAAACATCAAAAGTTTTGAGGATCTCATTAACCAGCCGATGAAAATCGTCGTTACTGAAGGCAAGGGAACCTACAATACGTCAGGCACTGGGCTGTGGGAAGATATTGCGGGTCGTCTGGGTAAACTGGATGATATCAAGAAGGTACGTAAAAATATCGTTGCTTTTGAACAAGGGAGTGGTGCTGCGTTTAAATCTTTCCAAGACTTGAAGGCTGATGCCTGGATCACTTGGAGTGACTGGCCAATAGCTAATGCTGATAAAATGGATATGGTAACCATTGAGCCAGAAAGAAGGATCTACCGTGACTTCAACATAGCTATTTCACCCAATGCCGATGCTGGAGCAGCGCAGTTTGCCACTTATCTGGAAACAACAGAAGGTACTCAATTTTTTAAAGACGAAGGCTGGTTAAAATAAGATAACCACCCAATAATTAATAGCACGTATATACCCGTGATACTTCAAGTTGCTTGAAATACTTGCTGAGTCCGAGATACCCGGGATAATCGCACTGAGGGGCTATGATGGGATACTTCCCTGTATCCCACCCTGCGGGCCGACCGGTGTCGTTCAAATTTGCTCCTGGCAAATTTGTCGGCGGCTCACGCCGCTACGACCCCTTCAGCACGCTTTCCCTAATAACAGGCTTGGTCAAGCACCTTCAAGTTAATTGGGTATATACTCGTCATACTTGAAGTTAGATGTCTGTTGGCTTTACATGGGCAGTGCTGACATCCTCCCCCCGGGTCCTCCCTGCCCAGCTCCCTGTATGGATGAGTTTTTTTGTATAAAACAGGCGCATACTGCACAAAACGCAACCACAGGTGGTCAGGATGAAACGTGCAGTTTTCGCTACTCTTTTTCTGCCAGCAATGGCACTTGCCTCATGGACTGCGGCCGATTTCCCTGCTTTTACGCCTGCAGGTAGCGGTCAATGGATTAGCCAGCAATCACTCCCCAAAGGGACACGCCCCTTAACAATCCATTTTGACCAACAGTGTTGGCAACCTGCCGCCGCCATTAAGCTCAATCAGAGCTTACCACTTGAATCCTGCCACGACGCCACACCGCAGTGGCACATTTTCCGTGATGGCCACTACCAGCTCAAAATAGACACCCAAGCCAGTACGCCGACACTGGTGTTGAGTGTCGCCAGCGAGGACAACGCGACACCACAAGTCTTGGCCCGTCAGTGCCCACGTTGGGACGGTAAACCGTTAACCATCGAGGTGGGCCATACCTTTGCTCAGGGCAGCCATGTCCGGGAATTTTACAGTGGGCAAATCGCTCAGGTACAAAATGGGAAAATTACGCTGCAACCGGCAGCCGACAGCAATGGTCTGCTGCTACTTGAGCAGGCTGACACCGCCAGCCCTGCCCCCTTTAACTGGCATAATGCCACGATATACTTCGTGCTAACTGATCGCTACGTCAACGGCAACTCGGACAACGACAACAGCTATGGTCGCCATAAAGATGGCATGCAAGAAATTGCCACCTTCCATGGTGGCGATCTACAGGGTCTTGCCAGTAAGCTCGATTATTTACAACAGTTGGGTGTTAATGCGCTGTGGATCAGCTCACCACTTGAGCAAATTCACGGCTGGATAGGAGGTGGCAGTCAGGGAGATTTCCCTCATTACGCTTATCATGGGTATTACCCCATGGACTGGACGCGTCTTGACGCCAATATGGGCAGTGAGACTGATCTGCGCAACCTGGTGGATGAAGCACACAAACGTGGCATCCGTATTCTGTTTGATGTGGTGATGAACCATACTGGCTATGCCACCCTTGCGGATATGCAGCAATATCAGTTCGGTGCACTCTATCTGCAAGGTGACGAGCTGAAAAAAACCTTAGGTATACACTGGAATGACTGGAAGCCAGGCACAGGACAAACCTGGCACAGCTTTAATGATTACATTAATTTCAATGATCCACATGCCTGGCAAAAATGGTGGGGAAGCGCGTGGGTTCGTGCCGATATTGGCGATTACGACAGGCCTGGCTTCGATGACTTGACGATGTCCGTTTCCTTTTTACCCGACCTGAAAACGGAATCTACTGAGCCTTCCGGCCTGCCCGTGTTTTATCAGCACAAACACGATAGCCAGGCTGCAACCATTGCCGGGTATACGCCACGCGATTATTTGATTCACTGGCTTAGCCGATGGGTACGGGAATACGGTATTGATGGTTTCCGTATCGATACCGCGAAACATGTGGAGCTGGCTGCGTGGCAGCAACTGAAAAACCAAGCCAGCAGCGCGCTGGCAGTATGGAAACGCGATAACCCAGGAAAATCGCCAGACTCTGGAAACTTCTGGATGACAGGTGAGGCTTGGGGACATGGGGTGATGGAAAGCAAATACTATCATGCTGGCTTTGACGCGATGATTAACTTTGATTATCAGGATCAGGCCGCAAAAGCCGTCGACTGCTTGGCGGATATTGATGATACCTGGCAGACCATGGCAGACAAACTCCAGCAGTTCAATGTGCTGAGTTACCTTTCCTCTCACGATACCCGCCTTTTTCGCGAGGGTGGGAGCGCAGCCGCAGAACTACTGTTACTGGCACCCGGTGCGGTGCAAATTTTTTATGGTGATGAATCAGCCCGCCCCTTTGGCCCCACTGGCTCCGATCCTCTGCAAGGCACACGCTCAGAGATGAACTGGCAGGATGTTGGCGGTAACGCCGCCGCCAATGTAGCGCACTGGCAGAAACTGGGTCAATTCCGTGCCCGCCATCCGGCGATTGGCATGGGTAAACAAACCACCGTGACACTCTCCCAAGGTTATGGCTTTGTGCGTGAGTGGGGTAATGACAAGGTGATGGTGGTGTGGGCCGGGAAACCGTGACTTGGGTTGTTGCTAACAACGACTTCAAGGCGATAAAAGCCAATGTAGCCGCTTATAAGCACCAGTTATTGTCGCGGTTTATCCCCGCTGGCGCGGGGAATACTGTCTCAGGCTCTGGCAAACGATCTGGTTTTCCAACGTCACGAAAGTATTACCAGAGCAGGAAGTGACAGTAACAATGACCTCTTCAGGTAAATATCTTGACCGTGATGTCATATTGGAAAGTATGGAACCCCAAGATTTCGGTAAATTAGTCGAACCATTGATCGGACCTGCCGCTAACGCCGTGGTTGGTCTGTACCAGGCGCTATGGCAAGCACCCGGCAATACTATCTCCCCCGCCACCAGCGCACAGCAGTTACTGAACATCATTCCGAGAAATGTCGAAAGATGGCTGACTGAGACACTGAGCTGCAAGGTGTGTACATCCAGCACGATGAAGATGGCTGGAGCCGAACCAACGGGTTGGGAGGCCAAAAATCTGCCCCCACATGCTCTTGATAAAGCAGAACAACGCTTGTTTTACAATATCAGTGAGCGTAAATTTTTAGCATTCGCCAGTGGTGTCAGTAGGCATAAAGCCCTTTAGCCGCTAGATCACTTGAAAAGCCCCCCAGATACCGTCTGAAATGGGCAAGGCAGGGAACGAAAATCAACATTCATTCCTGTTGCCCTAGGTTTTGACGGTGACATATTTAACATCAGGTCAGAAAATGGAGTATGAGTATGCTAAACCCCTTGATGTGCATAATAGTATTACTACCCATCGCTTTTTCCGAGCATGTATTTGCGGGCAATAATTATAATACCGCAGATGATCTTATTGCTCACTTTTATCAAAAGGGAAGTAACAAAGATTACCCTTGGCATAAAAAAGTAAATAATCCAGACGAAACTGACGCACTGGATTATTCCATTTGCTATAACAAATTGGTTAGCCAACAACCGCCACAATATCTTATTGTCATGTGCCCTGATGTCAGTGAAATAGCATATGACAATGCGCCGCTCCCCACTGATTACTATGTTCTTGCAAAAACCGCGCAGGGATTCTCTCTGCTGGCGACCGAACAGGAGAGTGGAGGTCAATTTCAAGACGTTATTACTATAGGGCAAGGGAAATGGGCAATACACGAATCAATGAGTGCAATGAATCAGGGTTATGGACAAACTCATGATTCGCTGAATATTGTTGTCAAAGATAAATTTATCCCGGTTGTACAATGGACGTCATGGATGGATAACACCGGGGCGATCGACCCAGATGATCAAGACGCTAAAAATCAGGCAGAAAGCATGGAAAACAAAATCTCGGTCGCGGATGGGCAGCAGAATGCCGATTTTTACCCTTTAGTGATTCATTCCACCGGGTTTCATGGCAGTGAGAAATTTGACAAAAAGTATACCATTAACTTTTCTATGGACGCCGGTAAATACCTAGTCCCGGATGAATTGAACGGTGGTTACTAAATGTTTTCATGCCCAATCGGATTTGGTGGTGCCTTACATTACTGCGATCCTCAACCAATGTCTTTTGAAGAGTACTTCGCCACTCTCACCTGAAATGGATGAAGCACAAAAGCTTATTAATTTTGGTATCGGTCTGGGCTCTTTACGCTTACACAGTAGTTATCTCGACTCATCCCAACTCGACTATGAAAGCCGGAAAGTCGTTTCACTGAGCTCGTCATGCCTGCTGGCCACTACGTTTACGTCAAGATTAACATTAGCGAAACTGCTTGGACGTGATATGTTTTTTAAACCGGTCCCTTATGTTGATCAAAGCGACTCTATGGCAGGTCGCTTCGAACAAATTTATGGAAATTAGGGGGTTAACGGACTTAAATCCGTCATAAAGCTTCAGGCAGCCAGAGAAGAAGCCGCGTGCGGAACTGGATTACACCATTACATTGGCACTAACACTATGAAACCACGTATTTTTATAGACGGTGAGGCAGGAACTACAGGTTTGCAGATACACTCTCAGCTCAGCAACCGTGATGACATTGAGTTGCTTGAGCTGCCCCGTGCAGAACGCAAGGATCCGCAGAAACGTAGCCAGGCGCTTAACGAATGTGACATTGCGATTCTATGCCTGCCTGACGATGCAGCACGTGAATCCGTGTCATTGGTTAAAAATCCTCGGGTGCGAATTCTGGATGCAAGCTCGGCTCATCGTTCTACCCCTGGTTGGGTTTACGGTCTGCCAGAACTGACCTCCGGCCAGGCGGCGTTGATTGCGGAGGCCAACAGAGTCACTAACCCCGGCTGCTATCCTACAGGGGCTATTGCTTTGCTGCGTCCTCTTACTGAACGGGGCATGGTTCCACGTGATTACCCTGTTAATGTACATGCCATTTCCGGCTATTCCGGTTCCGGACGTTCATTGATTGAAGCCTATGAAGATCCAAACCATCCCGAGCCGATCAGCGCGGCTTTTCGTGGATATGGTTTGAGTCTGAAGCATAAGCACGTTCCGGAAATGCAACAACAGGCATTATTAACCTATCCCCCCTTATTCACGCCTTCTTACGGAAAATACCGGCAAGGAATAGTCCTGTATGTGCCTCTGCATGTAAGACTTTTGCAGGCCGGTATCAGCGCGAAACAGATCCATGACTGCCTGTCTGAATTTTATTCAGATGCTAAGCACATCAATGTTATTCCCGTGGAACAGACTGCAAAGGTGACGCAGTTAGACCCAGAATATTTGAATGGCACAAATTCTCTCGATATTTATGTGTTCGCCAATGAAGAGGCCGGACAAATTCTTTTGGCAGCGGTGTTCGATAACCTCGGAAAAGGAGCCTCCCGCGCTGCAATACAGAATTTAAATATCATGTTAAATAATGTAAGCCAGTAAACGCAGCACCAATCCCCCTCTCGTTTTTTTACGGAGGGGAATTGATGAAATAGCAGCTTTGGAGAGACTGTTCGGCAACCATCCAGATCCAGCGTCCCGCTTGGATTAACGCCCAACGTTTGAAAATTAAAGCCTGATTTATTAGGGGCGGCCAAACCATCACAATATTGCCTTGCTCCACCAGCCCTTCACTCTGTTGCGTAACATCAATAAACAGAACCATCACCACCCTCGCGGATAGCATTTGCTGCCAACATTGCACAGACGCGCACAAGTACACAAAACAGTGAATAGCGCGTTTAGGTAAAGGCTTTGATATCACCACTCTGCATAATATGTGGCGGTTTTATCTGACATTTCCTATTCAGGAGACAGTGTCTCTCGAATTAAGTTGGTCGCATTATAACCAGCTCAGCAAAGTTGACAATCACGCTGCCCGCACCTGGTATATGCAAGAGGCCATCAGCCAGAACTGGAGCGCGCGTTAGCCGGCATCAGTGCGAAACAGATCCATGACTGCCTGTCTGAATTTTATTCAGACGCTAAGCACATCAATGTTATTCCAGTGGAACAGGCTGCAAAGGTGACACAGCTAGAGCCAGAATATTTGAATGGCACAAATTCTCTCGATATTTATGTGTTCGCCAATGAAGAGGCCGGAAAATTCTTTTGGCGGCGGTGTTCGATAACCTCGGAAAAGGAGCCTCCCGCGCTGCAATACAGAATTTAAATATCATGTTAAATAATGTAAGCCAGTAAACACAGCACCAATTCCCCTCTCGTTTTTTTACGGAGGGGAATTGATGAAATATCAGCTTTTGAGAGACTGATCGGCAACCATCTAGATCCACTGCCCACCTTCGATTAACCCCAACGTTTGAAAATTAAAGCCAGATTCTGATCTTGACCCGCCATCTCCAGACAGCTTTTGTATCTTAAGTTAACGATGCCTCGACTGCCTTTGGCGGTAAAACCATTCACTTATTGGCAGCTTTTAAACAACTTCAGCAGCAATTGTATTACTAATTTAAGAGCGGACTCTGCTAACGATTAACCCATTAATTTACCAACTCACAGACATCATTTAACAAGCTAGAAACCAAGCCTATCTCACGGTGGATACCATACAGGTACAAACCTACTGGCAAATTGGCCAGCACATTATTTAATTTGAACAGCAAGGTGAACACCGCGCCCAATATGGCAGCAAACTACTCACGCAATTGTCAGAACAACTGACCGCTGAGTTTGGTAAAGGCTTTGATGCTAAATAGCTGCGCCTAATTGTGCTACATCTTGCATCAGGCCTTGCTACGCTTAGGTTTGCTCTTTTCCGGTCAAGAGAACCAGCCACCATACGGCTTCACCGGCTGCTGCTGATCACTGGACAAACATCACCCGAAATCGACAACTGGAGCGGTATTAGGCGCAGTTATTTAGAAACCTGCGTTACATGCGCAGTTTTTATCAAACCTTTCCAATTCGGAACGCGCTGAGCCCCAAATTAAGCTGGACACACTACCGCAGGCTGTTGCGGGTAGAAGGTGACAGCGCCCGCCAGTGGTAAATGCACGAATCCGCCGAGCAAAACTGGAGCTCACGCGCATTAGATTGGCAAATAGGCACGCTATACTACCAACGCCTTTTAGTTAGCCAAAACAAGCAAGCGGTAACAGATGAAGCCAGCCAACATTTGGCCGAAAATCACGGCGCTAATTGAAGAAACACCCCCACGTGCGTGGGGAAGACAGCGTCGTCGTGCTGGTACTTAAGTTCTGTGTAGAAACACCCCCACGTGCGTGGGGAAGACCGGTGCTGAAGGTTTTGCCAAGGGCAACGCTGGGAAACACCCCCACGTGCGTGGGGAAGACACACAAAAAACGCAATTAAATCTGGCATATCAAGAAACACCCCCACGTGCGTGGGGAAGACCTCTGCTACTTTCTCGAAGCCATTCGATGCCAGGAAACACCCCCACGTGCGTGGGGAAGACACACCACACCAGCGGATATCTGCAAGCTGATGAGAAACACCCCCACGTGCGTGGGGAAGACGGGGTGATTACCAAGTCCGCTCACCTCAAGGTAGAAACACCCCCACGTGCGTGGGGAAGACAGCAAGACGCAATCGAATCTCAGGCTAACACTGGAAACACCCCCACGTGCGTGGGGAAGACGGTTTCTTTGTTTGGGTTGAACGTGAACCAGAGGAAACACCCCCACGTGCGTGGGGAAGACACAATCAGTAATCTGAGCAGCAAACTGGCTGGAGAAACACCCCCACGTGCGTGGGGAAGACCAAACTTCTCCACGCTCCTGAGAACAGCGACGGGAAACACCCCCACGTGCGTGGGGAAGACTTTCCCCGGCGGACCCGACGCCGACTTGGACTGGAAACACCCCCACGTGCGTGGGGAAGACTCGCAGAGATCAGCGACATGGAAAAGCAGGACAGAAACACCCCCACGTGCGTGGGGAAGACTCATTAACGCTAGTAGAGTACAATGATGACATGGAAACACCCCCACGTGCGTGGGGAAGACGGCAGCTTAACAACAGGCGTTACGCAAATCTGAGAAACACCCCCACGTGCGTGGGGAAGACTTGGAGATTGAGAGATGAAGGTAAAGGAAGTTAGAAACACCCCCACGTGCGTGGGGAAGACACTCCGCCGATACGCTTTCGCGCCCTCGACTGAGAAACACCCCCACGTGCGTGGGGAAGACAGCATCAGTTACGCCCTTTTTGGCCCCCATCCGGAAACACCCCCACGTGCGTGGGGAAGACAAAAGCGCGACAACTACCGGAAAGCCGATTTTGGAAACACCCCCACGTGCGTGGGGAAGACCTGAAAAGTATGAGTTCAAAGCGCCGGAAGGCGGAAACACCCCCACGTGCGTGGGGAAGACGCTTCCGTATTGCCACACAAGCAGCGGTATCTAGAAACACCCCCACGTGCGTGGGGAAGACCGTGAACGACGGCGCAGCCGGGAATGTTGCGTAGAAACACCCCCACGTGCGTGGGGAAGACCAATCTGCTGCTCGAACTTGATGCGGTTTTGCGGAAACACCCCCACGTGCGTGGGGAAGACTTCAGGACAAAAGAAGTAATCCGCGATGTGTTGGAAACACCCCCACGTGCGTGGGGAAGACTACCCAAAACCGGATCGCTTGGGTTTATGTATAGAAACACCCCCACGTGCGTGGGGAAGACACACTGCATGGCCGCGCCGCCGCTATAACCTCGGAAACACCCCCACGTGCGTGGGGAAGACGCTCGGATTGCATTTGAGACAATCCCATCGACGGAAACACCCCCACGTGCGTGGGGAAGACTGAAGCGTGAACGGCTGGAACTGGATCAGTATAGAAACACCCCCACGTGCGTGGGGAAGACTTTGATCGTCGGTCTTTCCTAAATAGGTGCCGGGAAACACCCCCACGTGCGTGGGGAAGACCACTCACCACAACTGAAACGGCTTTATCTCCGGGAAACACCCCCACGTGCGTGGGGAAGACAACCCGCCGCCCTGTTTACAAAACGCGACCCCAGAAACACCCCCACGTGCGTGGGGAAGACAAATACGTGTCTGAAATTTTCAGCGTGCCAATGGAAACACCCCCACGTGCGTGGGGAAGACATTTTATCCCGGTGATGAAAGTCGCCAATAAACGAAACACCCCCACGTGCGTGGGGAAGACGCGTGCAGATTGAAGTTGTCAATGCAAAATCGGGAAACACCCCCACGTGCGTGGGGAAGACGTCTTGAGGCCGGGGAGGAGATCGGACGGCTGAGAAACACCCCCACGTGCGTGGGGAAGACTATCGTATTTTTATACTCTCTCTATTTTGTTTAGAAACACCCCCACGTGCGTGGGGAAGACTAAACGAGGAAAACCGCAAGGAGCGCCGCCGCAGAAACACCCCCACGTGCGTGGGGAAGACGCAACCTTTGTTATTGATGAATGCCATAGTTTGGAAACACCCCCACGTGCGTGGGGAAGACGGGCCTTTATAAATAAACCAAGAGCCATCGTAAGAAACACCCCCACGTGCGTGGGGAAGACCACAACACTGAAGACGATAGAGCGTCGAAAGTGGAAACACCCCCACGTGCGTGGGGAAGACAGATTCATTTCACAGAACCTCTTGACAAAGTAAGAAACACCCCCACGTGCGTGGGGAAGACCAACTCCGCGATAAAAGATGCCGACCAACCCAAGAAACACCCCCACGTGCGTGGGGAAGACGGTCAACTCTTCATGTATAACCCTGACTACATCGAAACACCCCCACGTGCGTGGGGAAGACAAGCACTCTACAGGCTAAATCTGAAGGTAAAGGGAAACACCCCCACGTGCGTGGGGAAGACCTACACTGACAGATATAAAACCTGTGCAGCCTGGAAACACCCCCACGTGCGTGGGGAAGACGATAAAGAGCCTAGCTTTACATCCCCATTCTTAGAAACAC